>DATBYO010000124.1:0-60937 GCA_036513655.1 Candidatus Dormiibacterota bacterium | reverse complement strand
CACCATCTGGTCGCCGATCTCCTCGCGGAGCTCGAGAAGCGCCCGGACAGCCCGCAGCTCCGGATCGCAGACGTCGACGTGGCTGCGCACGAACAGCACGCCGTTGGCGACCTGCCATCGCAGTACCTGGCCGACCCGGCGCTTGACGTCGTCAGCGGTCAGGTCCTTGACTCGCTCGCCCCAGATCGCGATGCCCTCGAAGAGCGAGCCGCTGAGATTCTGCCGCGGCTGGCCGACCGTGAGCACGGCATCGAGATGGATGTGTGGCTCGACGAGCGCTGGGGTGAGCAGGCCGCCTTTGGCGTCGATCACGTTGGCCGGGGGCGCCGTTCCGGGGGCAAGGGGCATCGCGATCCGTCCGCCCTCGATCGCCACCGAAACGAGCGAGGCCGATCGAGGCAGCCGGGCGTTGTTGATCAGCAGATCGAGCACGTTGGAAGTGTAAAACGACGCGCTGGACACGGGGTGGTCGACGACCTAGAATTCGCTCGAAGCCGGCAATCAGTGAAGTGGGGAATGGGGAGAGACTGTGGCGACAACCACTGACATAGACGCGCACGTACCCGTTCGCGAGGGGGAATACGGTTCGAAGGTCACGGCCGTCGAGCCGGGTGGCATCGAGTACATCTCGGACCGTGAGCGGCACGGCAGTCCGATTCGGCTGTTCTGGACCTGGATGTCGCCCAACATGGAGTTCGCGACCGTGTTCGTCGGCGTCCTTCCGATCGCCGTGTTTGGCGGCGGCTTTTGGCCGACGGTGTTCGGGGTCACGCTGGGCAGCCTGATGGGCTCGATCACGCACGCCATCCTCTCCACCATGGGCCCACGCTTCGGTGTCCCGCAGATGGTAGAAGGTCGGGCTGCTTTCGGTTTCCGCGGGAACTTCCTACCAGCGGGGCTGAGCTGGCTGACCGCGAGCTTCGGCTGGTTCATCGTCAACAGCGTGAGTGGCACGTTCGCCCTCGTTACCTTGGTTGGGGTCGTGAGCAACCACAGTGCCTCACTCGATTTCCGGGTGGCCTTCGTCGTCGTCGTCGTTGCTCAGGTCCTGATCGCCTTCATCGGCCACAACATGATCCACCAGTTCGAGCGGATCATCTTCCCCTACCTGACCGCCGTCTTCGGGCTCGCCACCATCATCATCCTGCTAAAGGCCAACCCTGGAGTCGGGTTCAATGGGAGCGCACCGGTGCCGTTTGGCGGTGCGTCCGGCGCCTTCATTCTGGCGGTCTTCATCTCGTTCGGCTACGCGATCGGGTGGAACCCGTTCGCCTCCGACTACAGCCGCTACCTGCCCAGGAGCTCCAACCCGAGAAGTGTCGCGCTGGCGGCAGGCCTGGGTGTCTTCGTTTCCTGCACCGTGCTCGAGATCGCTGGCGCGGCTGCTGCCACTATCTCGAAGTTGGGCGCCAATCCTACCGAGCAGTTCACCAATCCGCTTCCGGTCTGGCTCCAGGTTCTGGTCCTGCTCGGCATCGCCCTCGGAGCGGTCGCTGCCAACGTGCTGAACATCTACTCCGGATCGATGGCGTTCCTTACGCTGGGCATCAACCTGGCGGTCCAGTGGCGGCGGGCGATCTCCGCCCTGGTCTTCGGCGTGATCGGACTGGTGATCGGACTTGCGCTTCAGGCGAACGTTGGGCCGGGGACCAAGTACGAGAACTTCCTGCTGCTGATCACCTACTGGATCACGCCCTGGCTGGCCGTGGTCATCACCGACTTCGTCCTGCACCGCGGCCGCTACCCGGAACAGGTCTTCTACGACACGGGCTGGGCCAACTGGAAAGGGTTTGTTGCCATGCTTGCCGGGATCATCGCCACCTATCCGTTCTGGGACCAGGCCGATCCCATCCCGCTCGGCTGGGTTCCCAAGAACTACCCGCAATTCGGCGACCTCAGCTTCTTTGCCGGAGCGATTGTGGCTACGATCGTTTATCTGGTTCTCTACCAGGTGGGGCGGCAGTCGTCCGGTGCGCGAACGCCGGCGCGAACCTAGACCCGATCCGACGCTAGAGCTTTGACGCCGTTCGAAGGAGCGCTTTCAGCCGGTCGGGTTGCCGGCGATAGCGCTCCCACTCCGACGGAAGCTTCGTCGACTTCTCGACGATGGCCCAGAGCACGGAGTTGACCGGCGTCGGCACGTCGTAGCGACGGCCGGCATCGACGACGGCGCCGTTGAGATAGGCGGCCTCCGTCCTGCCCTTGCCGCGGCTCAGGTCCCACCACAGGGACGGCATCTTGTTGCCCCGGGCGCCGCCCAGCCGGGGCTCCAGCAGCATCTGGGCGAGCAGCGGTGGCAAGCTCATGGCCCGCCGCAAGCTGGCCGCTGGCAAGCCCGGAAGTGAGACGACGGCCAGCCGCATCCGGCTCATGACGGCGGTGGCCTCCCGAAAGGCGGCCCGCTCGTAGCGGAACAGCTCGCTGTCGGCGAAGACGTGACTCGGGGGCAGGTCGAGGATGGCGCTCTGCGCATTGCCGAGGATGTTGAACAGCAGCTTCGACCATTTCATCGCGCGAAAGTCCGTGTAGCGGCGAGCTTTGAAGCCGGCGTCGCGCAGCTTGCGCACCAGCGGGGCGACATTGACTTCAGGTGAAACAGGAGCGAGCGCCAACCCGCCGCGCCGCGAGTGCAATTGGATGGTCCCGGGCTCGTCCAGGCTGACGGGCACCATAAGGCTGCCGGCAACCAGGGCCTGCTCAGGCAATGCCAGCGCGATCGCTTCCTCGTTGCCGACGCCATTCTGAAAACTGCCGAGGATCGTCCCGGGCCGCAGCACGGGTTGAAGCTGCTCGATCGCGTCGAGCGTGTCATAGCTCTTGACCGTGAGAAATACGTAATCGAAGGGACCGCCCGCCTCCGCGATGCTCGGCCGCGCTGCCCTGACCGATTGGCTGCTGACCTTGCCGGCCAGGACCATTCGCACCCCGTCGCGGGCGACCGCCTCGACGTGAGGCGGCCGTCCCACCAGCGTGACCTCGCTGCCGGTCTGTGCCAGGCGGGCGCCGAGCAAGGAGCCGACCGCGCCGGCGCCAAAGAATAGGAACCGTAGGGGCGGCGCCGCTGCTGGTCGCTCCGGCATCAGTGCGTCGTGATCTTCAGCTCTCGGCCGCTGGCGAGCCGCTCGATGTTGGTCCGGTGCCGGATAAGGACCAGGGCGGCGAGAGTGACCCCGAGGATGATCACCGGCCAGCCCACCGGGCGCCACGCCTGCCAGCCGATAAGGTGGAGCACGATCAAGCTGACGAAGCCGACGGCGACCGCGCTCAATGACGCGACCGACGCCACCTTGGTGAGGCGGATGATCAGGAACCAGGTCAGCAAGGCGAGGACGAGCGCCACCGGGGCGAGTGCCAGCAGCACGCCGCCCGACGTCGCGACGCCCTTCCCGCCCTTGAAGCGCAGGTACAGGGGCCAGTTGTGCCCGATCACGGCCGCCAGTCCGATCGCCGCCAGGGCGATCTCGTTGTCACCCAGGCCAAGAGCGATGCCGATCATGACCGGGATGAAGCCCTTCAGCCCGTCGGCGATCAGCGTCGTCGCAAAGGCGCCCGGACCGCCCGCGCGGAGTACGTTGGCCGCCCCGATGTTGCCGCTGCCCAGCTTGCGGACGTCCTGGTTGCGATAGACCTTCATCACAAGCCAGCCGGAAGGAACGGAACCGAGCAAATAGCCGAAGGCCACCAACACGAGCACTTTCAGCATGGGGGACGTCCTAAAGGACGCCTCAACTATAGATCGCGGCCTTTCGGGTTGTCACTCAGGTCGGCTATCACCTTGTCGCCCGAAGGCAATTCGAGCATGAATTCACTTCCGACCCCCGGGCGGCTATCCACCAGCACCCGGCCGCCATGGGCGCGGGCGACCTCCTGGACGATGTAAAGGCCGATCCCCATACCGACCAGGTGGCGGTTGGCATCGGTCTCGATGCGCGCGAATCGCTTGAAGAGCTGCCCCTGGTTCTGCGGCTCGATCCCGAAACCGTCATCGAGCACGCTGATCCGCCAGTTGCCGTCAACCTCGGAGAGGCTGACGTCGATCCGTCCTGTGGGGCCGGGCCGGAAGCGGACGGCATTGTCCAGCAGTTCGCGGATCGCCAGCCTGAGCCAGTACCCGTTCCCCCGGACCGGCGCCCTGAGCGCCTCGAACTCGAATTCGATGGCCAGGTCGGCGAAGCGCCGCTGCTGGTCTTTGAGGATGTCCTCGAGGAGGCCGACCAGGTCGATCGCCTGGCGCGTCATCGACGATCCCAGCTCGTCGAAGCGGCCGACCAGGCTCATGTCCATGATCAGTCGGCTGAGCTGCCGCGTCTTCTCGTAAATTCGTGCACCGGCCAGCTTCTGGTGTTCCTCACTCAGCCCACCCTGGGCCAGTAGGGAGCCGTAGCCGAGGATTACGCTCAACGGGGTTCGCAATTCGTGCGCCGCCATGTTCAAGAACTCGGTCTTGGCGGCATTCATGTCGCGAAGCCGGGCGACGTCGAGGTCAAGTGGCGCCGCCGGGCTCGCGACCAGACCGGTCACGAAGTGCTCGACCGCCCGGCCCGGTCCCTTGAGCGGGCGGATGAACCACTCCCAGGTCTGGCCATCGATGACCACGATGCTGGCAAAGGGCTCGCCGCTGGTGGCCACCGAGTGGAACGGCCGAGGGTCCGAAAGGGGATGAGCTGGAGGGAGGATGGCGGAGAGGGTGAGGCCCGCCGGGTCGGGACGGTGCAACACCCCGGCCATAGATTCATTGACCGCGAGGGCGCGAAGATCCCCAGCCTCAATCACGGCAACGGGGATCGGCATGGCCTGCAGCAACTCGATGACGGGCGTGGCGAAGCGTTCCGAGAGCGCGGTCTCCAGGAGTTGCGCAATCGCTTCAGACCGCCGGTTCACTGCTCGGGCTCCCTCCAGATCGGCTGATAAACTGGTCGGCGGCCGTGCAAGACCCCGACAAACTCAATGATGAAACAACATACCAGCGGTGCTTCGCCTGCGGCCATCGCAACGAGTCCGGTCTGAAATTGACCTTCCGGCGAGACGGCGACCGCATCGTCGCCGACTACAAGCCGGCTCAGCGCTTCCAGGGATTCCCTGGCGTCCTGCACGGCGGGATCCTGGCGACGATGCTCGATGAAACGATGAGCCGTACCGGTGCGCTCCGCAAGGAATGGTTGGTCACGGGCAAGCTCGATATCCGCTATCGACGCCCCGCCCCCATCGACCAGCCGCTCCGGGTCTGGGGGGAAGTGGCCCGTGAGCGGGATGGTGCCATCGATACGATCGGCGCGGTGGAGTTGATGGACGGCACGGTACTCGCCGAGGCGCGCGGCATGTTCGTGCGGCTACCGGACGAGGTGGCAACGGCGGCGGTCGCCGAATACCCGGAGTTCATCAACTACTGGCAAACGTAAGCGTGCCCCGTTCGCACCTCTTCGCGCCGGAGCACGAGGAGTTCAGGGGCACCGTCCGCCGCTTCATCGAGAACGAGGTCCGCCCTCACGTCGACGCGTGGGAGGCGGCGCAGCAGTTTCCGCGGGAGCTCTTCGCTCGCTTCGCCGCGCTCGACCTGCTCGGACTGAAGTACCCCGAGGAATACGGGGGGACGAATGCCGGTGTCATTTACGAGGCCATCCTCTTCGAGGAGCTCGCCCGCTGTGGCTCCGGAGGAGTGGCTGCGGGGATTGGCGCTCATGTCGCGATTGCCACACCGCCGATCAATGAGTTCGGCAACGACGCGCAGCGCGAGCGCTGGTTGCCTCCCGCCATCAAGGGCGAGAAGATCGTCGCGCTCGGTGTGACGGAGCCGTCGGGCGGCTCGGACATCGCGCACGTCCAGACCATCGCTCGTCGCGATGGTGACGCCTACATCGTCAGCGGCACCAAGATGTTCATCACCAACGGCGTCAACGCCGACCTGGTCGTCATCCTGGTGCGGACGAAGCCGGAGGGCGGCCATCAGGGGTTGTCAGTCCTGGTCGTCGAACGAGGGACGCCCGGCTACAGCGTCGGACGCAAGTTGGACAAGTTGGGCTGGCGCGCGTCGGACACCGCGGAGTTGGTGTTCCAGGACTGCCGCGTGCCGGTTGAGAACCGACTCGGCGACGAGAACGGGGGCTTTTACCAGGCCGTGGGGAACTTTCAATGGGAGCGGCTCTGGATCGCCATTTCAGCGGTGGCGTCGGCGCAGCGGAGCCTGGAGCTTGCGGTCGACTACGCCGCCAACCGTACCCAGTTTGGAAAGACGCTGACCTCGATGCAGGTGATCCGGCATGAGATCGCCGACATGGCGCTGATGATCGAGCAGGCGCGCCAGCTGACCTACTACGCGCTCTGGCTCCATTCACAGAAGCTAGCGTGCACGAAGGAAGTCTCCATGGCGAAGATCGCCGCGACCGAAGCCGACGTGAAGGTCGCCGACCGGGCGCTCCAGATCCACGGCGGCTACGGCTACATGATGGAGTACCCGATCCAGCGCGCCTGGCGCGACGCACGGCTCGGCCCGATCGGCGCAGGCACCAACGAAATCATGCGCGAGATCATCGCCAAAGAACTCGATCTGTAGCTCCCCTAACCCGCATCGCCAAGCGGGAGGTTTTCATCAAGCGGCCGCTGGCTAGTATCTAACCGTGCCGTTCCAATTGACGCTGCCGTTCTCCGCCATCGTGGGCCAGGAGCAGATGAAGAAGGCGCTCCTGCTCAATGCTGTCGATCCAGCCATCGGCGGGGTGCTGATCCGCGGCGACCGCGGCACCGCGAAATCATCGGCGGTGCGCGCGCTCGCCCGATTACTGCCGGATTACGACGCGGTCGAGAGCTGCCCGTACCGCTGCGACCCGGCGATTCCCTCCCGATACTGCGACGACTGCCGGCGGCGCGCCACGGCAGGGGCCCTGCCTGTCACGCGGCTGCCGATGCGGATCGTCGACCTGCCCATCAACGCCTCCGAAGACCGGCTGGTCGGCTCGATCGACATCGAGGCGGCGGTCCGCGCCGGGACCCGGCGGTTTCAGCCCGGCGTGCTCGCCGAGGCGAACCGCAACCTTCTCTATGTCGATGAGGTCAACCTGTTAGACGACCACCTTGTCGACGTCCTGCTCGATGCCGCGGCGATGGGCGTCAACGTGGTCGAACGGGAGGGAATGTCCGTGGTTCACCCCTCCCACTTCATCCTGGTCGGCACCATGAACCCCGAGGAGGGTGAGCTCCGGCCGCAGCTGCTGGACCGGTTTGGGCTATGTGTCGACGTCGTCACGCCGACCGACATCGACCAGCGGCTGCGCGTCATGGAGTTGGAGCGCGATTTCCTCCAGGACCCGCTGGCCGTTCACGGTGTCTGGGCGGAGCGGGAAGCGCAACTTCGCGGACTGCTGCAGGAGGCAACCCGCCGCCTGTCGGCGGTCGAGCTCCCGGATCCGATCCGCACGCTGATCGCTCGGCTCTGCCTTGATGGTTCGGTGGCCGGCCATCGCGCCGACCTGGTGGTCGCCCGAACGGCTCGGGCCATTTGCGCGCTGCGCGGCGGATCAGTTGTCGAGCTGCCGGACGTGCTCGAAGCTCTCGAGCTTGCGCTGGCGCACCGTCGGCGGGAGCCGTTCAGCGACAAGCAGGTACAGGTGCAGGAGCTCGCGTCGCGCGCAGCCGAGCAGCTGGCGCAGATCCAGGCCGCCTCGCCGACCGAGACGACCAAGGCGGTTCGCTCCGACGTGACGCAGCAGGAAGGCGCGTCCGGCGGCGAGTCCAACGAAGGGTGGACGACCTCCGAGTCGCGTGAGTCCCCGACCAACGAGACCGTCGACGCCGAGGCGGACGCGGTCATCCAACTGCGGACCTTCGCCGTCAAGAAGCTGGACCTGCCCCGAGAACGGCAGGCACGACGCGCGGCCGGGAAGCGGACCTCCACGAAAAGTCAGACGAAACGCGGCCGATATGTGCGAAGCTCGCAGGTGGAGAAGGTCACCGATGTGGCCTTCGATGCGACCGTGCGGGCGGCTGCGCCCTACCAGCTCAGCCGCCGGCAAACGGCGCCTGATGCCACCAACCAGCTCCAGCTGGAAAGCCAGGACCTTCGTCAGAAAGTTCGGGAGCGAAAGACCGGGAACCTGATCGTCTTCGTGGTCGATGCATCCGCCTCGATGGATGCCGAACAGCGGATGCTGGCTACCAAAGGAGCCATTCTGTCGCTGCTCCGCCATGCCTACGTCCGTCGCGACAAGGTGGCGCTCGTCGCCTTCAGCGGGCGCAACGCCCGCGTCGTGTTGCGGCCGACATCGAGCGTGGATCTCGCCGAGCGCCGCTTGGAGCGGCTCAGCATCGGGGGGACCACGCCACTGACCCACGGGTTGATGACCGGGTTGAAATTGGTCAAGACGGAGCGGTTGCGAGATCCGCAGGTCTATCCGTTGTTAGTGCTGATCAGCGATGGGCGAGGGAACATCAGCCTCTTCGGCGAAGAGCCGCTCCTCGAGGCCCAGCGAATGGCCGGGCAGATCAAGCAAGAGGGCATTCGAGCAATGGTGATCGACTCCACCCGGGACTTTGGCAGCCAGCCGGGCTATCCCCGCAATCGAGTGACGAGTCTCTACGGTGCCTATGCGTTCAACGTCTGTGGCGACCTGGCCGAGCGCCTTGGCGGCCGCTACTACGGGTTGTTCGATCTCTCGCAAAGTGCGATCGTCGACAGCGTCCAGCGTGAGATGCTAAGGACAGGGTCAGCCTGATGGAACGGTTTGTCTATCCCTTCAGCGCCATCGTCGGCCAGGACAAGATGAAGCTTGCCCTGGTCTTGAACGCGATCCATCCGGCGATCGGGGGCGTCCTGATTCGAGGCGAGAAGGGTACCGGCAAGTCGACGGCGGTGCGGGCCCTGGCCCGCCTGCTTCCGGAGCTGACCGTCGTCGCGGACTGTCCTTACCGGTGCGACCCGGACGCGACCGAGTCGCTCTGCTCGGATTGCCAGGACCGGTTGGCCCGCGGCGAGACGCTCCCGCGCGCTCGCCGCCGGATGCGCGTCGTCGAGCTGCCCATCAATGCCTCAGAGGACAGGGTGGTCGGGGCGATCGACATCGAGGCGGCGATCAAAAGCGGTGAGCGCCGGTTCGAGCCCGGCGTCCTGGCCGAGGCGAACCGAAACATCCTCTACGTCGACGAGGTGAACCTGCTCGACGACCATCTGGTCGACGTGCTGCTCGATGCCGCCGCGATGGGCGTCAACGTGGTGGAACGCGAGGGCATTTCGATCTGGCATCCGGCGCGCTTCATCCTGGTCGGGACGATGAACCCGGAAGAGGGGGACCTGCGGCCCCAGCTGCTCGATCGATTCGGTCTGACGGTCGATGTCGAAGGCATCAAGGACATCGGGCAGCGGGTCCAGATCGTGGAGCGTCGCGAAGAGTGGGAGTCCAATCCGGCCGCCTTCAGCAAGCGGTTCGCCGGGCAGGATGCCGAGATTGGTACCCGGATCGCCGAGGCCATCGTGCGCTTCCCGCATGTGGTGATGCCGCCCGGGATCCTCCGGGCGCTCGCCGAGCTCAATGTCAGCCTCCAGGTGGACGGGCATCGCGCCGATTTGGTCGGCCGGAAGGCCTCCCAGGCGCTGGCCGCCTACCGAGGGGTGCCCGAGGTCGGCGTCCCCGAGGTCAATGAGGTGGCGGAGATGGTCCTGGCGCACCGGGTAAAGGCTGCCGGCCGCCGGGAGCTCGGTAGCATCGCCCAGAACCTTCCCAGCGCCTCCAGGGCCTCCCGCAGCTAATCGGCCTCACCCGGGGCCTCCGCCGGTCGGGGGAGGGGATAAAGGCCCGAGTGCCCGATAAACTCCGTTGGTGTCCACGCCGACCCATCTGACGCGCGCCATCTCCGTCATCGCGCACGTCGATCACGGAAAGACCACGCTCTCCGACCGCCTGCTCGAGTACACGGGCACGGTGGCGCCGCGGGATATGGTCGAGCAGGTACTTGACCAACTCGATCTCGAGCGCGAGCGGGGGATCACCATCAAGGCGCAGGCCGTCCGGATGCTGTACAAGGCCGACGACGGCAACACGTACCAGATCAACTTGATCGACACCCCCGGCCACGTCGACTTCTCCTATGAAGTCTCGCGGGCGCTGGCCGCCTGCGACGGCGCCATCCTGGTGGTCGACGCCTCGCAGGGGATCGAGGCGCAGACGCTGGCGAATGTGCACCAGGCTCTTGACCACAATCTGACGATCATCCCGGTCGTCAACAAGATCGACCTCCCGCAGGGGAACCCCGAGCTGGTTCGCGAAGAGATCGAGAAGGTGATCGGCTTACCGGCCGAAACGGTCATCTTCGCCAGCGCCCGCCAGGGGATCGGGACCAAGGAGATCCTGGAGGCGGTCGTCCATCGGGTCCCGCCACCAACGGGAGACTCCGCCGCGCCCCTGCGCGCACTGATCTTCGACGCCAAGTTCGACGCCTACCGAGGGGTCGTGACCTACATCCGGGTACTCGAGGGCACGCTGCGCCCCGGCATGCGCATCCAGATGATGCAGACCGGAAAGTCGTTCGAAGTCGATGAGGTTGGCATCTTCCGCCCAGAACGCACGCCTGTCGATGACCTGACCGCCGGCGAGGTCGGCTACCTGATCGCCAACATCCGCAACGTCCGCGACTCACGCGTGGGCGACACGGTGACCGACGAGGCCCGGCCCGCCGCAGCGCCGCTGCCCGGGTACCGTCATGTCACCCCCATGGTGTTCGCCGGTCTGTTCCCCACCGACACCGAGCAGTACCAGCAGCTCAAGGACGCGCTCGAGAAACTTCAGCTGAACGATGCTGCCCTCATCTACGAGCCGGAGACGTCAGCGGCGCTGGGCTTCGGGTTTCGATGCGGCTTCCTGGGCCTGCTACACATGGAGATCGTCCAGGAGCGCCTCGAGCGCGAGTTCAACCTGACCCTGCTCGGCACGGCGCCCACCGTCGAGTACCGAGTCAAGCTGCGCAACGGTGAGGAGGTGCCGGTCGACAATCCGGATCATCTCCCCGATCCCGGCGAGATCGAGGCGATCAGTGAGCCGATGGTGCTCGCGACCATCGTCGTGCCGAGCACCTACGTCGGCAACATGATGGAGCTCAGCCAGGAGCGGCGCGGTCAGTTCCTCAATATGGAGTACGAACCGGGCGACCGGGTCGTCATCACCTACCGGATGCCGCTGGCCGAGATCATCCACGACTACTACGACCAGCTCAAGTCGCGCAGCAAGGGATATGCCTCACTCAACTACGAGCTGGTCGGTTTCGAGGAAGCGAATCTCGTCAAGCTCGACGTGCTCGTTGCGGGCTCGCCCGTCGACGCGCTGTCGATGATCGTCGATCGCAGCAAGGCGCAGCAGCAAGGGCGTCGCCTGGCGGAAAAGCTCAAGACCCTCATTCCCCGCCAGCTCTTCGAGGTTCCGATCCAGGCCGCGATCGGCGGCAAGATCGTCGCCCGGGAAACCGTGCCGGCGATGCGCAAAGACGTCACCGCCAAGTGCTACGGCGGCGACGTGACCCGGAAGCGGAAGCTGCTCGAGAAGCAGAAGGAAGGAAAGAAGCGCCTGAAACGCGTCGGCAACGTCGAGATCCCGCAGGAGGCCTTCATGGCGGTGTTGAGCCTGGACTGATGGAACGCATTCACAGCCTCTACCTGCACGTGCCGTTCTGCACCTGGGTCTGCAAGTACTGCGACTTCAACGCCTATGCCGTCCTGGAGGGACTGATCTCTCCCTACGTCGACGCGCTCAGCCACGAAATCGACCGCGCGGTCGCCCAAGTTCCCATCGGGCCGGTCGACACGGTCTTCATCGGTGGTGGCACGCCCAGCTTGCTGACGACCCCTCAGGTAGGCCAGATCCTTGACCGCGTGCGCGCCGTCGGCCTCGCGCCCGGAGCCGAGATCACGCTCGAAGCGAACCCAAGCAACGTGACGAGCGAGACCGTTGATGGCTGGCTGCAGGCCGGCGTCAATCGGCTCAGCATCGGCGTACAGAGCCTGCAACCCGACGCACTGCGCTTCCTGGAACGGCTCCATTCCGGCCCGGATGCGATCGGCGCGATCCGCACGGCGCGTGCCGGCGGGTTCGCGAACGTCAGCGCCGACTTGCTGTTCGGGGTGCCCGGGGTGGATCTCGCCACCTGGCACGAGACGCTCGACGCGGTGCTTGCCGAAGGCGTCCAGCATCTGTCGGCCTATGAGCTGACGGTTGAGTCGGGGACCCGGCTCGGCCAGGAGGTCAGGACCGGCCTGGTCCGCATGCCCGGCGCCGACGATCAGCTCGAGCAGTACTGGGGCGCGGCAGCGCGACTGGAGGCCGCCGGCTATGACCACTACGAAATCTCGAACTGGTCGCGACCCGGATTCGCCTGCCGGCATAACCTGGCCGCCTGGAACTACCAGCCATACCTCGGCTGCGGGGCCGGCGCGCATTCGATGTTCCGGCTGGACGACTCGAGCACCGAGCGGCGGTGGAACCTGAAGGGGCCGCACGCGTACATCAGGAAGGTTTCCGCAACGGGCCATGCGCTGGACGGCAGCGAGACATTGTCGCCGGCGCGTGCCCGCGGCGAGGCGGCCATGATCGGCGTCCGACTCCTGGCGGGAACCGGCTCGGCGCATGACTTCCCCGTTCAACGCCAAGAGCTCGTCTCTGCGGGTCTGCTGGTCGAGGAGGCTGGCCAGGTGCGCCTGACGCGCCGCGGCGTCGAATTAGCCAATCAGGTCGGCGCCGCGTTCCTCGGGTAACTCAGGTATCGAGCAGCGCCCGGGTGCGGCCGAAGATGAGCTCGATCACCTCGTCGTCTTCGAGGAAGCTGCGCGGAAAGCCGAGCCGGAACTCGGCTGCCTCGTCCAGCCGGCGGATGGCCTGGTCATCGAGCTGAACCTCGAGCCCGCCCAAGTTCTCTCGCAGCTGCACCTCGTTGCGAGCGCCGAGGATCGGGATGATGTTCCATCCAGTCTTTCTCCGGCCCAGCACCCAGGCGAGACATGCCTGGGCCGCCGTGGCGCCATGCTCGCGGCCGATGTCTCCGACCACCGAGGCAATCCGAGCATGTCGCGCGGACACGGGGGCGTTCCCGTAGCGGCGGGGTCGATCCCCTCCCGCGGCATACTTGCCGGTCAGCACACCGCCGTCCATGGCGCCCCAGGTGAGCGCGGCCATCCCGTGCGCCGCGGCCATCGGCAGCAACTCGCGTTCGATGTCGCGGGCCGAGGCACTATACGGCGCTTGCACCGCGACCGCTAACGACCAGCCTGCTGCTCGCGCCACCTCGCATGCCTGGCTGACAATCCAGGCCGGCGTATCGGAGAAGGCGATGTGCAGCACCTTCCCGGAACGCACCTGGACGTCCAGTGCCTGCATCAGCTGCTCGACGGAGGTCAGCCCGTCCCACATGTGGAGCCATAAGAGGTCGATGTAGTCCGTGCGCAGGCGCCGCAAGCTCTGCTCCACGATCCGCCGAAGGCTCTTGCGGTGATTGCCACCTGCATTGGGATCAGCGCGGTCGACCGTGAGCGTGTATTTAGTCGCCAGCACGAACTGATCTCGCCGGCCCTGCAGGAGCTCGCCGACGATCGCCTCCGACTCACCGTCGGTGTAGTTGCAGGCAGTGTCGATGAAGTTGCCGCCCGCATCGGCGTACGCAGCGACGATGCGCGCGCATTCATCGGGCGCAGCGCCCCACCCCCAGGCCGTACCGAAGGTCATGGTCCCCAGCGCGAGCTCGCTCACCCTGATGCCGGAATCGCCTAACAGCCGGTAACGCATCCGCTGCACCTCCTGAAATGCGAAAGACTAGGCATGGTCGGACGCGGTGTCGGGTCTCAGATCGAAGCCGTTTCCTCGGAGCAGGGCTAGCGCTGAGCTGCCGGCGACGAGGGATGCGACCGCGAGGGCGATCGCCAGGCCGCGTCGCTCTCCCATCTGGGTAGAAAACGCTTGGCCCAATAGGCCCCCGAGCAACGATCCGACGGGCAAGGCTCCGTAGCCGACCACCCGCCCCGCTGCGCTGACTCGGCCAAGCAACTGTGGCGCCACCCGGGTCTGGCGGAAGGTCGTGACGCTGACGTTCCAGGTGGTGTTGAAGAAGCCGCTCAGGACCAATGCGGCGATCAAGAGCGGAATCACGGGTGCGAGGACCCCTGCGGGAATGAGCACGTAGGAAATACCCTCAACGAACGTCGAGAGCAAGAGCGTGCGGTGGATCCCAAGTCGGGCCATGATCCGCCGGTTGTAAACCGCTCCCACCAGGCTGGCCAGGCTTCCCAACGCAAAGCACACGCCGACCACCGCAGGCGATAGGTGCATCACCCGGTACAGGAAGATGAGCTGCAGCGCCAGTCCCATCAAGAGCCCCACATTCGAGACCGCGGCGCAGATGGTGATCCGGACCAGGGCCGGATCGCGCAGGAGAAATCGGACGCCCTCGGCCGCCTCCGCCGCGAGGCTAGGTCGGCGGTTCGCGGCTAGCGGCGGCGGACCCGGTTCGGTTGCCGCGACCAGCATGCCGGAGACGAGGAACGAGACCGCGTCGAACACGATGGCGAAGGGCGCCGACAACCATGTGATGAGGAGACCGGCCAGGCCGGGCGCCCCGGTGGCGACGGCCTGCTGGGCCACCTCGAGCTTCGCGTTCGCGTCGGCCCAATCGGTGCGCGGCACCAGGGACGGCACATGAGCCGTGGCGGCGAGGTCGAAGAAGACAGTCATCCCGCCCACCAGGCCGGCGACCGCGATCAGTTGGGGAAAGGTAAGGTGGCCGAGTGCGAAGGCCAACGGAATGGAGCCGACCAGGACCGCCCGGCCGAGGTCTGTGGCCACCAGGATGCGACGCCGCCGAATCCGATCCACCCACACCCCCGCAAACAACGCGAGCGCGGGCCAGGCGAGCGTCCCGATCGCGTTGAGGATGCCGACCTGCGCCGACGAAGCCCCCAGCACCAGGATCGCGACGGTCGGTAGGGCCAGTAAGGAAATGCGGTCGCCCGCGACGCTGATGGCCCGCGCCGCCCAGAAGAGACGAAAGTCGCGGTATCGGAGGGCCCCCACCCTGCCCTCCCCCGAAGACGAAGGGTTCAACAGATTGGAGGCTCCCTCACCACGTTCGTCTTTCACCGAACGCAGCGTATCATGACTACCGAATAGATGGCCAATCCCCGCTTGCGGCAGACCGTCAGCGCCCCGCCGCCGTTCGCCGCGTCCCTCGAGTGGGGGACGGCCTACGAGGCGCTGCTGGGCCTCTCGATGTTCACCGGCGATGAGCCACAGGAGTCGTACGAAGTCGGCAAGGCATGGTTCGCACGGGCGCGGGCGGCGGCCTCGAGCGAGCTGGTCACTGCGCTTCGGAGGCTGGCGGGCACCGACGGTCCACGATGGTTCCTCCTGCTCGGAATGGTCAACGAAGCGGGAGGCGCGCATGACCTCGAGCGCCTGCTGACCCATCTACGCGCCACGTCCGCGGTCGATGTGCTGATCGCTTTGATCGGCGGCCGTCTCCCGGCGTTGCGGACGGCCGAGGGTCAGGCGCTTATCAAAGCGGCACTCGCGGGTGAGCCGAAGGCGGCCGCCGCGCTGGCGACACGCGGCCACGCCAGCGACTCGACGACCGTCAAACGCCTGCTCGGGTTGGGTGCGCGGGAGGTCAAGCGGCTCACGATCGAGGTGGTCAGCCGTTTCAACCTCGAGGTCTTCATCCCGATGGGCGACGGTGTGGAGGCGCTGGCCGCCGACGTCACCGCCAAGTCGAAAGCCGCGCGCCGGATGTCACCCCACCAGCTCGTGGATTTTGCCACCGGCGGCATCAACTATGAAGGCGAAGCCGGCATCGACCGAGTGCTCCTCGTTCCGTCCATCGTCACCCGACCGTGGATCACGATCTCGGATTGGGAGAGCACCAAGATCATTTGCTATCGGGCCGGCGCGACGGCTTCGGGGGAGCCCGAGCGAGATCTCGTTCTCATGTACCGGGCGCTGGGGGATGAGACCCGCCTGCGGCTGCTGCGCGAGCTCGCGGTGGGCGACCGGCGTTTGGCCGACCTCGTCCAGTCCCTCGGCTTGTCCAAATCCACGCTCCATGGCCACCTTGCGGTCCTACGCTCCGCCGGGCTGATTCGCCTCAGCCTCGGCGCGGAGAAGAGGTATGGCCTTCGACCCGGGCTCCCGGACCTCAACCGTCTTCTCGCCGACTACATCGGACGAGAATAGCGCGCGCTACTCCAAGGCTGAGCGCCGAGCGCGACTGGGGCGGCGATGCCGATGGTGAAGAACAGCAGTTCTGGAATGTTGGTCCAATAGCCGACTACGGCCTGGAATAGGCATAGGAGCGCGACGAACCCACCGAAGAAGGGGACCATTGCGACAGGTAGCGGCCCGCGGTGGGTGCGGGCCCACCGCGTCGCGGTGGCCAGCAAGGCGGCCCCGGTTGCGTAGAGCGTTGCGGCGGTGCCAAGTCCTCGAAGCGTCTCATCGAGAGGATTTCGCCCGTATGGGTTGAGCCCGAGTGCTGGGAGACCGACCGCCAGCGCGACGAATAACCCGGCCGCCGCCAAGAGGACGCCCACCACGGCAATCACGAGGGCGAGCCGCGCCATGCGGTCAGTCTAGCCCGGTGCGACGGCGTTCGCCAGCGCCCAAATGGCCCATTCTGCCTTGGCTATCCTTGGCGGGTGAACACTCGGGTTCTGCTCTCTGCTGTCGCTTTTCTTCTTGCCGGTGCCGCGCTCGGCTACGCGGCACTCGCGGCCGGACCCCTGCCCCTGATCACCGCGATCGTCTTCCTGGTGCTTCTGCTCATCAGGTTCAGAAGCCAACCGGAGCAACCCGGCGCCTACATGGTCGGTGCCGGATTGGCCGGCGCAGCCATTCTTATCAACGTCATCCGCGAATGTGCGACCTGTCGATACGACATGCGGACGCCGTTGGCTGTGACGGTCTTCCTACTGGTGGCGGTCGTCGGCGCCGGCTTACTCGTGCGAGCCGTCCAGCAGCACCGCTTCTCCTAGGCCGCGGCGCCACCGATCACGACGATTCCCCCGCGCGTTTGGGGACGCCGGCTTTGGCCATGACGCGTTCGAACAGGTCGTAGGGCTGCGCGCCCATCACAAGATAGCGATCGGCGATCACGTGGGCCGGGATGCCGTTGATCATCAGGTCCTCCGCCTCGGCGCGACGCGCATCCAGGTAATCACCGAACCGGTTCTCTTCGACCGCCGACTCCATCCCGGCAACGTCGACACCGGTCCGCGCGGCGACCTCCCGCAGAACCTCGATGGCGGAGACGTCGCGCCCCTCATCCCAGTACGCCCTGAACAGCTCCCGGTGCATCGGCGCGAAGCGCCCCTGTTCCCGGGCGAATTCAGCCGCCTGCAGGGCGGGGCGCGAGTTGATGAGCCGGTCGTGCAACTTGAGTCGAAGTCCGACCGCCGTGGCCAGTCGGTTCACGCCCGCCTCGGCCTGGGCCAGGTAGGCCAGCGGCAGCACCTCGTCGCGCGGCCGCCCCTCTGGCGGGATCTCGGGATGCAGCTCGAAGGGCACCCAGTCGATCTCGACGTCGTATTCGCGCTCCAGCCGCTCGACTCCGACCGAGTCGATGTAGCAGAAGGGTCAGACGTAGTCCGAGTAGATTCGGACCGGGGTGGGCATGGAGCGAGAATAGCCGGTACAATCCGATTTAGCACTCGGTGATCGAGACTGCCAACCATGCTGGAACCCACCCCGCTCGACGAGCGTAAGCAGCAGATCCTGAAAGCCGTCGTCTCGGACTACACCGTGACGGGGGTGCCGGTCGGATCTCAGGTGCTGGCGGCCAAGTACTTCATCGCGCTCTCCTCGGCGACGATCCGCAACGAGCTGGCCGACCTGGTGGGGACCGGCTACCTGCACCAGCCGCACACCTCCGCCGGCCGCATTCCCACCGACCGGGGTTACCGCTACTTCGTGGACTTTCTGATGGAGCCGGAGGCGGCCTCAGCGACGGCTCGGCGGACCGTGAAACAGGAGTTCGAAACGGCGCCACGCAGTGTCGACGGGATCCTAGAGAAGGCGGCAATGGTGCTGTCGCAGGTGACCGAGAACGTCTCCCTGGTCACCGCGCCGGAGGTCAGCGAGTCCCGCATCAAGCACATCGACCTGGTCTCGCTCGAGCCCCAGTCGGTCCTGATCATCCTCGTGCTCGAAGGCAACCTGATCAAGCAGCAGGTCGTGCATCTCGAGCGGGCGACCACCCAGGACGACCTCAGCCGAATGGCGGCCATGCTGAATCAGAAGGTCAAGGGGCAGACCGCCGAGGAGCTCGCGGTCCGCTTAGACGAGCTGGGTCCCGAAAAAGCTGAACAGCGCCGCATCATCGAGCGGCTGATCGACTCGATCACCACGCATCAGGCGCAGAGGCAGACGGTGGTCCTGCATGACGGGGTGCGCAATCTGCTCCGTCACCCCGAGTTCGTCGAGGTCAGCCGGTTGGAGGAGCTGATGGAATTGCTCGAGCAGGGCGCCCAGCTGGCCGGCATTCTGCAGCAGGTGGCGTTCGAGAAGGATGTCGAGATCATCATCGGGCGAGAGAACACGAGCAGTGGCCTGCGGGAATGCAGCCTGGTGCTGACCACGTACAAGATGGCTGATCGGGTGCGAGGCACGATCGGGGTGATCGGGCCGACCCGCATGCATTACGGCCAGGTGGTCGCCCGGGTGCGGCTGGTCAGCCACGCAACGTCCGAGGTCCTGGCCCACCTCGGCAACTGATTCGAGGCCATTCTCAATGGGTAAAAAGCAAGACATGCCACCAAAGCATCAATCCCCCGACCAGCCCGAGACGGGCGGTCAGAAGGGCCGCCCCGGTGTCGTCGACGCCAGGGCCAGCTCAGCGGTAGATGCGGAGCAGCCGCGCCAGGATCAACTGCCGGTCGATCCTGACCTTCAGGCGGCGCGCGACGAGGCACAGGCCACCTTCGCCCGTTACCAGCGGCTCGCGGCCGACTTCGACAACTACAAGCGCCGCACTCGGCAGGAACTCGGCGACCGGACCCAGTACGCCAACGAGGAGTTGCTGCGCAAGCTGCTTCCCATCCTCGACAATCTCCGCCGCGCGCTGGACCATGCCCCCGAAGGGGTGGATCCCAACTGGTACAACGGCGTCAAGATGGTCGCGCGCCAATTCGAGGACACCCTCCGGGCCCAGGGCCTTTCGACCATCCCGTCGGTCGGTGAGAAGTTCGACCCTTCGCAGCACGAGGCCATTGCGCAGGAGGAGACCGACGAGCACGAAGAGGGCACGATCGTTGAGGAGATGCAGCCTGGCTACCGGCTTCACGAGCGGGTGCTCCGCCCGACCCTGGTCAAGGTTGCGCACCCGCGCGCGTTAAAGTCCTAGCACCACCGTATGGCGATCAAGCGGGATTACTACGAGGTCCTCGGTGTCGGACGGAATGCCAGCGCCGAAGAATTGAAGCGCGCCTATCGGAAGCTGGCGCTCCAGTTTCACCCCGACCGTAACCCAAACGATCCGCAAGCCGAGGCCCGCTTCAAGGAAGTCAACGAGGCCTACGAGGTCCTGAGCGACCAATCGAAACGGCAGCGCTATGACACCTTTGGCCATGCCGGCACGCAGGGCACGCCGGGATTCGATTTCGGCGGCGCAGGGTTCGGCGGCATCAATGACATCTTCGACATGTTCTTCGGCGCGGCGGCCGCCGGACGGGGCCGCACCGGCCCACGGCGCGGGACTGACCTCAGACTCGACCTGCGGCTCACGTTCGAAGAGGCCGTCTTCGGCGTCGAGCGCGAGCTGACCATCCCCCGGGCCGAGCCCTGCGCGGCCTGTAAGGGAAGCGGCGCGGAAGCCGGCACCTCACCGCAGACCTGTCCGCAGTGCCGCGGCGCCGGCCAGGTGCGGCGGGCCACCCAGTCGATCTTCGGGCAGATCGTCAACGTCGCCAGCTGCCCTCGATGCAACGGGGAGGGCAAGGTCATCGAGCGACCCTGCCGGACCTGCGGCGGCAGCGGCCACCGGCCCGGAGAAAAAAAGGTGCGGGTGACGATTCCCGCCGGCGTCGATGGCGGATCACAGATCCGGCTCGCCGGTGAAGGCGAGGTAGGGCCTCGGGGTGGCGCCGCGGGTGACCTCTACATCGTCATCCACGTCAAGCCGCATGCGGTGCTGAAACGGAACGGCACGGACGTCGTCTACGAGCTGCCATTGAGCATCGCCCAGGCCGCCCTTGGTGACACCGTCGAGATCCCGACGGTCGACGGGCCGGAGCGAGTCGAGATTCCGGCCGGCACCCAATACGGGAAGATGATCCGGATCCACGGCCGCGGCGTCCCCCATGTGCGCTCGGGTCGTCGCGGAGATCAGATCGTCTATGTGCGGGTCGTGATTCCCACCAGCCTGAGCGAGGAACAAAAGGAAGCCCTGCGCACGCTCGGCGGCGTCAGCGGCAAGCCCCAACACATCGAAAAGGGCTTCTTCGATAAGTTCAAGCACGTCATCGGCCTCGAGTAGCGCGCGCTCGATAGACTAGCCCGGTGTCGACGGCGTTCCGTATCGTCCTCGTGATCGCCGCGGCTGCCATCGTGATCGCATTGTTGATCGGCCCCGCATGGCGCGGCAGCTTCTACCGGAGTTGGCTGCGGCCCCGTCTCGTTGCCATGGGCATGATCATCGTGGTGCTGGCCGCCGGCGAATATCTCTTTCGCGTCATTACGGCGATCAAGAGCCGCTGATGGCGCGGTCCTTCCATGTCACCTTCGTCAGAAGCGGAACGACAGTCGAGGTGGCCGAGGATGAAGGCATTCTCGGAGCCGGGCTGCGGGCCGGCCTGCCGCTCGCCTTCGACTGCCGAAAAGGCCGCTGCAAAACGTGCATGGTCAGGGTCGACGGCATCATCGACCAAACCGAGGCGTGGTTGATCAGCAACGAGGAACTGGCCGAAGGCTACGCCCTGATTTGTGTCGGGAAGCCGCGCAGCGACCTTCGAGTCCACGCCTGATGCGCTTCACCTTCATCGACCTCATCATCCTGGTCGCGATCATCTTTGCGGTCGGCAGCGGATATCGCCGCGGGTTCTGGCTCTCCCTGGCGCAATATGCCGGCCTCGTTCTTGGCGTCATCGTGGGCGCCGCCGTGGCGCCGGTCCTAATGGATGCGCTCAAGATCGTCGATTCGACCGTGCGTTCCCTGGGGGCCGTCCTGGTCCTGATCGTCCTTGGCGCGATCGGCAGCAGCCTCGGCTACTGGGTTGGCGAGCCGATCCGTTTGCGACTGCTGGCGCGGCCGGAGAGCGGCCGGGTCGACAGCTTTGCCGGCGCCATCTTCTCCGCTCTCGCGGTGCTCTCGGTGTCCTGGTTCCTGGGGCTGAGCCTCTATCGGGTTCCGAGTCCGCAGCTGTCCAGTGCGATCCAGCGGTCTGCGGTGCTGCGAACGTTGGACGCCATCGCTCCGCGGCCGCCGGCCTTCCTGGCGAGGGTGGAGACCATCATCGCCGGGGTCAACTTCCCCGCCGCGTTTTCGGGACTAGAGCCGGCGCCTTCGGCCTTGCCGCTGCCGTCCAACGCCAACACGCCCGGCGTTCGGGCCGCCGCCGACGAGACCCTGAAGATCCAGGGTTACGGCTGCGGCGGCATTGTCTTCGGCAGCGGTTTCCCTGTGGGACCGGGCCTGGTGCTGACGAACGCGCACGTGGTGGCGGGCACCCAGGGGACGTTGGTGCGTACTCCTGCCGGGCGCGCCTTGAGTGCCCAAATTGTTCTCTTCGACCCGGACCGCGACGTCGCCATCCTCTACGTAAAGTCGCTGCAACTGGCACCGATCCCCCAGGCAATCGCGCATGCCGGGACCCAGGGGGCGGCGATCGGCTACCCGGGTGGTGGTGGTGAGGATGTCGCGCCCGCGGTCGTCAATGGCGAGTATCAGGCGGAGGGTCGCGACATCTACGGACAAAAGCTCGTGGTGCGAAGCATTTGGACCCTGCAAGCGAAGGTCCAGCCCGGCAACTCGGGTGGACCGCTGGTCGACCTGGACGGCCACGTCGTGGGCGTCATCTTCGCCGCGTCGACCAGCCAGCCGGGCCAGGCCTATGCCCTGACCGATGCCGAGGTCCAAACCGACATCGACCAGGCCGAGGGGCGCACGCAGCCGGTGCCCGTCGGGCCCTGCGCCATGTAGGGGCCTCCACCCTGCCCTCCCCCAGAAGGGGAGGGAACGGCGCCCCTAAGGGCTGGACTGCGGCGCCGGCGTCGGCTGGGCCGTCTGGACATTTTGCTGGCCCTGGATGGTCATCTCCCCGGAGATCAGGAAGGGTCCTCGACCGTTCTCCCGGATGAATCCCATGGTGACGATCATCGCCATCGTCAAGACCGCCATCAGCACCAGGATCCGCTGCTCGCCGCGGCGGGCGGTGCCCCAGACGACGCCCGGCAACCCGCGCAGGTACCAGACGACCGCCGCGATCGCGATCAGCGTGTAGAACATCAGCGCCAGCACTTTCCACGGAATCATCGATCCCAGCGGGTTGATCAGGCCACCCTCCCAGAACGGCCGGTTGAGTCCGGCAGCCGCCACCGCGTCGTAGGTGAGGCCGAGGTGGTAGGGCTGGGCGGCCAGCAGCGTGGTCAGCACCATCCCGACCGACATGGCTCTGAGCAATCCCGCTCCGCGTGCCCCGTCGGTCCGCAATCGACGGGCGAAATAAATGGTGGCGGTGAGGAACATGATGCCGAGCAGCGTGATCTGCCAGAGGAACACCGGGCTCAGGGTCCCGAACATCATCTTGTACCAACTGCCATACGCATGGAGCTGGATCTCCTTGGCATAGGAGTAGCCAACCACCGGCTGGAGCAGCGTCATCGAGACGCCCCACAGCAACCCGAAACTGCCCGCCCAGTCGTAGAAGCGCTTGTCCTCGGCGGTCTTTGCCCGCAGATACCGAATGGCGCAGAACCCCCCGAAGGCAAACCCGATGTAGGCGAGGTTGCCGATCGTTCGATGGACCGTCAACGGGTACGACGTCGGATTGAGGGCCAGGCGAATCGGGTTCTGTGGGTTGGTCGGGGTCAGCATGTAGCTGGCGATCACGTCGATCATGTAGACCTGGAGGAAGGAGGCGATCGCCAGCAGGCCGCCGATCGCCATGTGCACCCCCTTGAACGATCGAAGCGGCTCCCAGGTGTAGTACCAGAGATAGGCAAGCGACACCTGGAGAACGAAGGTCCAGGCCTCGATCAAGAGTGGCCAGAAGCCGATCGTCACGATGGTCGTCCAGAAATGGCCCCAAAAACCGACGAGCAGCACGGTGATCAGCAGGATCGCGATCGTCGAGCTGACGCTGAAATAGAGCGTGATGAAGCGACCCAACCCGTGGGCCAGCCGATCGTAGGTGCGACGCTGCCGCATGTAGCCGAGGAACTCGATCGCCGGCCCGAGCTCGCCGGCCCCGCTCACCAGTCCCGCGATCAGGATGTGGAGCGAGAACAGACTGCCGATCGCGACCTGGGCGCCGACGATATTGCGACCTTGCGGGGCCTGTGGGGGCAGTTGGGTGGCGAGCACGTGAAGCGCCGGCCCGATGATCGCGAGCAGCGCGCTCATAGGTTGAAGAGCCGCCCCGAGCCGAGCAAGGTCAGGATGACGACGAAGAGCACGGCGAACGCTCCCGGCACCATCACCGCCGGACGTTCGAACGGGTTGCGCTCCGGGCCGCGATCGATGAAGGGCAGCGCGAGCAGCAGGAGAACCCCTCCCGCGGGGAGCACGAGGACCAGCGGGATCAGTTGTTGCGGGACCAGCACGAGCAGTTCATCGAGCGGCAGGAAGAACCATTCGGGCACGGGCGTGTAGCTCGTCGTGGACGGATCGGCGATCGCCTCGAGGGGGGCGCCGATGGCGACCGCCAGGATGAAGACGAGAACGACCAGCGCCGCCGAAATGACACCGTCCTTGAACGTCTGATGCGGGTAGAAATCCTCGGTCTCGAGGGGAGCGGCCCAGAGCTCATCGGTAGGCACGGCCGGATAGGGCGGCTCGATCGGACGCTGCACCGGCGCCGGCGGCACGTCCACCCCCTCGCGGCTTCGGTAGGCCCCCCGGTAATTGATGTACGAGCCGAATTCGCCATGTTTACGCAGCAGCGCGAGGTGCGCGCCGATCAGCGGGAAGAGGATGGCCGGGATCAGCCAGACATGGATGCCGAAGCTGCGGCTGAGCGTGATCGGACCGACGAAATCTCCACCGCGCCAGAGTGCCCGCAGGAATGGTCCGATCACGGGGGTGTAGGAGGGGACATTCGTGACGACCACGGCAGTCCAATACGCCGCCTGGTCCCACGGAAGAAAGGCGCCGGTGATCGCCATCACCAGGACGAGGAGAAAGAGCCCGACGCCGGTCACCCAGTTGAGTTCCCGCGGGCGCTTATAGGAGCCGGAAAAGAAGGTCCGCACCATGTGGAGGCCGATCACGAACAACAGGATGTAGGCGGACCACAGATGAATCCCGCGGACGATCGAGCCGAAGGCATCGTGCGCTTTCAGGTAGTTCAAGCTCGCCCAGGCCTCCGTGACCGACGGGACGTACAGCAGCGTGAGGAAGATGCCGGTGATCAGCTGGAGGAGGATCAAGACGAGCGTGGCGCTGCCCAGGGTGTAGAACCAGGCCCCGCGAACTGGCACCGCTTCGTACAGGCCCTTCCGCAGCAAGCTGCGGATCGCCGTTCGCTCGTCGAACCAGTTGTAGGCTGCTCCGAGCCGGCGGACCACTAGATCTCCTCGGTGAAGCGGTTCTGGACGAAAAGGGTTGTACCGTCGATCCGGTGCACGAACTGGGGCAGGGGCTTCGGCGGCGGCCCGCCGACGTTCGTGCCGTCCATGTCATAGAGGCCGCCGTGGCAGGGACAAAGAAACTGGCCGAGGGTGGTTTCCCACCGAACCGGACATTGCATGTGGCTGCAGACATTGGAGAAGACCCTGGTGTTGCCGTTACGTTTCACCACGTAGACGGCGGCCTTGATATCCACCTGCGTCCAGGCCTGTTGCGGGAAGGAGACGTCGAACTTGGTCGGCTCCGCATCGGGGACGCGGGCGATGTCGCCCACTTCCCGCCAGACCACCTGCTCGCGCCGGAATAGCGGCGAGATCAAGAAGCCGACGATCGGAATCCCCAGCAGCACTGCCACGACGGCGCCGGCCAACTGGGTACCGAGGACGGCGAACTGCCGGCGGCTCAGCCGCCGCGGGTCACGATGTGCCATAGCGGAGAAAGCCGTAGAGCACGCCCGCGGTGCCGACAAGGATGAAGAGCAGGGCAACCGTAACCGCGCCGCCGGTCAGCCAGAAGGTGAGCGGCGTCTGGCCGTGGGCCTGCCGGTACCACCGGCGCAATCCCCGCAGCACGATGAGCACGAATAGGAGCGTGAGTCCCACCATGATCGCGCTGATCAACGCCAGATAGAAGAAGGTCTGGAGATCACCCATCAGCGCGCCCCCACCCTGGCCCTCCCCCGCATGCGGGGGAGGGAGATTGCTCGCTCATGGGTAGTAGCCGTTCGATGGGCCCTGAAAGATCCCGTAGCTGTCGGACTCTTTCATGACGCCGTAAATCGTGTAGTCGCTACGCGCCGTCGTCCGGATCACACCCATCAGCAAGAAAAGCAGGAGGGCGCTCGCCCCCGTCACCGCGAGCGTCACCTGGCTACTCCGCCGGAGGTCCTGGGTCATGGCCCGCGTTCGCGGTCGCGAGATCAGCCAGTGCAGCAGGCTGAGCAGCACCGCGACGCCGAGCGCTACGTAGCGCAGCCAGAACAGGCCTTTGGGGAACAGCGCGGCCGGCGCCATCGTGATCAGCGACCCCACGACCACGATGGCCGTCAGGATCGGCGCCGGCGGGGTTGGGCGGGACTGCCAGAAGTAGAGGTTGCTGCCCACCAGCAGGATGGCGATAAACGTCGCCTGCACCAGCCAGAGCCAGGCGAAGGGACCCTGGAGTGAATAGTGGAACGCACCGGGCGACCCCTGCTTGATGCTTTCCACGAAGACCGCCCCGAGCACGATCTGTACCACCAGCGTGACAAACCCCACCACCAGGCTGGTCCGCGCCGCCCAATGGAAATAGAGGCGGTTGGCGGGGAGCCGGCTGGCGGCCGCATAGACCGCGGCCACCGCGGCGATGAAGAACGATGCCCAGGACAGATTCCCGACGAACCGATGGCCGAGCTCCGGCCAGTACGACGGGTTGAAGAAGGCACTCGTACCCTGGCCGGACCCGGGTGTCAGCAGATAGCTGTCGAGGGCCACGATGATGAAGAGAAAGATGTGCTCGGTGGCGGCCGTGGCATAACCGATCGCGATGTGGATCCCCTTACGCAGCCGGAAGCGGTCCCAGCGCAGGTTGTAGAGGAGGATGCCGCCCAGTGTCAGGAACCAGATGCTGAAGGCGACCACCGCCGGCCAGAAGAAGAGCGTGATCAGCGTCACGAAGAACCTCGGGTAGAGTGCGGTGACCACGATGACCGCGAACCCGCCGAGGGTCGCGCCAAGGCTGAAGATCTTCAGGTTGACGTTGCCGAGCGCCCGCGCGTAGCGCTCGTACCGGGGGTCCTCGCGTCGAAGGCCGATCCACTCGAACGTGGGCCCGAGCACCAGGGCACCCATGGTGAACGAGCCAAAGATGATGTGGACCAGGAAGAAAAATCCGACCGCCCAGCGGTTGGTGACGAAGGGCAGTTGGATGCCAGGCTGGTCGATAGAGAACGACGCGGCGATAACCGTGGTTGTCACGGAGTGTCAGTCCGACTCGAGAACGCGCCGTCCCAGCCGGCCGGTCAGACCGGCGGCGCCGACGAGGAAGCCGAAACCGCCGAGCAACGTCTCCCACGGCAGGAGGTTGGGCTGACCCCCGAGCGCCCCAAGCAGTGACTCGTGCAGGTAACTGAACGGAAGCAGGCGCGAAACGACGAGCAGTGCCGGCTGCGTGAGCGGGGTAAAGACGCCGGCCAGGTAGAGCAGCGGCAGCAGCGGGATGATGACGTAGAGCATCACCTCGCCGGGTGAATCGGAAAGGGTGCTGGCGACCGCGCCCATCAGATTGCCGATCAGCAGCACGCCGGCCACGCTCAGCAGGAGCGCCGGCCACCAGGCGAACTGGCCGGGATGTCGGAGGGCGATCAAGGCCAGGACGGGAAGCACCTGGAGGAAATCGATGGCTGCGTTGGTGCCCAGACGCTCGATGAGCAGACGGCCGGGGGTCACCGGCAGCGTTCGATAGCGCAGCACCAGGCCGTTCTGCCGCTCGCGGGTGAGGACGGCGCCCGCGCCAAGGGGGCCGATGATCGCGACCAGCATCGTCAGGGTCGTGGCGGCATAGACCGCGGGGACATTGCTGAGAACCAGCGGCACGGCAACCAGCAGCGGAAAGACCAGCTTGATGACCAGGGCGCGGCGACGCTGGGCGAACTCGACCAGCTCCCGCTGCCAGACAGTGCCGGCGAGCACTACTTCGGCTCCGCGGGTAAGGCGACTCCGGTCAGCTTCAAAAAGAGATCGCCGAGGTTTGGCCGGCGCACCCGCATGTTGCTCACCAGGTCGGCCGTGCCGTTGAGGACGGCCAGCACCTGGGCGGGGTTCGCGCCGCGAGCCAGGATGATGTGGACGGTGTCGCCTTCGACGGTTGCGGCCTGGACTTCAGGCAGTGAACGGAGGTTCTCGAGACCGACCGGCGAGTTGACCTGCAGCTGCACCTCTTTGGAGCCGGCAAGTTCCGTCAAGAGTTCTGGAGGGCGCCCTTCCCGGATGGCGCGCCCCTGGTGCAGGAAGACGACATAGTCGCAGATGCGCTCCGCCAGGTGCACGTCGTTGGTTGCGAGCACCACCCCGATGCCGGTCAGCGTGAGCAGCCGCAGACGTTCGATCAGATCGAGCTCGGCCCGATAGTCCAGCGCCAGCGTCGGCTCATCGAGCAGAAGGATCGCGGGACGGTGCACGAGGGCCTCGACCAGGTTGAGCTTGCGCCTCATGCCGAGCGAGTATTCTCGGACCAGCTGGTCGCGCGCGTCCCAGAGTCCGCACCAGCGAAGCAGCTCCTCCAACCGCTCAGCGGCCAGGATTCGCGGGACGCCGTACTGGCGCGCAAAGAACCAGGCGTTCTGGTAGCCCGTCATCTGGTCGAAATGGGCCGCCTGATCCAGCATGATGCCCAGCCGCCGGCGCACCGACGGATCGCGTCGATTCGCATTGCCGAACCAGGCAACGCGCCCCGCGGTCGGTGCGGCGGCGGTCGCGAGTACCCGAAGGAGCGTGGTCTTTCCGGAGCCGTTCGGGCCCATCAAGCCCAGCACCTCGCCGGGCGCCAGCTTGAGCGTCACGTCGAAGACGCCCTTCCCCCCGCGGTAGGAGCGGCTCAGGGCAACGGCGCTGAGCAGGCTAGGCTCTGAAGCCGTATCGACCTTCATGGAAATCGCCCGTCTCGATCCACTTCTGGATGACGGCGTCCATCACCTTTGTCGTGACTCGCTCTTCGCCGAGCTCCTGGGCATTGCCCTCGACCGCCGCCATCACCTGGCCTTTCACGAAGGGCGGCATGTTCTCGAGCCGCTTCTCCGCCTCCGGCTCCCAGGCCATCTGCGGCCCCTTCTGCTGCAGGGCGTCCGAGACTTCGCCCCACATGTCGAACTTCACGTCCATTACTGCCGGCGTGATCACCGGGCCAAGGCCTTTCTTGGCCGCCGTCCACTCCACGCGCCAGCGGCTCAGCTCGCGGCAGTACGAGGGGAGGTTGGCGAGGCGTGCCTCCGCCTCCGGCGACCAGGTGAAGCGGTGCTCGAAGGTCTTTGGGCTGAGCGGATGACCGTAGCCGATCTTGATCCCCAGCCGCTCCAGGAAGGCCGCATTGATCGCCTCCGAGGTTCGCGCCGCCCGGGATTCGGCGGCGTGCTGCGCGAGTTCACGAGCTCGGGAGGGATCGAATTTTTCCTCGGCGCGGATCTCAACCTCGTTGAGCCGCCGGACTCCATCCTCGGTCCACCCGGGTGAAGGTTCCCGGGGTTCGGCGCCGTTGCCATCGCCGTTATGGCCGTGGACCTGCATCGCGGCCTTCACCACCTCCGGCGAGTGGGCCTTGAGCGCCTGATCCATCATCAGCCTGGCATCGACCAGCCCGCCTTCGACCACGTCGCGGGTGATGGTATTCGCCTGGATCTTGCGGGCAAACTCCTCGACCTTGGTGCGAGCCAGCATCCGCATGAAGCCGCCCGGCACCCGCTCCATCCGCTGCACCGCCTCGTCGGTCCAGATGAGGGGCGTCTCGGCGGCGGGCTTCGGCGCCGGCGGCAGCGTGTCGCTGACCACCTCGGCCACCGGCGCGTACGCCTCGTCCAGGTTCGTGTCGGCGAAATCCCTCGTGATGCTCGGCAGGCGTTGGACCCGGGCGATCTTTTCGATCCGCGCCTTGACCCGGCGTCGCTCGTATCCCTTGGGCACGCGGTTGAGGATCTCCTTGGCGTCAGCGGTCCACTTGACCTTGAAGCCGTCGAAGGCCTCCTCTTCCTCCACGCCGCCCTCGCGGGTCGCGGCGGCGGCGATCGCCGCTTTGTCGATCGGCTGAAAGCTGGTGCCCTCGCAGACAGGGCACGACTGCGGTTTCTCCGCCCGGGCCGGACGGCCGCAACGGCGGCAGATCCAGGTCGCGGTGGTTTCCTCGCTGGTGATACGGGCCATCGAGCCAGCCGGCTCGACACCCATGGCGCGAGCGGCATGCTCGGGCATCACCTCCGACACCGCCAGGTCGATGATCGAGGAGCTGATGATCGAGTGCCCGCGTTCCATCGCGTAGCGGCAGATGGCGGTGCGCGTGATCGCGCGAAACCCGGCCGGCACTTTCTCCATGCGTGCCTCCGCCTCCTCGGTCCAGGCAACGCTAGCCTCCGCCTGCACATCAACCGGGGGAACGTAGGTGCGGCTCGACAGCAGGACGCTGACCGGTGCCAGGCGGAGCAAGTTGTCGCTGTTGCTGCCGATGTCCATCTGTGCCGCGGAGTGCACCCCGATCCGGCCGATCACCAGGAGCCAGGGCGGGTCCTGCCGAACGTATTGAAGGACCTTCTTGAAGGCCTTGCCGTCGAGGAGCGTCGTCTTGATCTCGACGCCTTCATCGCGAGCCACCGACTGCGCGACTCGCAGGTGCGATTCATAGATCTTGGCCAGCCCGGTGTCGATGATCTCCTCGTGGAGCTGTTCCTGCTCCTTGAAGCGGAAGATCTTGGAGGCTTCCGCGGAGAGGACGTCGACGATGCCGTTGAACATCGCGTAGTGGAGGTAGGGGTCGTAGACGGAGACCGCCTCAACCTGCTTGCCAAGGGCCCGCGCCAACCCAATCGCCGTCCGAAGGCCGGCGAAGGACTGCGGGCTACCATCGATGGCAACCACGATCCGATCTGACGCGTCATCTCGGAACGGATGCGGATCGCGCACGACGAGCGAGTCGACGCGGATGCGACGCACCACCCGATCGGCGACGCTGCCGATCATGCTGTCCTTGACCGCGCCCATGCCGAGCGCGCCCATGATCACCAGGTCGTAGTCCGACTCGGCGACGTCGTCGACCAGGCATTCCCAATTCTTGCCGTCGAATGTCTTGTACTCGAAGGGAAGACCCGCCCGATCGCAGGCCGCCTTCATGACGTCGAGATAGGAATCCGAGATCAGCTGCAGCCCGCGGGTGATCAGCGAGTCGTGGATCTTCCGTTGACGCTCGAGCTCCTGCTCGTGCTGATATTCCTCCGGGAGCGTGTACTCCATCTGTTTGAAGCGCACGTCGTGCATCCGCGCCGCGTACACATGGGTCCCAACGAGCTTGGCCTGCGTCGATTTTGCGAGCTGAATGGCGACCTCGATAGCCGCATTGGAATGGTCCGAGTTATCGAGGGGGACGTAAATCTTCCCGTACACCATCAGCTTTCCCTCCATACGGCTACAGCCGAAGCGTGATGTCCTTACCCTGATATTGGCAGACCGACACCGGCTACGTCGAGCCGCCTAAGCTACCGCAAAATCCCCCAACTGCCGCTCCAGGATTGGCCGGGCTGGAGCACCATCAGCCCGTCGCCGGTGCGGAAGGCGTTCGGCGCACAGGTCATCGGTTCGATCGCGATGCTGCGCCGCCGGCGGGCGGGCTGCGGGATCGTGTCCGCCGTAAACACCATCAGGAACTTGTAGACCCCATCCATCCAGAGCGTCACCCGGGGGTCCCCCCCGGGTGCCTGGAGATGAACCCGGATGAGCCCGTCGCTGTCCGGAATCAGATTCGCGAAGGCGGTGTCCATGGTCAACGGCCCGATAGGCCGCAACTCGAGGAAGTCGTATCGCGTTCCCCGATTCGGAAGCAAGCGCCCAGTCGGGATCAGCCGGTCGTTGGCTTCGAGCCGCATCAACGCGGGCAGCTTGAGGAGCGCCTGATCGATGAGCGTGCCGACCGTCAGGTAGGGATGGTGGCCGGCGCCAAAGGGGGCGGCGTGCCTCCCGAGGTTCGTTGCGGTGGTCTGTATGCGGAGACCGCCGGCCGCGACCCGGTACTCGACGTCAAAACGGAGCGTGAACGGGTAGCCGTCCTGAGGATGCAGCACCAGCGACAGCAGCACGCGGTCGGGTGCCTGCTCCAGGGCGGTCCAGTTCACCCAGCGGGTCAGTCCGTGCAGCGCGTTGTACCGCGCCGGCTCGCTGAGCGGCAACTGATGGAGTGCGCCCGCAAATTCGTACCGGCCGTCCTCGATCCGGTTCGGCCACGGCAAGAGCAACTGGCCGCGGGCGATGCTGCACATCTCGTCCTCTCCAAAACCATCGATGACGTCGCGCCCGTCGACCGCATAGGTGCGAAGGCCAGCGCCAACCTCGGTGATGACGGCTTCCTGGTCGCCCGAGGTCAGGACATACTGCCGTCCGGAGGGTGGGGGGGACACTGCCACCGGATAATAGGATGGTGGCCCGCTTGAAGCTCTGCCTGTTTGGCCCTCCTCGCGAGGAGCTGGCCGGGACCGTCGACGGCGAGGTCCCGGAATGGATCGAGCGGCTCTACGAGAGCTACGGAACGACCGCCGACTCGGCGCCGGCCAGCGCGTCCGTGCTGGCGCTCGGGGAATCGCTCGGGTACCGCCTGCGCAAGCTCTCGGTGCTCCTCTCGAAGATGGAAACGCTGGGCTGGTCGATCAAGCCCAGCCGCTGGGACCTGGTCGCCAGCACGGACCTCGACGAGATCGAGGCCCAGACGCAGCTGGAGAAGGCCGGCGTCTGGGTGATCGCGCGGCAGCACGCGCCGGTGGACAAAGAGGGCAACGTCCGCTGGTCGCACGGGTTGCTTCCATAGCGCAGCCGCTGCCGATCCTCGCGGAAGGCAGCGCCGACGCTGATCCGCTGAAACAATTCGCTGCCTGGTTCAAGGAGGCGGTGGCCGCCGGTGAGATCCTCCCGGAGGCGATGACCGTCGCGACCAGCACCCGATCCGGTGAGCCCTCGGCTCGGATGGTGCTCCTGCGAGGCGTCGACGAGCGAGGTTTCGGCTTCTTTACCAACTACGACAGCCACAAAGGGCGCGACCTGGCGGAGAATCCGCGGGCGGCGCTGGTCATCTACTGGCCGAAGCTCGGCCGGCAGGTGCGGGTCGCGGGCGCGGTGGTCAAGCAATCCGCCGAGGAATCGGCCGCCTACTTCCACGGCCGCCCCCTCGCCAGCCAGCTGAGCGCCTGGGCGTCGCCCCAGAGCGCCGTGATTCGCAATCGTGCCGTGCTCGAGGACGCGGTGGCCGCGCTGGCGGCGAAGTACGAGGGCGCGGCCGTACCGCTGCCGCACAACTGGGGCGGGTATCGCGTCGTTCCGCAAACGATCGAATTCTGGGTGCATCGCGAGAACCGGTTGCACGACCGGCTCCGCTACAAGCGGCTGGCCAAAGGTGGCTGGCGCCTCGAGCGGCTGGCGCCGTAACGGAAAGAGCCCCGGTGGGGTGCCGGGGCTCATGGGGAGAAGAGGCGGCTACTTGTTGCGGTAGGCGACGAGCGCGGCGTCGAAGTTGTGGCTCGCGTCGTAGCTGCCGGCCGCGATCAGGCGGGTGCCGGCCTTGATGTCGCCGAGCGAACCAGGCTGACGCTGCTTCTTGCCGATGACCTGGAAGTACTTGGTGCTGGCGTTGACGGTCAGCCTGACGTCCTTCCCGTCACGGGTGCGAATCGTGACGGTGTTGCCATTGACGCTCTGGACTTTGCCGGCGACGTGTGCCCGGCCGATGTGCACGCGCTTGAGGTAGAGCTTGCCGTCGCGGGTTTCGTAGCGAACACTGACGTGACTGTTGACTTCGATCTCCGACCACATGGCCTTCTCATTACGGCCCTTGACGATGACCGTCGCGTCGGTGCGGAGAAACGTCTTGCTGCCGCTCTTGGCGTTCTTGATGGTGATCTGGGTCTCGTTGATCGCCGTCACGGTCCCGCCAAAAAGATCCTTCGCCACCGGCCGCTGCGTTTTGGCCGGGTTCGGCGTTGCCGTCGCCGCCGGCGCCGCCATGGCGCCTGTGGCGAGCACGCCCGCCAGAACGCCCGCTGTCGCGATTCCTGCGAATACCTTGCCGAACATTTGTGAACGACCTCCTGTGTTTTCGACGATTTCGACAGGGCCAGTGTTGCGCCGCCGCATGAGAGCGTCCGCATCACGGCCTTAGACATCCCTGAGAGCCCTCCCGGGATCCGTTCTTTACGGTTGTTGGCCGGTCCGCGACCATTCCCGGACCCGGATTTGACAGTCGGGTTAACGTCCGCGAAAGGCGCGAGTCCTGTTAGGTCTGCCGTAGGCTTGCGGCCGTATCGTCGGCGCGTGGGGTCCGCTGTCACGTTCCATCTGGCCGAGGTGGAATCGCCGGTTGACGGCGACACCCTGGGCCTCGCCGGGCGCGACTACGGCCCGATCACCGCGCTGCTGAACGACGACAGCATCAGCGAGATCATGGTCAACGGGCCCAACCAGGTGTACATCGAACGCAATGGTCAACTGACCCCGGTCGACGTAAAGTTCGCGAGCGACGCCGAGTTGATCCGGGTGATTCGAGAAATCGCCGCCTTTGTCGGACGGCGGATCGACGAGGAATCGCCGATGGTGGACTGTCGGCTCCCAGATGGCTCACGGGTCAACGCGATCATTCCACCGCTGGCGATCGACGGGGCGTCCCTCACCATTCGGAAGTTTGCGCGGGATCCCTACACCGTCCAGGACCTGATCAACTTCGGCACCCTCACGGCCGAGGGGGCGGCGTTCCTGGAGGCCTGCGTCAAGGCCCACTTCAACGTCCTGGTCGCGGGCGGCACCGGTTCGGGCAAGACCACGATGCTCAACGTTTTGTCGTCGTTCATCCCTGACACCGAACGGGTGGTCACCATCGAGGACGCCGCCGAGTTGCAGCTTCGCCAGCCGCATAAGGTCCGCCTCGAATCCCGTCCGTCACGAATCGACGGCACCGGGCGGATCAGTATTCGCGAACTGGTTGCGAATGCCCTCCGCATGCGGCCGGACCGGATCGTGATCGGCGAGTGCCGCAGTGGCGAGGCGCTGGACATGTTGCAGGCGATGAATACGGGTCACGATGGCTCGCTGACGACCATCCATGCCAACTCGCCGCGCGACACGCTCGCCCGGCTGGAGACGCTGGTGCTGATGTCGGGGGTCGACCTTCCACAGCGCGCCATTCGGGAGCAGATCGCCTCGGCGATCCACCTCATCGTCCAGACCTCCCGCCTTCGAGACGGCTCCCGTCGCATCGTGAACATCACCGAAATCGTCGGCCGCGAGGGTGACACGATCACCCTGCAGGATGTCTTCACGTTCGAGGAAACGGGCGTCGACGGGAACGGAAAAATCCAGGGCAAGCTCAGCCCGACGGGGATCCGCCCGAATGCCATGGCCAAGATCTACCTCAAGAAGGTGGCGATCTCGCCGGCGCTCGCCGCCCTCTATCCCGACCGCAAGGCGCCGGACTTTACGCTGGGGGTGCGCCGATGAACGTCGTACAGCCGGAGCCGATCGACTCGGAGATTGTGAAGGACATCGCCGCCGACATGCGAGGCGAGCTCGACCGCGTGCAGGAGCAGATGGCGGAGCTGACCCGGGAGCATCAGCGGGCGCTGACGCTCAAGGCGATCTTCGGCGCGGATCCGCTGACGCGCGACCGCTTCAACCTCTTGCACGCCAACATCGAGCAGTACCCGGGGAAGATGGCCGAGCTACGAGAGGAAGAGCGCCTGCTGACGCGTTGGCTCGACCGCTGCCGGGACCTGCTTCATCTGAAAGCTGCCTGAAAGCGAGCCCCCACCCTGCCCTCCCCCACAGGGGGAGGGGGACATTGGGACCCTGCCCTCTCCCAGAGGGGGAGGAACAGGCCTGCTCGATAATGGGCTCCATGGAGCCAGCGTCTGGCTTGGAGCGGTTCTTCGCCAGCGCGGAGACGCTGGTGGCGGATCAAGGCCCAGGCCCGACAGCCTTCGCGCGGATTGGAGATCACCTTCGGACGCTGGCCACTGATCGAAATCTGATCGATCAATCCAGGCTGGACGCGTTACACCAGGCCAGCGCGCAGGCGACCATCCTCGGACATGGGCCGAAGGGATCGACGCTGATGCTAGGGCGCTTCTCGGCTGAGGCGCCGACGCCGGTCCACAACCACAACTCCTGGGGTGTCATCTGCGTGATTCGCGGCCGCGACCGGCACATCCTCTGGGCCCGGCAGGACGATGGGTCTCGCCCGGAGCAGGCAACGCTCCGAATCATCGAGACTCGCGAGCTTGGCCCCGGAGACGTCGCCTGGTTTCCCGACGCTCCGGGCGACATTCACAGCCAGCAAGGCTTGGGCGAGGCGGCCTGGGAGCTCGTCTACTTTGGACGTGATCCGAACGTCCGTCCACGGCTGTACTTCGATCCCAATAGCGGCCGGGTCGAGGCACGCGCCGCCGTCTAAAGCTCGTCTAGATCTCGAGCGCGCGGACGATGAAGTCGCGACTGCCATCCCAGGTCCAGCAGGTCTGCAGGGTCAGTGTCGAGGACGAGGTGGCGCCCAGCGGCCACATCTGCGTGTTGCTCACGATTGTCGTCGAGCTGACCCGGTAGGTGTGGACCCGGCCGGTGGCATCCGCGTAGCGAACGAGATCGCCGGCGCGGAGACCGAGGATCGGGGTGAAGATCCCGGGGTTGTGCGCCATGATGTAGATGTTGTTCGCGCCGGCGCAGCTCCAGCGCCAGGTGCCCCACCGGGGTACTGGAGCCCGCCCCAGGCAATCGCTGTACCAGCCGACCGGTTGGTTGAGACCGAGCCGCGGAATGACAATGCTGTTCGCCCGAACGACCGCCGGGGCGGGTGCCGGTGCGGAGCGAGGCGGTGCCGCCGCCTGGTGAACCGCGTTGGCAAGCGGCGCCGAGACCAGCGGCATGGGGGTGGCGGCCGCGGCCAGCAGCTGCTCGGCGGCCATGGCCGCCTGTTGTTCCCGAGCCCGCTGCGCGAATACGAGGCGGTCACCGGCCTCGACGTCGGCCGGCTTGACGCCATACGCGGCTGCCACCGGCGTGATCGAAGCCGGGTGCAACATGAGGAGCGGAAAGCTGAGGACGAAGACGGCGATGCCGCCCAGGAGGGGGGCGCGCCAGCGCCGCAGAAGATCGGCCATGGGTCGCGCAACGCGTCCGCGGCGCCAAGGTTTGCGCCGTTTACACGATCGTCACCCACCGGTCAGACACGGAGAGTGACGGCGCGAATCAGGCGATCTTGGCCTGCGCCTGGGCGGGACCGATGTAGCGCTCGACCAGCGCGATCAATTCGTCCAGCTCGTAAGGCTTCGTCAGGCATTCGGTGCAGCCGGCCGCGATGGCGGTCTCCCGGTCGCCCACCATGGCATGAGCCGTGATGGCCACCACCGGAATCTGGGCGAGCGCTGGGTCCGCCTTGAGCGCCCGGGTCGCCTCCCAGCCGTTCATCTCCGGCAGCGAAAGATCCATCAGGATCAAGCCGGGCTTCAGTGTGGCGGCCATCGTTACCGCCTCCCGGCCGTTGCGCGCGAGCTCGCAGCTGAAGCCGCGCGATCGCAGGATTTTGAGCGCCATCTTTTGCATTGTCGCGTCGTCTTCGACCACGAGGATCAGTTGATTCATGCGGCGGCTCCTTGCGTTTTATTGTCACCGAGCATCTGGCGAACCGCGTTGGTCAAGCCCTCCGGTTCGATCGACCCCTTCGCGACGAATCGCTGGATATGACCATTCAGCGTCAGCACGTCCTCCGCCGTCAGCTCCTTGGCGCTGACGATCATTACCGGGATGCCGGCGACCGCCGGTTGGGCGCGCAAACGCGCGACCATCTCGAAGCCGCTCATCCCGGGCATCATCAGGTCGAGCAGCACGAGGTCGGGTGGTGATTGCGCGATCATGGCCATCGCCTCATCCCCGCTGGCCGCGCCCACCACCTCGGCCCGCTCTTCTTTGAGGATCTTGCCGAGCATCGTCCGCGCCTCAGGATCGTCGTCGACGACCAGGACGCGCTTGCCCTCGAGCGTGGGCAAGAGCCGGTGGATCTTGGCGATCAGGGCACCACGCTCGTACGGCTTGCCGAGGTAGTCCGAGGCGCCCAGCGCGAACACCAGCCGCTGGTCCTCGACGATCGTCACCACCAGCACCGGGATTCCCGCGGTTTGCGGGTCTTCCTTCAATTTTTCCAGCACCCACCACCCGGAGGCGTCCGGCATCATGATGTCGAGCGTGATCAACATCGGCCGGACCTCGCGCGCGAGCTGCAAGGCGTCGGCGGCGTTCGAGGCTTGCACCGTCTTCCAGCCTTCCTGCTCGAGATGGCGAGCAATCAGTTGCCGGACGCTCGGGTCGTCGTCGACCACCAGGATCGCGGCCCCCGGCAGACCTTGATTGGGGCGGCGGAGCGGCCGTCGTTGAGCCGGGCCAAGCGCGGCTTGACCGGAGGCCCAGGCCGGCACGGTAAAGGTGAACGTGCTGCCCACGCCGGGCTCGCTCACGACCGCGATGGCCCCACCGTGCATCTCCACCAGCTTGCGCACGATACTGAGGCCGAGGCCGGTGCCGCCGTGCCGGCGGGTACTGCTTCCGTCCCCCTGGACGAACTCTTCGAAGATGACTTTCTGCGCCTCGTCCGAGATGCCGATGCCGGTGTCTTTGACCGCGATCCGCACCATCCGGCCCGACGGCTGGGCCACGATCTCGATGTGGCCGCGCTCGGTGAACTTGACGGCGTTGGACAGCAGATTGATGACAATCTGCTTGAGGCGCCCAGGATCGGCCTCGACCGCGGGGAGCCCGAGCGCGAACCGGGTGTCGATTTGCAGCCCCTTCTCCTGGGCCAGCGGGCTGATGCTGTCGAGCACCGAGCCGATCAGGTTGGGCAGGTCGACCCGCTCGAGCGACAGCTCCATCTTGCCGGCCTCGATCTTGCTGAGGTCGAGGATCTGGTTGATCAGGGCGAGCAGGGACTGGCCGCTCTTGTTGACCTGCGAGATGTCCTGCTCCTGTTCCTCGGTGACCGGCCCGTCGATGCCATCGAGCAGGATCTGGGAGAAGCCGATGATCGCCGACAGCGGGGTCCGCAGCTCGTGCGACACGTTAGCCAGGAACTCCGATTTCAGTTTGTTGGCTCGGGCGAGCTCCTGGTTGGCCGCCTGCAGCTCCGAGGTCCGCTGCGACACCTTCTCTTCCAGGGTCTGGTAGGCACCGCTGAGCTGGTGCGCCATCTGGTTGAAGGTGCGGGCTAGCGCTCGCAGTTCCTTGGCCGCGAAACGTTCCGGCACCTTGAGCGGGGTCACGAAGTCGCCCTGGGCGATCCGGCTGGCCGCCCGGTTCAGCTCGTCGACCGGCCGGGTGATCCAGGCGGCGGCGAGGAAGCCCAGCACCAGCGCCAGCACGATGGCCACCAGCAGCCACTCGACCGTGCTCAGGATCAAGGGGGTCAGCTCCGATCGCAGCTCGGCGACCGGCTGCGAGACCCAAACCTTCCAGCCGACCACCGGGACCGTGGCGAAGCCGGCGGCCCGGGGGACGTTCCCGTCGGGGTCCGTGTACCAGCTCACGCCGGTCTCCTGCCCGAGCGACTGCTGGAAGATCGCCGATGAGGAGAGATCCTTGGCTGCGGTCCGCCAGTCGTCACGCGGATGCGCGATCACGCGACCGCGACGGTCGACCACGACCGCCTGGCCGTTGACCCCGATCCGGCTGTAGTTGGACAGCCGCTGCACCTCGGAGAGGTTCACGGTGCCGGCGAGAAAGCCCACCAGGTTGCGACCCGTGTCCAGGATGGGCACGGCGATGACGACGGCGGCCACGCTGGCATCGCCACTTGACCGCACCACGTCGGAGTACTTGGGCCCGATCCGGCGCGGGTTGAGCACGTCCTTGACGTAGTTCCAGTCGCTGTAGTCGACGCCCACACCGGCGGGGGGTGCGGCGGCGATCGCCCGTCCCGCCAGGTTGCCGACGTAGAGCTGGAGGAGGGCCGGTTGGGCGGAGTGGGCGGCGGCCAGCTCCTGGTTCATGTGGGCTGGATTGAAGGTCGAGGTGTTGAGCTTGGGGATGCCGGAATCGTTGTCGGACTCGATCTGGGACGCCGTGCTCTGCAAGGCTGAGGTCTGATCCAGCAGGTAGCCGTAAACCCCCTGCGCCAGGCTCTCCGCCATCGGTTCGTGCTTTTGCTGGATGGTGCTGTTCTGGGTCGTAAACAGCGCCGAGATTCGCTGCGCGCCGAAGAAGATCAAGGGGCCAACCCCGACCATCAGGAAGCCAACGCTGATGTACCAGCGCAGGCTGTGCATCGAGGACCGACCGGCGTCGGCTGAGGGCGCGCCCACATCGCGAGTAACGGCTCGCCAAGATCAACTTTGCGCGCCACCCTAGCCCACCTCGTCACTGAGCTGTTACGGCTAGTCTTGACCTGTGGCCGAGCTGCCAAAGGTACGGATGACCGCGAAGGATCGCGCGCGCCTGGCTGCGGAGCGACTCAAGGCGCTGTACCCGGCGGTCTCCGAACTCGAGCACGGGAACCCGTTCCAGATGTTGATTGCGACGATCCTCTCGGCCCAGACGACGGATCGGTCCGTCAACGCGGTGACACCGAAGCTGTTTGCCAGATATCCAGATGCGGCCGCGCTCGCCCATGCGGATCCCCGGGAGGTCGAGGCGATCATCAAGCCGACCGGGTTCTTCCACGTGAAGGCCAAAACCATCATCGGGGCCAGTGCCGCCCTTCTCGAGCGATTCGGCGGCGAGGTACCACCCCGGATCGAAGATCTCGTCACCCTGCCGGGCGTCGGTCGCAAGACCGCCAATGTCGTGCTCGGCGTCGCCTTCGGCATCCCCGGGTTTGCCGTCGACACGCACGTCAAGCGACTGACGCGGCGCCTGGGTCTTACCAAGAGCACCGATCCGGTGAAGATCGAGGCCGAGGTGACGAAGATGTTGCCGCCCGAGGAGTGGACCGGCTTCAGCCTGCGCCTGATCCTGCACGGACGTCGGATTTGCCTCGCCCGGGCGCCTCGCTGCCCGGAGTGTGTGTTGAACGACTTCTGCCCCTCGTCGACCACCCGAGCGAAGGGGCGGCGGCCAGCCAGCACAGCGACAGCGACACGTGCGGGGGTAAGGTTGGCGCATGGCCGACGGACCGCCGCCAAGCGTTCCCGCCGCCGTCCCGGAACCCCGCCCTAGACCGACGCCGTACCAGCCACGCCGGCAATCGATGGTTCTCGGCGGGCTGCTGGTCGTCATCGGAGCCATCCTGCTGGCCGGTCAGTTCGTGCGGATCGACATCGGGCACTATGGCTGGCCCTTCTTCGTGATCGCCCCCGGTGTGGTGATCCTCTTCCTCGCGCTGACCGCGAGGGGTGCCGTCAGCGAGGGCCTCGCCATCCTGGGCAGCATCATCACCGTGTCGGGGCTGATCCTGCTCTATCAGAACAGTACCGACCATTTCGAGAGCTGGGCCTACGCCTGGGCGCTCGTCTTTCCGGGCGCGATCGGCGCCGGCATGATCCTCTATGGGCTCAGGGCGAGTCGCCCTGGCAATGTGCGGACTGGCACACGCCTGGCGGGCATCGGACTCGTGGTGTTCCTCGCCGGCGCCGCGTTCTTCGAAGGTGTCATCGGCATCGGCGGCTACCATTTCGACCGCACCGCCGGCGTGGCGGTGGGAGCGCTGATCATTGCCGTGGGTGCGGTCATGCTGATCCTCAATTTGACCTCCGCCGGTCGCGATTCGAGGTAGGCCCGGCTAGACTAGGCGTCGTGCGAATCGGCGTTCTCACCGGCGGTGGCGACGCGCCTGGCCTCAACGCCGCCATCCGTGGGGTGGTGCGCCGCGCCTTCCAGCGTGGGTTCCAGGTCAGCGGCATCAAGAACGGTTGGGCCGGCGTGCTCGGCGAAGGCGATCTCGAAGATCTGACGCCGACATCCGTGCGCGGCATCCTTCCCCTTGGCGGCACGATCCTGGGTACCTCTCGCACCAATCCCCTCAAGGAGAAAGGCGGCGTCGAGAACGTCATCAGCCTGCTGAAGGGCAGCGGTGTCCAGGGTCTGGTGGCGATCGGCGGTGACGACACGCTGTCGGTCGCGGCCGCCATGAGCGACGCCGGCTATCCGGTCGTCGGCGTCCCGAAGACGATCGACAACGACCTCTCGGTTACGGAGTTCTGCATCGGCTTCGATACCGCGGTCGGGGTGGTCGTCGAGGCCCTCGATCGCTTGCACACCACCGCATCAGCGCACCATCGGGTGATGGTGGTGGAGGTGATGGGCCGTGACACCGGTTGGGTCGCGATGGTGGGCGGCCTCGCGGGCGGCGCGGACATGATCCTCATCCCGGAATTCCCGGCCGAGCTCGACGCGGTCGTCGAGCATCTGCACCGCCGTCGCGGCGAAGGCAAGGACTTCAGCATCATCGTCGTGGCCGAGGGTGTGAAGATGCGCGCGCTCCAGCCGGCGATGGCCGCCACGGCCGCCGCCGAGAAGCGGGACGCCTTCGGCCACGTGCAGCTGGCCAAACAAGGCGTCGGTGATTCGCTCAGCACCCGGATCGAGGAGGCGACCGGATTCGAGACGCGGGTGACCGTGCTCGGCCACCTGCAGCGCGGCGGTTCGCCGTCGCCGATCGACCGCATCTGGGCAACCCGGCTGGGCGTTTCGGCGACCGACTTGCTGGCCGATGGGAAGGCAGGGGTGATCCCGATCCGGCGGGACGGGCAGGTCGCGGTGGTGCCGCTGCGCGATGTGATTGCGGAAACCCGCCGGGTGCCGCGCGAGCTGTACGATCTCCAGCAGGTCTTCGGCTAGAACTTTCACGCGCCGGTGCGCCGTCCAGCCTCTCGCGGCGCACTCGGACTTAAGAACGTGTCCTCGTGGGCTCGCGCGAGCGGCATACGGCGCCGCCGCTTTACGCGCGAAAGCGCGGCTCGGCCTGCGGCCTCGCTAACTGCTAATGCGCCGTGCGCCCTGCGCTGCTAGCTTGCCCGGCGCTTGTGTTGGTACAGGGTGGCGTCCGCCGACGCCAGGAGTTCCTCCGCCGTCGCGCCGTCCTTCGGGAAGGTCGCCAGGCCGAAGCTGACCCCAGGGATCTGCAGCAGCTCGCGCCCGGCCATGAAGCGATGACGCGCGATCCCATCCGAGATGCGCTGCGCCACACTGGCCGCGGCCGCCGCCGCCGTAGTCGGCAGCAGGACAACGAACTCGTCACCGCCGTAGCGGGCGACCACATCCTCTCCACGGACCGCGTCCATCAACGCGTTGGACACTTCGCGAAGCAGTGCGTCGCCCGCGAGGTGCCCATAGGTGTCGTTGATCCGTTTCAGATCGTCCACGTCGAGGAAGACGAGAGAGAAGCTCTCACCGGTGCTGGTGGCCTGCATGATCTGCAGCTCGATCCGCTCGAGGAAATGCCGGCGGTTGTTGAGGCGGGTCAGCGGATCATGGCTTGCCTCGCGCTTGAGCGTGTCGTGCAGCTGCGCGACCTCCAGGCAGGATGCCAGCTGGGATCCGACCGCTGACATGAGCGCGACGTCGGCCTCCGAGAAGGCATCGGCCTGCTGGCTCTCGGCATTGAGCACGCCAACCACACGGCCCCGGCTCATCAGCGGAAACGCCAGCTCGGAGTGAACCTGATCGTCGAGCCCGATGTATCGTGGATCGGCCTGGACCGCAGGGATGATTTGCGGAACGCCGTGCGTATACACCCAGCCGGTGATCCCCTGGGCGATCGGGATGGTGAGCCCGGTGATGTCGACCGCGTAGCCGCTATGAGCTCCGACTCTCAACTCGGTCGCCTGGTTCGCCGGCAAGAGGATCGACACCATGTAGTACCCCATCACCTCACGGATGATGGTGACGATGCGGGTCAGCAGGGTATCCAGGTCGAGCACGGCAGTGGTCTCCTGTGCGATCCGATAGATGATGCGGAGCTCGCGCGAGTCCGCCACCGAGAGGATGTCGCGTGGTGCAGTCGGGCGGGTACTCGACTGCGAGGCAAACATCGCCTCGATCAGCGTTTGGAACCATGGGCTCCGGGCCGCCTCGGCTTGGCGGCACATGAGCACGAAGGCCTCGGTCAAACCCGGATCGAGGTTGATGCCGGCGAACCGCGTCAGCTCCTGCAAGCCCTCGGCAACGGTCGTTGGCGTCTTGACCGGCAGGTCGAAGGTGACATTGAAGAATGCGTTGATCACGGACACGATCCGCGTCTCGATCGGAATCGCCTCTGCCTTTAGGCCGTCGGGATACCCCTCGCCGTTGAACCACTCGTGGTGGGACCGGACCAGCGGCGCCAGGTCGGCAAGCGGCTTGAAGCGACCCAGCAGATCCGCCGCGACGACCGGGTGGGTCATCATCAAGGCCCGCTCTTCCGAATCCAGCCGGCCGCGGTTCTTCAAGATCGTGTCGGGGAGCGTGAGCTTGCCCAGGTCCTGCAGCAGTGCCGCGTACCGCACCCGCCGGCGCCGCCCCGGATCGTAGCCGAGATGTTCGGCGAAGCGCTCGGCGAGCTCGGCATGCTCGTAGCCGCGGCTGTGGAGCGCCTCGCGCAGCTCGATGGCGCCGGCCAGCGTCAGGACCATCGCTTCTTCCGTCTGCCGCGACTCCTCGAGCAGCCGCGACGTTTCCAGCGCCGCCGCGGTCTGGTTGGCGAACGCCATCACGGCGGGCAGGTCGGACTCGCGCAGTCCGGGGCCCATCACGGTGATGGCGCCGATGGCCCGCTCGCCGACGACCAGCGGTGCCGAAATCAGGGTGTGCAGCTCCAGCAGCTCGCTCACCCGCCGCGCGTTGCCCGCGGCCTCCGGCGTGAGCGCGATCGCGACCCGTCCGACCAGCTCGTCGTGGTTGCCGACGTAGTGCGGCCGGAGGGTGGAGCACACCTCGCGCAGGATGGGGATGCGCTCAAAGGGGATGAAGTTGCCCACCTCCTCGCGGCCGGTGAGCTTCGAGATCTCGATCGCTGCGTGTAGCGCGTGCCGGAAGGCGACCGTCAGCCCCTTCCCATCCGGCGTTCGATCGAAAAGGTAGGTCGACAGCCCGGCCTCCCCGAGCCGGCTCCCCACCGCCTCGAAAATCGCGGACCGATCCAGGTGCTGGAGGGCCTGGAGGCCGGCCTCGCCGAGCACCCTGACCAGGGGCGTCGCCTGCGGCTCGCCGGGTGGGGCGTCCGTATTGTCGCGGGCCACCTGCGAAAGGAACTGGCTGAAGCCGGCTTCGGCCAACCGCTCCGGGCGAAAGAACCAGACCCGGCCGATCTTCTCTCCTGGCAGCCGGCCGTCGCGCGCCTGCCGTCGCACGACTTCGGGGTGCCGGTGGATGGCGGCCGCCACCTCGTCGACGGAGAGGAGGCTGGACGGTTTTATGGTCAGCGGCGCCGCCGGTAGTGTGATGCGACGCTCCACTTTCCGTGCAACGAAGGAAGGTCCGACTTCCTACGTCTTACAGCCAGTGGAAGCCCTCCCCTCCGGGCCGATGCCCGAGCGCCGCACGATCCTCGTCACCGACGACAGCAGTGCCAATCGCGACCTGCTCTGCGGCCAGCTCTCCAACCTCGGTTTTTGGACGGAAGCCGCCAGCAATGGCGAAGAAGCGGTCCGCGTCGCGAACCGGCTCAAGCCCGACCTCATCGTGATGGATATCGAGATGCCGGTGATGAACGGCCACGAGGCGTGTAAGCGATTGAAGTCGGACCCGGCGACCGCCGAGATCCCGGTGTTGATGATGACCGGATTCGATCCCCGGCCGGAGCGGGCGAAGATGGTGGAGGCCGGTGGCGATGACCTGATCGTCAAGCCGATCACGCTGCGCGACCTCCAGGTCCGCGTCCGGGCGCTGCTCCGCCTCAAGGAACTTCGCAAGGACATGATCAGCACGCATGAGAGCCTGCGTCAGCTGGTGAAGCGGGAGAACCCGACCGAGTCGAAGGCGCCCTTCGATGACCGCGTGGCTCTGACCGCGCAGGCCCTGGCTCGGCTCATCGGCCTCGACGCCGAGGACCAGGAAGTCGCCTACCACGCCGGCCTCTTGCATGACATCGGCCAGATCAGCCTCCCGGAAGAGCTGCTCAACAAACAGGGCGCCCTGACACCGGAGGAGTTCGACCGGATCAAACAGCACACGATCCTGGGCGCCGAGATCACCGGGCCCTTTCGCCCGGCCACGGTGCTGGCGCCGGCTATCCGGCACCACCACGAGCGTTGGGACGGGACCGGCTACCCCGACAAATTGCAGGGGCCGGCCATCCCGATCATGGCGCGCATCGTTTCAGTGGCGGACGCCTTCCATGCCATGATCACGGACCGCCCCTACCGGCCCAAGCACACGGTGGCCAAAACCCTCGAGATCCTCGCGGCCGGCTCGGGTTCGCAGTGGGACCCCCGGTTGGTCGCCGCCTTCGCCACGTCGTCGCTCCCCCAGCGAATCGCCGGGACTCAGGACGACGAGGCCAAGATCGCCTAGCTACGATCACCAGGCACGCGATCCGACCCCTGCTGCTGCTCCAGATCCTCGCATCGGTCGGACTCCGACCTCCCCGGGGCCTTTCACGGCTCTGAGGTGATCGACCGGAACAGCGGAAGCGGGAGATGGCAACTCGTCAAGAACGATGGCCCCAGCAGATTCAACTAAGGTTTGAGGGCAGCTACGGGACGCAACTTTACGTGGAAGGCTCGCCCGGCTCCCCATTGCTCTTCTACTTCCTCGGCGATCCAGACCAAGGCCGGAAGATTGAGCCGACGAAGCGATAGCGACTAGGGGTTGTAGGTACAGGCCGCGCCGGCGAGGACCCCGTGGACCGTGCCGTTGCCGTAGTTGGCACCAGTGATGTACGTGAAGGTCTCGGTGGCGGCCGGGCGCTGGTGGAGCAAGTTGCTGGTCAGCAGCTCGGTGACGTTGACGGCGGCGCCGTTCGCGGGGGCGGCCACGTCAGCTGGGAGTACTGGATAGAGGAGACGGTTGTTGTAGTAGAGGTCGGCGGCCCCCTGGACGGTGGCGCCGTCGGTGCGCATGGCGTTGCACGCCGCGCTGGCGTTCACGCCCGAGATGTTGAACAGGACGATCGCCGCCAGGATGCCGAGGATGGCGATGACGACCAGCAGTTCGACCAGCGTGAACCCGGCCTGGCCGCGGCGGGCGCGATGGCGGGCGTCGGCGAGGCGCTTAGAGAGCAGGTTGGCTTTCATGGTCTCCTGAGAGTCAGGTCGAGCGTAGGGCTGTAATCTTGCGGACTCCGTAAAAGTTCGCTCAGCGTCGTCGCAGCCGCGTGACGATCGCGCACGCCCGGGAGGACCTCATTTCCGAGGCAGAAACGAAATCGGCCGGCTGCGAGGCCGGCCGATCCATTCCGGAAGTCGGTTTTACGGGTTGTAGGTGCACGCGGCGCCGGCGAGGACTCCGTGGACGGTCCCGTTGCCATAGTTGGCACCGGTGATGTACGTGAAGGTCTCGGTGGCCGCGGGGCGCTGATGGAGCAAGTTACTGGTCAGGAGTTCGGTGACGTTGACGGCAGCGCCGTTCGCAGGCGCGGCGTTATCGGCGGGCAGCACGGGATAGACGGCCAGGTTGTTGTAGTAGAGGTCGGCAGCGCCCTGGATGGTGGCGCCGTCGGTGCGCATCGCGTTGCAGGCCGCGCTGGCGTTTACGCCGGAGATGTTGAAGAGGACGATCGCTGCCAGGATGCCGAGGATGGCAATGACGACGAGCAGCTCGACGAGCGTGAATCCAGCCTGGCTACGCTGCGAACGGTTGCGTGCCTTGTGGATGAGTTGGAACAGCATCAGTTGTGAACACCTCCTTTGAGTCAGGTCGAGCGTAGGGCCGCAATCTTGCGGACTCCGTAAAAGTTCGCTCAGCGGAGTAGCAGTTGCGTCACGCCAACGACAAGACCGGCGATGAGCACCAGGGCGACGACGGCCGCCGCAATCTGGACCTGACGGCGGCCGGCAGGCGGCGGGGGCGCGAAGTCGATCGCGACGGAGTCATCAGGCTGCGACACGGTTGTCACCTCCCTGTGACGGAGTCAGGCGGGCGTGCCAGCGCTGGGGTGATAGCAGGCCCAATTCAGCAAGGTGCGCCTGCCAGGGGAAGTCAGGCGGGCAGGGGACTTGCTGGATCGGAGGGACGACGGCAAACTCGAACCGGTCGCGCGCGCGCTCGATGCCATGGTCGATGAAGGCAAAGCGCCCGCCCAGTGCTAGCGACGTAGCCGGACCGATTGGCACGTCCGGCTCGGCGCTGCGCATGAACTTGACAAGCGCGTTGAGCGAAAGCACCAGCTCGTCGAACTGGGCGTCGATGTCATCTGCCGGCGCGTCGAGCACAAACGTGCGAAAGAAGCGGGGCCGGCTCGCGACCATCAGGACCAGGGTGGCCTCAGTCGCGTTCCACTCCAGCACGAGGCCATCGCGGACGCCCGCGCCACGCGCGAGGGCCAGCGGCTTCAGGTCCACACGCTCGAGGCGGAGCCCCGCCGCGCTGACCATGGTCGTGATCGCGTCGATCATGTCGCGACGGGCGGCTACCAGGTAGACGCCGTAGCCATAGGAGGTCCTGGTTGCGTGCCAGCCGTAGTAGACATCGCCGGCACTCATCGGGACCAGCCGGCGCCCCTCGAAGGTCACCGCGCGGCTGAGCTCGCTACGCGGCACAGCGGGCAGCGGAAAGTCACGCACGGCCACGCCGCTATCCGGGATGGCGAGCCGTGCGGTCTGAGCGGCGAAGCCTCCGGATTGCACGGCGCGCCTGATCGCCGCGGCCAACTCCGGCGTGGGGATTCCATCGATGAACCCAGCCTCCGAGAGTGGCACTGATGTGTGGCGCGTCAGCCGGCCGTCGTCGAATTGAACCAGCTTCAGCTCGCGCGCGCCGAGGTCCATGGCGATGACCGGCTTCCCCCGTCGGCCTCCCACCGCACCAGCCAGGGACTCGCGCCAGTTGATTGATAGGCCTCCCACCGAACGAGCCAGGGAGTCGCGCCAGTTCATTGATAGGCCTCCCACCGAACAAGCCAGGGATTCGGGCCAACGTTGCTTTGATAGATCTGGGCCTGCACGATTCGCGAGGTGCCGGTCGCCGTCACCCGTAGGTTGTACATCGGGTTGCCGGCGTTGCAACCCGCCGGGATCGTCATGCGGACCGTGACCGTGGTAGCCGGCGGATAGTTGACGGCGAAGTTTGGGGGGTTGACCGCCACGCAGTTGGTGCCGGTCAGGTGGGCGTACTCGAGACCGTAGGCAACGCCGGCGTCGAGCGCGTAGGTGACGTGAGTATCGGTCCGGACGGCGCCCAACCCGAGGAACGCGTCGCTGGCCAGCCGCAGCGATGCCCAGATGAGCACCATGAACGCGGCAAGGAAGACGAGCACCACCAACAGCGCCTGTCCCCGTTGCCGGCGCCGGCGATTAGCCATCAGTAACACCCCTGCGGTCCAACCCGCGTACTAACGTTGAGGGCCACGGCCACGGCGCCGACCGCCGACGGGGTCAGCGTCACGGTGTAGTAGCACGCCGGAGCGGGCGGGGCGATCCTGACGCTCGCCATTCCGCGGGACGCCACCGTGGAGACGCCACCAACGGTCCTGATCAGGTTGTTCCTGGCGTCGATTCGGTAGGTCACCGTCGTCACCGGCGCTGCTCCGTAGGTGATCGTCAGTGTCCCGACGGCTGGCGTGATGGTCCCCTGTGAAATCGTGGTCGCGCTGGTGAGGTCACGCACCATCGGCAGGCTCGCGGTGCTGATCGCCTGGTCGGCGGCGATCTGGCGCGCTTCCTGGCTGATCGTCCGGTATCCGAGAAGGAACGCGCTCGCCAGGGCGAGCGAAACCGCGGTGCCGACCAGCATGCCGACCATCATCTCGACGAGGGTGAACCCAGCCTGTCGATGTCGCCGGGCGATCACGGCCGTACCTTGAAGAAGATCACTTGCTCCGAAGCTCCGCCCGGGGCGGTCGCCGTCAGCGTGATCTGCTGCAGACCGCGCTCGGGGTTCGTCGCGAGAAAGCCGCGCGGTGGCACGGGCCCCGGCGAGTAGTACAGGACCTGGATCGCGAAGGTATAGCCGGCTGGCGCGGGCAGGTTGGCATACGTGCCGGCGGGCGGCGGCTTTGGCACGTAGGCCTGTCGCTTGATGAACTCCGCGTCAGAGCGGACCAGCCGGTCGAGTGTGGTATCCAGCCCGTGCCGGTAGCCGGCGAGGGTGGCGCTCGAGAAAGCGCTCAAGACCGCGACGACGATGATCCCCAGCAGCGCGAGGGCCACCATCGTCTCGATCAGGCTGAAGCCGTGCCGGCCTCGTCTCATTTGAGCGCTCCGATCAGGCCGTACATGGCCGAGATCAACGACACCGCGATGAAGCCAACGACCAGTCCAACCGCCACCGTCATGACCGGCTCGATCAAGGAGGTCATGGCGCGGATGCGGTATTCGAGTTCCTCTTCGTAGAAGTCCGCGGCCTGCTCGAGGTAGGTATCGAGCGTTCCGGTTTCTTCACCCACGCGCACCATCTGGGTCATCATCGGCGGGAACAGGTGGGTGCGGATCAGGGGACCCGCGAAACCCTCGCCACTGGTCATCTGCTCTTTGACGGTCAGGAGGCCGCGCTGGAAGACTTTGTTACCGGTTCCGCCGATCACGGCGTCGAACGTCTGCCCTAACGGGACGCCGGCTTTGAGCACCATCGCCAGGGTGCGGGCAAAGCGATTCAGGATGGCCGACAAGACGATCGCCCCGAAGATCGGCAGCTTCAGCAGGAGCTGGTCCTTCGTGTAGACGCCCCGCTCGGTCCGGAGCGCGAGGACGACGCCGGTCCCTATGGCCGCGATTCCCGCGCCGATCGCCACCACCCAGGTGCGAATGAAATCCACCATGCCGATCAGGATCCTGGTGGGAAGCGGCAGCTCGACGTGGAATTCGGCGAAGATCTTGACGAACGCCGGAAGCGCGAAGAAGACCAGAATGATCACGACCACGGTCGCGACCACCATGATCACGGCCGGATAGATCATGGCGGTTCGCACCCGGCGCATCGTGTTAAGGTCGCGGCGCAGATAACCCGCGAGCTCCTTCAGGGTGGCCTCGAGGTTCCCGGTGAGCTCTGCCACGCGAATCAGGTCGACATAGAGCGCCGGGAAGATATTCGGATGCTTGACGAGCGCTTCAGAAAGGTTTCGGCCCTGCTCGAGGTCTTCGAGGACCGAGAGGACGATCCGCCTGAACAGGGACGACCCCGTTTCCTCCGCGATGGTGCCGAGCGCGCGGCTCATCGGTACTCCGGCCCCCACGAATGTGGCGAGCTGACGCGTGAAGAGGATGATCTCCATCTGCGAGACGTGGAAGAGCGAGGGGAAGTAATCCGCCATCGTCTTTTTGGCCGGCGCGGTGGAGAGTCGAACCACCTTGAGGCCCTGCTTCCAGAGCACCTGTTCGGCCGCCGATGTTCCGGACGCCTCGATCTGTCCATCGCGCCGCTGGCCAGTGTCGGTATAACCGCGGTACGCGTAATTAGGCATTGATGACCTCGCCAACATGCACCGAGCGCATGACCTCGCCGATCGTCGTCAGGCCCTCGTCGATCTTCGCCAAGCCGGACTCGCGCAGGGTGGTCATCCCGCTGTCGACCACGTGTTTGCGCAGCGCCTCCGGCGGCGAATTGCGCACGATCAGCTGCTTGACCGCGTCGTTGACCTTGAGGATCTCGAAGATCCCGATCCGGCCGTGGAAGCCGGTGTGGGAACAATGGGAACAGCCGGTGCCGCGCATGAACACCGACCCCTTGCCGCCGATCGACTCGTAAAACGCGAATTGTTCGAGCGCCGGCCGGTCGGCAACCGCGCACTTCTCGCAAATGCGACGCACGAGTCGCTGCGCCTCCACCCCGATCACGGAGGAGGCGACCATGAAGGGCTCGATGCCCATCTCCAGGAAGCGGTAGATGGCCCCAACCGCGTCCGTGGCGTGCAGGGAGGTAAGAACGAGATGTCCGGTCAGGGCGGATTGCACCGAGATCTCGGCGGTCTCCTTGTCGCGGATCTCGCCGACCAGGATGGCGTCCGGGTCCTGCCGCAGGATGGAGCGAAGCCCATTGGCGAAGGTAATGCCGGCCAGGCGATTGATCTGGATCTGGTTGATGTTCTCGAACGTGTACTCGACGGGATCCTCGATGGTCATGACGTTCTGCTCGACGCTGTCGAGTTCGTTGAGCGCGGCGTAGAGGGTGGTCGTCTTTCCGCTGCCGGTGGGGCCCGTGACCAGGATCATTCCGTAGGGGGACCGGATCAAGTCCATGAAGGTCTCCCTCGTGGTTGGAGAGAACCCGAGGGTGTCGAGCCGAAGGATCGACCGGGACCGTTCCAGCAGCCGGAGGACGACCTTCTCACCCCAGATGGTCTCGATCGTGCCCACCCGAATGTCCAGAGGACGTCCTTCGACGGTGGTTTGGATCTGGCCGTCCTGACTGTGACGCTTGTCCACGATGTCGAGGTTGGCGAGCAATTTGAGGCGCGACGCGATCGGGGCGGCGAGGGTGACCGGGAGTTTGGTCGCGTCGTGCAGCACCCCGTCGATCCGGAAGCGAACCCGGAGATGGTCCTGCTGGGGCTCGATGTGAATGTCGGAGGCGCGCTCCTCGACGCCCTGGGCCACGATCAGGTCCACGATCTGGACGACCGGCGCGTCCTGCTTGACCTCCGCCAGACGGCGTCCGCCGCCGGTCGGCTGGAACGTTTCCTCGAACGAGCGCACGTGGCGGCTGACGCCCGCCTCCAGTTTGTAGTACTGGAGGATCGCCTTGTTGATCTCCGAGCTCACGGCAATGATCGGCTTGATCCGCTTGCGCGTCAGCACCTTCAGTTCTGCCAGCAAGGCCAGGTCCCCCGGGTCGACCGTCGCCACCTCGAGCTCGTCGTTTCGCACGCGGATCGGAAGGATGGTGTTTTCCTGCGCGTACGACTCGGGGATGAGCGCCAGCGCCTCCTTCTCCACCCGGGTGCGAGAAAAATCGATCTGCGGGACCTTGAAATGCAGGCTCAGCACTCCGGCCAGCGCGGCCTCGTCGACCAGCCCTTGGGCAAGAAGCACCTGGCCGAGCGGTAGGTGTTGCCGCTGCTGCTCCATCAGCGCCTGATCGAGCTGCTCCGGCGTGAGGAGGCCGTTCTCGAGGAGCAATTCTCCCAGCCGCTTCTGCTGGCGGGTCGCGAGCTTTCCCGTGCTCTCGGGTTCGACGGCGCTCACGCGACCTCCCCGGCCGGCCCTCGCAGCCGGCGCCGAATCGCGTTGAGATCGTCGACCGTGAAACGCAGGTGCCGGCCGGGGGTGCGAAACGCCGGCTGAATGTCGCCCCGGTTCACCGCGCGGATCAGGGTCGACTTACTGATCCCGAGCCATCGCGCCGCCTCGCTTGTGGAAAGCGCCGGCTTCATATGTTTCCAACCGGAGCAAACGCGTCAACCGGGGCAAACCTGCGGCTAGCCTGGTGGGGTTGCTAAGCTGCCAGCCGGCGCAGTTCGTCGGGATGTTGGGCGCGCGAGGCCGCGACGCTGACGTCGATCAGGCCCGCCTTGATCAGGTCGCCGAGGCTTCGCTCCATCGTGTTCATGTGGTCCTTCGCCCCGGTTTCCAGCACGTTGCGAAGCTGGCGGGTCTTGCCTTCCTTGATCAGGTTCTGGACCGCGATCGTGTTGAGCAGGACCTCGAACGCCGCCACGCGGCCCGGGCCGTCCCGCCTCGGCAGCAGCTGCTGGTAGATCACCGCGGCCAGGGTGTTCGATAGCTGAACCCGCACCTGCTGCTGCTGCTCCGCGGGGAAGACATCGACCATCCGGTCGACCGCCTGGGTCGTGTCGTTGGTGTGGAGCGTGGCCAGCACCAGGTGACCGGTTTCCGCGATCGTGATCGCCGCGGAGATCGTCTCCAGGTCGCGCATCTCACCGACCAGCAGCACGTCCGGTGTTTGCCGCAGCGCTGCCCGCAAGGCATCGGCGAAGGATGGCACGTCCGCGCCGACCTCCCGTTGCTCGACAATACCTCGCTGATGGCGATAGACGTACTCGATCGGGTCCTCGATGGTGATCACGTGGCACGGCCGGGTGGCGACGATATCGTTGACCATCGCGGCCAGCGTCGACGATTTGCCCGAGCCGGTCGGTCCGGTGACGAGGATCAGCCCCTGGTTCAGCCGGGTGAGACCGCGCACGACCATCGGAACGCCGAGCTGGTCGAAGCTCGGAATCTGGTACGGGATCAACCGGAGCGCCAGTCCGACCGATCCTCGCTGTTTGAAGGCGTTGATCCGGAATCGGGCGTGGCCCTTCCAGTTGAAGGAGAAGTCCAGGTCCCCCCGCTCCTGAAACCGTGTCCAGCGCTCCGCAGCCAGGATCTCGTGCCCGATCTGCTCGATTTGCTCCGGGCGAAGAGGGTCGTTGGCAATCGGGAGCAGCAGGCCGTCCTTCCGCATGGTGGGAGGCGCGCCGGCCGTGAGGATCAGGTCGGAGGCCGTCTGGTCGAGCAAGGTCTGGAGGTAGGCGTCGATGATCAATGGAGGCGGGTCGGCCGGCTGGCTTAGAGGTGCCATTGATTGCTTGACATCCTGTGCAACCTGCTCGGAGCGGCCTTCTTGCTTCCGCTCGGGATGGCGCTGGGCAGCTTCTTCGAGGTCGTCCTCGACCGTGTTCCGCGAGGCGAATCGCTGCTCTGGCCGCCATCGCACTGCCGCATCTGCAACCATCGCCTGACCGCCGACGAGCTGGTCCCCGTGATCAGCTACCTGGCGCAACGTGGGCGCTGCCGCGCGTGCGACACGCCGATCGGGCGGGGGGTGCCGATCCGCGAGGCGCTCAGCGGCCTCGCGCTGGGCCTACCCTGGGCGGTCGTCGGATGTGCTTACCCGCTCGTCGCGCTGAGCGCCGGCATCGTCGCGCTGCTGGCGGTCTGGATCGTGCGCGGCGCGATGCAGTGGCGGCAGAGCCGGGGCCGGAGCAATTAGGGCTATAAAACCTCGTTATCGCCTAGGCATGAACGACAGGCTGGCGGTCGCGTGAACCTGGCCGAGCCGGCCCTGCGCAAGGCACTCGGCGTCCGCCGGGTGATGGGGCTCGCCGTCCTCCTGGCCGCGGTCGCCGCCGTCGCCTATCTGGAGCGATCGGTCGCCGGCGACTTCGACCTGCGGCTTGTGTACTTCCTGATCGTGCTCTGCGGCGCGATGCTGCTGCCGCGCGTGATGGCACTGGCGATCGCGGCCGGGGTCGCGATCGTGAGCGTCGGGATCGTTGGGACCACAGGAACGACGCTGATCGTCAACCTCCTGACCCATGTCCTGATGTACGGGTACGCGGCGCTGCTCACGAGCAACTGGGAGCAAGAGCGCCGGCGCCTGATGCGCATGAGCCGGGTCGATGAGCTGACCGGCCTTCACAACCTCCGAGCCCTGCAGGAGCAGCTCCCGACCTGGCTCGGGCCGGCGGCACGGACCGGCCGGCGGATGGCGGTGATGATGATGGACGTCGACGGGTTCAAGCCGGTCAACGACCGGCTGGGCCACGGTGTTGGCAACGAGTTGTTGAAGGAACTTGCCAACTTGCTGCGCTTTGCCGTGCGGGTCGGCGACGAACCCTTCCGCTTCGGCGGTGATGAATTCGTGCTGCTCTTATCGGACGCCGACGGTGCCGGCGCGATGGTGGTCGCCTCGCGAATCCAGGACATCTACCGGTCGATGGGGCAGACGCTCCGCGGCACGAATGTCGATGTCTCGTTCAGCATCGGCATTGCCGTGTTCCCCGATGATGGGACCACGCCGGAGGTGCTGCTGGCGCACGCCGACGAGGCTCTCTATGCGGCCAAGCGCTCGGGTCCGGGAAAGATCATGCGCTATCAGGTCGCCGCCGCCGCCTGAGCCCGCTCTCCGCCGATCCGCCGGATCAGCCGCCGCAGTTGAAGGCTTTCGCTGCCAGCGGGTAGGTCGGGCTGACGAACACCAGCTGCTCACTGCCGGAGCTGCCCGGTGTCCAGACATCGGTGACCACGGCATGGGCGCCGGTGTCGCCCTTCGCGATCGTCAGCGTGTGCTGCGGCTGCGCGTGCGTCCCGGTGTCGTCCTTGCGGACCCAGTAGTAGGTCACCGTGCCGCCGGCGCCATTGGTGGTGACGCTGCCGGTCGCCGTGACCTTGGCGCTCTGGCCGCACTCGCCCCCAGTTTTCGTCACTGACTCAGCGGCGGACGTGATCGCCAGCGGCGCGGGCGTCGGTGTTGGCGTCGGGGTCGGAGTCGGCGTGGGCGTGGGCGTCGGTGTTGGCGTTGGGGTTGGGGTCGGTGTGGGCGTCGGTGTTGGCGTCGGCGTGGGTGTGGGCGTGGGGGTGGGTGTTGGCGTGGGCGTTGGCGTGGGTGTTGGCGTTGGCGTGGGCGTTGGCGTGGGTGTTGGCCTTGGCGTGGGCGTTGGTGTGGGGGTAGGCGTCGGGGTAGGTGCCGGGGTGGGCGCCGGCGTTGGTCCAGCTGTGGGGGTGGGGGAGGCGCTCGGCTGCGCCGACGGAGATGCGGTCGGCCTCGCGGACCCGGACGGCGTTGCACTCGGCGAGGTCGAAGCGCTGGATGAAGGGGAGGCGCTTCCGGACGGCGCCGGGGACTGGGTTGGCCCGAGGGCGACCGGGCGCGGCGCGCCTGGGCGCGCGGCAAAGAAGCGAGGTGGAAGATTGAACGTCGGAACCAGCAGCCAGAACGGGGCGTGCGGGTCGTCGGCGAAATACAGGCTGGCTTGCGGGTCGGCGGCGCTGCCGCTGGTGTCGATCCGGAACGGTCCGATCTCCCAGTCGGCAGGAATGGCACGCACCAGGAAGAAAATCGCCAGTAATCCGGCGAAGAACAGCCAGTAGCTGAGGCGCCGGCGGCGGCGCCGCGCCTCCGGGTTCTTGGCACGCCAGGCTGGGAGTCGCATTTGCGACCACGCTACCGCGGGCCAGTTACGGCCTTTGTTTCACGCGGCTGGCCCCGACGCGGTCAAGCTGTAGCAGCCTTGTGACAGACCTTGCGAACGGCGTTGAGGCGCTAGCCTGGTGGCCAGCCCATCGCGCGCCCGCCCAGCAGGTGGGCGTGCAGGTGGTAGACGGACTGGCCCGCCTGCGGACCTTTATTGAAGACCAGGCGGTACCCATCCCGATCGATCTTCCGCTCGTCGGCGATCCGGTTTGCCACCTCGAAGATCCGGCCGAGCATGTGACTGTGGTCGGGCTTCAGCTCGTGGACCGATGGGATGTGCTCCCTTGGAATGATCAGGACGTGGGTCGGGGCGACCGGACGGATGTCCTCGAAGGCAACGATTTCCTCGTCCCGGAAGACTTCCTTTGCCGGAATCTCCCGCGCAAAGATCTTGCAGAAGAGGCAGTCCTCAGCCATCGGCCAAGCTTACCGGCAGAGGAGACCGTCGGCGCTGGGCGTCAGCGGGCGAACGCTGGCCAGGGCCCCCAGCGCCTGGCCGCGCTCGGGGGCATAGACCGTGATGTAGTTGTCGCTCAGGCCTCGCATCCGGGAAGGCAGCCGGCGATCCCAGATCACCTCGAGGTCGCGATCGATGAATCGCGTTTCGTAGGCTCGGCGTTGCGCATCCGCCTGCGCCTGCAGCCGGTGGCTTCGGTCGCGGCTCACGGGATCATCCACCGGCAGGCCGAGCCGTGGGGCGGCTGTTCCCGCCCGGGGCGAGTAGCGGAAGACATGCATCCCGCTCAACCCGGCATCGCTGGCCAACGCCTGCGTCTCCGCGAAGTCGGCATCGGTCTCACCCGGGAAGCCGACGATGACGTCGGCGGTGATGGCGATGTCAGGGGATTGTTCGCGCAACGCCGCCACCAGCCTCAGATAGTCGCTGCGGCGGTAGAGTCGGCCCATACGCTTCAGCACCTGGTCACTGCCGGACTGCAATGGAATGTGCAGATGGCGGCAGAAGCGGGGGGCCGCGGCCAGCTCCACCAGTTCCGGGGTGAAGTCGTTCGCGTTGATCGAACTGAGGCGGAGCCGTGCCGGGGCGATCGCGGCCAGCAGCCGCCGCACGAACGGCGCAAAACTCATGCCGCGGTCCCGGCCGAACGCACCCAGGTCGACGCCGGTTAGCACGATCTCGCCATGGCCATCGGTGACCGCTCGCTGGGCTCGTTCGATCAGCTGGGTTTCCTCGTCGCTCTGGGACGCTCCGCGGGTCCGCCACACGATGCAGTAGGTGCAGCGGTGATTGCAGCCGTCCTGCACCTTGAGGAAGAAACGAGAGCGGGCGAAGCTTGTCGATCCGCGGCTCCCGGCGGCCGGCGTGAAGGTCGATGCGACGTAGTCGAAGATCTCACCTTTGCGCGCGTTCGGAAACACCACGTCGACACTGGGGACCGCCGATACGCGCGGGTTCGGATTGTCGACATGGCAACCCGTGAGAATCAACTGCGCATCAGGGTGGCGGCGCCGGAGGCCGTGCACCATGGTTCGAAGCTTGCGGTCGGCCTGGGCCGTCACCGTGCAGCTGTTGATCACGCAGATGTCGGCGCGCTCGTCGCTATCCGAGACAGCAAAGCCGGCCCGGGCCAGCCGGTCGCCGAGCTGGGCCATCTCGGCGAAATTGACCTTGCACCCAAGCGTTTGGATGGAGACGTTCATCGTTGTTGGACGAGGATAGCAGCGGCCACGACGGGGGCCAGTCGCGCGCGCAGGATTCGCGGGCCGAGGTTCACCGCCACTGCTCCGCGAGCACGCAGTACGGTCAGCTCAACGTCGGTCCAGCCTCCCTCAGGACCGACGGCGATGGTGTAGGCGGGCGAGCCGTCAACCGCGTGCAGCAGGGGCACGGCGGCCGCCGGGTCGAGCGCGAAGAGTCGGGTGCCGGTCGCCCGATCGAGGGCCGCCGGCAGCGTTATCGGCCCCGTCACCTGTGGGATGTCGCCGCGATGACTCTGCTCCGCCGCGGATTGGGCGATCGCGTTCCAGCGGGCCCGCCGGCTGCCGGGGGGACGACCGATCGAACGCGCCGCCTGGACGGCGACGAACTCGTGGATTCCGACCGCGGTCCCGCCTTCGATCACCGCGTCGAAATCGGGGTTCGGGAGCACCGCCTGGAGCAGGGTGACCGGCGTCGTTGCCTCGCCCCGCGTTGGCCGCTCGCCGAGGACGCGACCCACCACCCGCTCGCCCTGGATCTCGACCACTTCGAGCTCGTATTCACGTCCGCGGGAGACGGCGACCCCGTGCTCCCCCGGCCGAAGGCGTCGGACGCGCGCCAGGTGATGCCCCGGTTTCCCGTCGATCACGATCCTGCCGTCCGAGATCGTGGAGGCGTCGACGAAGGTCCAGAACATGCCGGCCCATGCTAGCCGCCCGGCAGCCCCAGACGGAAGCCAGCCGCTCTCGCGTTGTATTCGCCAGCATGCCACCCGCAGATGTCCGAATGCAGCTGCGCCGTGCGACGCTGAGGGTCGCGGCGATCTCCTTCTGGGGACTCGCGAGCATCGTGATGGCGACGAACTTCATCGGGAACGACCTGCGCGTCAACTACACCGCCGAGTGGATCGTTACCGGCCTGGCCTATGCCGCCGGCGTGGCCTGCTGGCTGCTGCCCTGGGGACAGATTCCGGCGAGCCGTTTTATCCCCGTCGTGTTCGGGGGCATCGGAATGCTGACGGTTGGTGTCTTTGCGACCGGCGGGACGCACTCACACCTCCCGGTCCTCTTCCTCGTCATCGTCGTCTTCACCGCGTCGATCCTCGAGTTTCGGATCGCCGCCGCGGCACTGGCCATCACGGTTTTCGCGGCCGGGCTTCCGCTGGTGCTGCAGGGGTGGGACGGCTACTACGCGCGCTCCTTCGTGTTGCTGGCGGCCTCCATGGTGATATGCGCCTACATCCCTGCCCTCGGGCGTAAGGCACTCCGCGAGGAGAATCAGCTCGCTGAACGGCGCCGCGAGCAGCTCGAAGAGAGCTACCTCTCGACCATCGAGGCGCTGGCGGCGGCTCTCGATGCCAAGGACCGCCACACCGAAGCCCACTCTCGGGAGACGGCGGCGATGGCCCGGGCGGTGGGCCGGCGCCTTGGTCTCGATGCCGAGACGCTGCGGTTTCTCGAGTACGGAGCGCTGCTGCACGACATCGGCAAGATCGGCATCCCCGGCTACATCCTCAACAAACCCGGTCCGCTCGATGACGAGGAGGCCGCCATCATGCGGGAACACCCGGTGATCGGTGAACGCATCGTCGCCTCAGTGCCCTTCCTTGTCCGCATTCGCCCGGTCGTCCGGGCCGAACATGAACGGTGGGATGGCGGTGGCTACCCCGATGGGCTCCGCGGCCGGCAAATCCCCGTGGAGGCGCGCATCATCCACGCCTGCGATGCCTTCCAGGCGATGGCCAGCGATCGGCCGTACCGCCGCGCTCGGCCCCGCGACTGGATCCTCAAGGAAATCCGCGCCCAGGCGGGCCGGCAGTTCGACCCGAAGGTTGCCGAGGCGCTGCTGCAGGTGATCGAATCGGGCGAGGTCGACGTCGCCGGAACGGCCGAGAGCGCTCTTCACGAAGACCGTAAACCGCAGTTCGCGCATTCTTGGACCCAGCACCTCGACGCCATCCAGCAGCTGGGTGCGCGACTGGCCATGGTGGTCAGCGTGCCTGAGATTTGCGAGACCATCGGTCGCGCCATCACCACCTTGCTGCCCTACGACCAGTGCCGCATCTATCTTCTCGAGGACGACGGCTTCACCCTTCGGCCGGCGTACTTCAGTGACACCAAGCGGAGTGAGTACGAGGGCGTAACGGCGGAAACGCTCGCGCTCAAGGTGGGCGAGGGTATCACCGGCTGGGTCGCCGAAACAAAGCAGGGCGCGCTGGTCGGCGATACCGAGCGCCATCCCAAGGCGGTTCACATCGCCGGGACGAGCGACAGCAATGAGTCGATGCTCGCCGTACCGGTGATCTTCGAAGACCGCCTGATGGGCGTGATCGTCAACGTCAAAGTCGGCCTCCACCAGTACACCGGCGACCACCTGCGGCTGCTGACCATCCTCGCGAACCAGGCCGCAGTCTCGATCTTCAATGCTCGCCTGATCGAACGGCTGGCCGCCACCGCGCGGACCGACCCCCTGACCGGGCTCGCGAATCGCCGCGCCTTCGAACAGGCGCTCGAGCAGCGGCTTGTGGCTGAACCACCGGCGCCGTTCGCCGTGCTCATGCTGGACGTCGACGGGCTCAAGCAGGTTAACGATGCCCGTGGCCACGCGGCCGGCGACGCGGTCCTGAAGCGGGTGGCCTCAGTCCTCAGCTCGCACCTTCGCGACGCCGACCTGGTGACCCGCTGGGGTGGCGACGAGTTCGTGATCCTGATGCCGGGCGTTGACCAGGTCGCCGCGGTCTCGCTCGCGCGCCGGATCGGCGGGACACTCCTTGGGAAAGATGACTCGGCGGGTGCGATCCCGGTGTCGATCGGGACCGCGG
>DATBYO010000123.1:0-2127 GCA_036513655.1 Candidatus Dormiibacterota bacterium | reverse complement strand
ATGCCGGTGTTCCTCGCCCGCGAGCCCTACTGGCGCGGCCGCTTCGAGAAGCGCGGCGTGCCCATCATCGGCGACGACATCAAGTCACAGGTGGGCGCCACCATCGTGCACCGGGTCCTCACCCGCCTCTTCGAGGACCGGGGCGTCAAGCTGGAGCGGACCTACCAGCTGAACTTCGGCGGCAACACCGACTTCCTCAACATGCTGGAGCGCGAGCGGCTCACCTCGAAGAAGATCTCCAAGACGAACAGCGTGAAGTCCCAGATGTCGGCGGACATCGGGGCGGACAACATCCATATCGGTCCGTCCGACTACGTGCCCTGGCTCGGCGACCGCAAGTGGGCCTACATCCGGCTGGAGGGCCGCTCGTTCGGAGACGTTCCCCTCAACGTCGAGCTCAAGCTCGAGGTCTGGGACTCGCCGAACTCGGCGGGGGTCGTGATCGACGCCATCCGCTGCTGCAAGCTTGGACTCGACCGCAAACTGGGCGGAGCCCTCGACGGGCCGTCGTCCTACTTCATGAAGTCGCCACCCACCCAGTACACCGACGAGATCGCCCACCAACGGACCGAGGCTTTCATCGCCGGGTCGGTGGTCAACGGCAAGACGCCCGACCGCCTGCAGCCGGTGCCCGCCGCGGAAGGGACCGCTCGGCGCTGATGATCCTCCCTCGCCTCTTCAGGCTGGGGAACTGGGTCATGCGGGCACTCCCGCCGCGGGTTCGCTATCCGCTGGCGGCGGTGACCGGACGCTGCGCGTTTTATGTCATGCCCCGGCGGCGCCGGGTGGCCTTCGAGAACTTCGGGCAGGTGCTCGGCCTGCCCTGGAACGCGCCCCTGGTGAAGCGCACCGCGCGCCATGCCTTCGGCAACTACTTCAAAATGTTCGCCGACTTCATGCTGATGGATACGCTCAAGCCCGAACAGATTCGGCGGATGGTCCGCCCTCAGGGCATCGAGCGGATCGATCGGGCGCTCGCCCAAGGAAAGGGTGTGGTGGTGGTCACCGCCCACGTTTCGAATTGGGATATCCTGGCCGCGGCGTCGGCGGTCTATGGCTATCCCATCAGCGCAGTGACCAACGATCTGCCCAGCGGTGGCCTCAACGAGCTGGTGATCGCGTCCCGCGAGCGGATCGGCATGAAGATGATCGGGCTCGGTCCCGGCAGCCTGCGCCAGATCCTCAAAGCGCTCGGGCGCAACGAGGTGGTGGCGCTGGCGAGCGACCTGTACAGTGGGGACCGTGGCGTCCGGGTGCCGTTCTTCAATCGGCCGGCAATGTTCCCCTCAGGACCGGCCGCTCTCGCCTTGAAGACCGGCGCGCCGATTCTCCCGGTCTGGTGCCGGCGCCAACCCGATAACCTCTACGTCGCCGAAGTGGAGGAGCCGATCGAAGTCAGCCGCACCGGCGACACCCAACGCGACATCCAGTTGACGACCGAGCGGATCGTGCAGTTCTTCGAACGGATCATCCGCCGCGAGCCTGACCAGTGGCTGGTCTTCCTTCCCGTCTGGCGGTTGGAGCAGGCACCGCAGACTCCGGGCTCACCCATGCAACCGGTCCTCGACCCGTCGTGATGACCTATCTCGGATTCCGGCTGATCGAGGGCATCCTCGCGCGCCTGCCGCGGCGGCTCGCGTATGCGATCGGGGTGGTCACGAGCACGCTGGCGTTCCCCCTGCTCACCCGTCAACGCAAGGCCCTGGAGTCGAATCTTCACCACGTCTTGCCCGAGATGCCCGGGCCGCAGCTCCGCAAGCTCGCCTGGCGCAACTGGCTCAACTACACGAAGGCCTGGATCGATTTCTTCAAGATCCCTCGCATGGACCGCCGCAAGCTCGGCACCCTCCTGACCCCGTATGGACTCGAAAATCTCGACGCCGCGATGGCCCGTGGTAAAGGCGTCATCGTCGTGGCACCGCACATGGGATCGTGGGAACTGGCCGCGGCCAGCTGGGCGGCCACCTTCGGTGAGATCGGAGTCATGGTTGAGCAAATCGAACCGCGCCGGCTCTTCGATCACGTGTCGGCCCTTCGCTCGCGAATGAACATCCGCGTGATCCCGTTGAGCCGCACCGGCGCCCGGGACATCATGCGGATGCTGAAGGAGCACCGGATGGTGGTGCT
>DATBYO010000122.1:0-13321 GCA_036513655.1 Candidatus Dormiibacterota bacterium | reverse complement strand
GCGGACACGACCTCGGTGCCGCTCGTGAGCGTCGGCTCGCCCGACCTGATTGGCGCACAGAGCGCCCGCCTCCATGGCCACATCGATCCGAACGGCTGGGCGACCGGCGCCGTCCATTCCGGTCAGTTCGTTGTCGTGAATGTGGCGCCCCCCTTCGACCTGCACACGTATCCGACGCCTCCGCTGGCGGACAAGACGACGCCATTGGATTTCGCGTTGACCGTCACCGGGCTTAACTCGTCCGCGACGTATGCATACCAGCTCCAGGTGCCGAGTGTGAACGGCACGGCGTTCGAGACCACAGCGGATACTGTGATGACTACCGGTCCGGCGTCGAAGCTGCTGATCACTGATCCGCCGCCAAATGTTGCTGGTACGCCAATCGACGAGACCGTAACTGCCCTTGACTCGGGTGGCAATACGGTCGCGGACTACACAGGGCCTTTCAGCGTCACCAATAGCGACCTGCAAGCGACATGGCAACGCAAAGTCAATCCGCAAGCGCCCGCGCTCTTCCCCGCCAGCTTGAACTTTGACCTCGCAGATCACGGCTCCGTCGCGTTGTCCGTGACCTTTAAGACCGCGGGTTCTCAGACCTTGACGGCCGCTGCGTCCGGGTTGACCTCGGCCACTTTGCCGGAGACGATCACGGCGGCGCCGGCGAGCCAACTGGCCTACACGACGACAGCCCAGACCATCACGGCGGGGGTCATCTCGGGAACGATCACCGTGCAGCAGCAAGACCCCTACGGCAATGCGGTGAACGTTAGCGGCAGTGACCTGGCGCTGACGATAACAAGCAGCAATGTGAGCAACGGGAGTTTCTTTGAAGCCGATGGGACGACGGCGCTAATCAGCCCCAAGATCACGGTGGGCAACAGTACAACGAGCTTCACTTACAAGGACACGACGGCGGGGAGCCCGATGCTGACGGCGCACAACTCGGGGCTCAACGACGGTACCCAAATCGAAACAGTGACAGCCGCGTCCCTCGACCACCTGGTATTGAGCCCGTCGACGGCAGCGATCACAGCGGGCGGGAGCGAGGCCTTCACCGCCCAGGGCCAGGACGTCTACAACAACAGCCTGGGTGACGTGACGTCATCCACGACCTTCACGATCACCCCGGACGGCAGTTGCACCGGCGCCAGCTGCACGGCGACGGTTGCGGACGCGAGTTCCCACCACACGGTCACTGGGACCGACAGCGGCAAGACCGGCACCGCCAGCCTGACGGTGGATGCGGCGGCGCTCGACCACCTGGTGTTGAGCCCGTCCACGGCAGCGATTACAGCGGGCGGGAGCCAGACGTACACCGCCCAGGGTGAGGACCTCTACAACAACAGCCTGGGTGACGTGACCTCATCCACGACCTTCACGATGACCCCGGACGGCAGTTGCACCGGCGCCAGCTGCACGGCGACGGTTGCGGACGCGAGTTCCCACCACACGGTCACCGGGACCGACTCTGGCAAGACCGGCACCGCTAGCCTGACGGTGAACGCGGGGGCGCTCGACCATCTGGTGCTGAGCCCGCCCACGCCGACCATCATGGCGGGCGGGAGCCAGGCCTTCACTGCCCAGGGCCAGGACGTCTACAACAACAGCGTTGGCGACGTCACCTCGGCGACGACATTCACGATCGCGCCTGACGGAAGCTGCACAGTAGCGAGTTGCACGGCGACGGTTGCCGACGCGAGCTCCCACCACACGGTCACCGGGACCGACAGCGGCAAGACCGGTACCGCCAGCCTGACGGTGAATGCGGCGGCGCTCGACCATTTGGTGTTGAGCCCGTCCACGGCAGCGATCACAGCGGGCGGGAGCCAGACGTACACCGCCCAGGGTGAGGACCTCTACAACAACAGCCTGGGTGACGTGACCTCATCCACAACCTTCACGATCACCCCGGACGGCAGTTGCACCGGCGCCAGCTGCACCGCGACGGTCCCCGATAGCGGCGGCTCACACACCGTGACCGGGTCCGATGGCGGGAAGACCGGCACCGCCAGCTTGACGGTCAGCTAAGGAAAGCGAGGGCCTTCTCGCGTAAAGGGACCGTACAACAGGTCAAATTCGCGTGACCCGATTGAGTGCCTCAGCACGAGTGCACCCGCGGCCACCATGCAGGCATTCATAACCCGGCGCCAGGATTCCTCCTCGTATGCCGTCGACATGATGCGCGTGATGGCGTCGGCTTCGGCATCTGGGGAGAGACGCTCGTCCTCTCCAACCGCCGAGCTCGCCGGCTCCGGTCGGGTCGATGGCTGGAATGCGCTCGCGTCCGCGACCAGCTGGGCGGTCCGCATTGCGTCGTAAAAAGCCGACTCCGAACCGGGAAAGATCTGGCTCTTGGCGACCCGGGTCGCCGCCTCCAGGGCCTTGAAGTATTCGGGCGATTGCTGGACCTCCAGGTCGGGGATCGCCCCGATGCCCGGCGCTGCCTTGGTGACCCGCTCCCACTCGTCCGGCGTCAGCCGGCGGATCCGGGCGAGGAATGCTTCGACCTGTGCGGTGTTGGGCCCGAACCTCTCGTCGCCGGCCACGTAACTTAGAATACGCGCCATTCCATGACCGTGGGAGCTTCTTCATGCCTGTAGTCCAATGGGTCGTGAATATTGGCTACACGGTCGAGACGCGGGACGGCGAGGTCGGCGTCGTCCGCGAGATCTTCGACGGGCCGCCCCAATCCGCGCAGGCGATCTTCCTTTCGACCGAGCCCTACATGCGGGTGGTCAACCCCGGCCAGCCGGACCTCTTCATTCCCTTCGAGGAAATCGTCGATGTCAGCGATGTCAAGCAGCGGGTTTACCTCAAGCGCTCGATGGCAGAGATCAACGCCCTCGGCTGGACCCGCGACCCTCGAAAACCGGGGACGGTGGCGGCGCCATACTTCCCCAAGCCGCGCTCGGCTGCCGCGGTCAAGCCGGATGCCAATGGTGGCGTCCCCCCGCGGGCTCTGGTGGCGAGCGGTGCCTGGTCGCCGGGCGAGGCGGCCCCGCGATCCGAGCCGGGCAAGGGATTTCGGATCGGCGACCGTTTCAAGCCGGGCGACCCCATCCCGGTGGAAGGCCAGTACATGTGCACCGTCTGCGGCTTTCGCAAGCACTCGCGCCAGTTCCGGGAGGAAAATCCTGACGGTCGCTTCCCGCCGCCGCACCACCCAGGGGCGCTCTGGGAGCTCGAAGACCTGCGGCCATAGGGCCCTGACCTGATTCGGATAGCGGCGGTCGAACGGAGGTCTGTATTCAAAACCTCTTTGTTAGACTTAGCCGCGTACCGTGCTGAGCGACTACTTTCCCTTGCTCATTTTTCTTGCCGCGGTCTTCGTTTTTGGCCTCATCGCCCTCTTTCTGCCGCCCTGGCTGGCCGGTCACCGGGACTCCGCGGCCAAGGACTTGCCCTATGAGTCGGGTATCGTGCCCCGCTCGGGCGCGCGCCGCAAATTTGCGGTCAGCTTTTATTTGACGGCCATGCTGTTCATCATTTTTGACGTCGAGGCGATCTTCATCTATCCGTGGGCGGTCATCCTCAAGGGGCTGGGCTGGTTCGGGGTTGCCGAGATGGGCGTCTTCGCCGCCATCCTCCTGGTCGCCCTCATCTATGTCTGGCGGAAGGGAGCGCTGGAATGGGGGAACTGAAGCTCCGTCCGGTTCCGATGCCGACTGGCCGCGCAGCCGGGCCCACGCCGCTGAACGCGCTGGGCGAGAACCTGCTCACCACCACGCTCGACAAGGTGATCAACTGGGGGCGGTCCAGCGCGATCTGGCCGGCGCTCTTCGGGCTGGCCTGCTGCGCGATCGAGATGATGGGAACGGTCGGCCCACGACACGACCTGTCGCGTTTCGGCTCCGAGCTCTTCCGCGCCTCACCCCGGCAGGCCGACCTGATGATCGTCTCCGGGCGCGTGTCCATCAAGATGGCGCCGGTTCTCCGCCAGATCTATGACCAGATGCCGGAACCCAAGTGGGTGATTGCCATGGGAGCCTGTGCCTCCTCCGCCGGCATGTTCAACAACTACGCGATCGTCCAGAGCGTGGACAAGATCGTGCCGGTCGACATCTATCTTCCCGGCTGCCCACCCCGGCCGGAAGCCCTGATCGATGCCGTCGTCAAGCTGCAGCGCAAGATCCGCGGTGAACCGCTGGTCAAGCGCCCTGCCTGACGGCCGCCGATCGGTCTTGTTGGGAGGGAAGCCCGCGAGATGAGCGCGACCACGACGGATAGGCTCGTCGAGAGCCTCGGGAATCGCTTCAAACAGTCCTTGCGCGAGAGCTCGGACTTCCGCGGCGACCTGAGCATCGTGGTGGAACCGAACGCCGTGGTCGAGGTGGCCCGATACCTGAGGGATGAAGAGGGCTTCGATTACTTCCTCTACGCCACCGCCGTGGACTGGCCCGCCCGTGACCCGCGCTTCACGGTGGTCTGGGAGGTGCGCTCCCTGGCCAACAAGACGCGGATCCGGATCAAGACGACGGCCGCCATGCCCGACCCGCACGCGCCCAGCCTGACGGAGGTCTGGCCGGCCGCCAACTGGCACGAACGTGAGACCTGGGATCTACTCGGCATCAAGTTCGACGGGCATCCCGACCTCCGCCGGCTGCTGATGCCGCAGAGCTGGGAAGGCCACCCGCTGCGGAAGGATTACGTTTCTTTCGGCGAGCCGGTCATCTTCAGCGACCAGAAGCTTGAAGGGTTGGAGCCCGACGCGATCCGTGGCTGAAACCCGCGTCAAGCAAGAACCGTTCGGCCCGGGACCGGCGCAGGAACCGTTCGGTCCGGAGCACGAGCCGCCAACCGAATGGATGGAGCTCAACATGGGCCCCCAGCATCCGAGTACGCACGGCGTCCTCCGAGTTCGCCTGAAGCTGGACGGCGAGGTCGTGCGCGACGCCGATCCGGACGTCGGTTACCTCCACACCGGCTTCGAAAAATCGTTCGAGGAGAAGACCTACACGCAGGGCATCACCTTCAGCGACCGGATGGATTACCTGGCACCGCCGATCAACAACGTCGGCTTCGTCAGCGCTGTTGAGAAGTTGATCGGCGTGGAGGTGCCGCCGCGGGCCCAGGCGATTCGGGTGCTGATGATGGAGCTGGCCCGGATTGGCAGCCACGAGTTATGGCTCGGCACCGCCGGTCTCGACCTCGGCGTCTACTCTGGCTTCTTCTATGCCTGGCGCGACCGCGAGCTGGTCCTCGATTTGAACGAGGCATACTCGGGCGTTCGGATGATGACCTCATTCACCCGGGTCGGCGGTGTTGCCTGGGACCTGCCGGAAGGCTGGATCGAGCAGCTTCAGGCGTTCATCGACGTCATGCCGGCACGGATCGACGACTTCGAGGCGATGCTGACCGACAACCCGATCTGGCATCAACGCCTCCAGGGGATTGGCACGCTGTCGGCCCAGGATGCGATCACCACCGGCGTGACCGGCCCGATGTTGCGCGCCTCCGGCGTGGACTACGACGTCCGCAAAGCTTTCCCGTACTGCGGCTATGAGCAGTACGAGTTCCAGGTTCCCCTGGGCTCGAATGGCGACTGCTACGACCGCTACCGCGTCCGCGTCCAGGAGATGCGCGAGAGCCTGAAGATCCTGCAGCAGGTTGTGGACACCCTCCCCGGGGGTCCCTGGCTGACCAACGATCGCAAAGTCGCCCTGCCCCCGCGGGCCGAGCTCAGCAAGAGCATGGAGTCGGTGATTCACCATTTCCGTCTCGTCAGCGAAGGCTTCAAGGGGCCGGTGGGCGATGTCTACGCCTTCGTGGAGAGCCCGCGTGGCGAGCTTGGCTTCTACCTGGTCTCGGACGGGACCAACAAGCCGTACCGGATGAAGGTCCGCCCGCCGTCCTTCTGCAATCTGCAGCCGCTGAAGAAGCTGGTGCAGGGTGTCCTGCTGGCTGACGTGATCGCGATCATGGGCAGCATGGACTTCATCCTGGGAGACGTGGACCGCTGATGGCGTTGGCCAAACCGACCGTCGAGGACATCAAGGCACGGGCCGCGCGCTACCCGTCGAAACAATCGGCCATCATCCCGGCACTCTGGGCGGTCCAGCACGAGCAAGGCTACGTCACCAAGGAGTCGATGGGTGAGATCGCGCAGATCCTCGGCTTGCCGCCCTCGCTGATCGAGGCCACCGCGTCCTTCTACTCGATGTTCCTTACCAAGCCGGAGGGCCGGCACGACGTCGTCATCTGCGTCAACGCGCCCTGCATGCTGCGCGGTGCCGACGAGATGACCGCCTACCTCGCCCGACAGCTGGGCGTCCGCGACGGCCAGACCACGAAGGACGGGGCGATCACCTGGCATTCGACGATCGAGTGTCTGGGTGCCTGCGGGGGGGCGCCGATGATGCAAGTCGACCACCACTTCGAGGAAAACCTGACGCCCGAACGGATCGACGCCATCATCCAGCGGCTGCGAACCGACCCGGAGCCACACGGCGCCAAGCGCGAGAAGGCGGCAACCGTCGCTTCCGGCTCACCGGAGAAGGTCGCGCGACCGCGCGCGAAGAGGACCCAGAACTGATGGGACTCAAGCCGGTCCTGACCAAGGACTTTCACACCGACAGGCTCGAACAGCTGGCGGTCTACGAACGGACCGGCGGCTATGCCGGCTTCAAGAAGGCGCTCGACATGCAGCCCGACGAGCTGGTGGAGATGGTGAAGAAGAGCGGCCTACGCGGGCGCGGCGGCGCCGGCTTCCCGACCGGCAACAAGTGGAGTTTCTTGCCGAAAGGCGTTTACCCACGGTATCTCGTTTGCAACGCCGACGAGAGCGAGCCCGGCTGTTTCAAGGACCGCTACCTGATTGAAAAGAGCCCACACCAGGTGCTCGAAGGGATCCTGATCGCCAGCTACGCGATCGGTTGCAACCTGGCCTTCATCTACATCCGCGGCGAGTACTTGCCCCAGCACGACGCGTTGGAGGCCGCCATCGAGGAGGCGCGCCAGGCGGGATACCTGGGTAAGAACGTCCTGGGCAAAGGCTATGACATCGACGTCATCCTGCACCGCGGCGCGGGTGCCTACATCTGCGGCGAAGAGACCGCCTTGCTCACCTCACTGGAGGGATATCGCGGCGAGCCTCGGCTGAAACCGCCGTTTCCGGCGATCAAGGGCCTCTACGGCAAACCGACCGTGGTCAACAACGTCGAGACCGTGGCCAACCTGCCGCACATCGTCATCAATGGGCCCGACTGGTTTGGGGCGATGGGCACGCCGACTGGAAAGGGGACCCGGGTGTGGTGCATGAGTGGGCACGTCAACCGGCCGGGGAACTATGAGCTGGAAAACGGCACGCCGATCCGCGAGCTGATCGAGGAGCACGGCGGCGGCGTCTGGAAGAACCGCAAGCTCAAGGCGTTCCAGCCGGGCGGCGCCTCGATGATGGTCTTACTGCCCGAGCATCTCGACGTCGGCCTGGACTTCGACGCCATCCAGAAAGCCGGCTCGCTGGCCGGCGCCGGGGCCATGGTGGTGATGGACGAGACCACCTGCATGGTCGACGCGGCTCGCCGGTACGTCAAGTTCTTCCACCACGAGAGTTGCGGCAAGTGCACGCCATGCCGGGAGGGCACCTTCTGGATGGCGAATCTCTTCGACCGCTTCGAGGCCGGCGACGCCAAACCCGGCGACGTCGACCTGCTGCTCGACATCGGGTACAGCATCGACGGCCGGTCCTTCTGTCCGCTCGGCGATGCCTCGACCTGGTTCCCGCGGAGCGTCATCAAGTACTTCCGCGATGAGTTCCAGGAGCACATCTCGGAAAAGGGCTGCCCCTTCAAGAAGACCGTCCAGGAGGCGGTGGCCTAGTGGCCACGGTGCAGACCGACCAGATCACCCTGACCATCAACGGCCAGTCGGTCACCGTGCCGAAGGGCACCCTGATCCTCGACGCCGCCAAGTCGATCGGCATCGACATCCCGATCTTCTGTTCGCATCCGAAGATGGCGCCGGTCGCCGTCTGCCGGATGTGCCTGGTCGAGGTGGAGAAGATGCCCAAGCTGCAGCCGGCCTGCGCGGTCTACGTCGCGGAAGGGATGGCGGTCAAGACCACCACCGAGCAGGTTGGCAAGTACCAGAAGGGCGTGCTCGAGTTTCTGTTGATCAACCACCCCCTCGACTGCCCGATCTGCGACAAGGGCGGCGAATGTCCGCTGCAGGACCAGACCTTTCAATACGGTCCCGGCGCCAGCCGTTTTGACTTTCAGAAAGCGCACTTCGACAAGGCGGTCCCGCTGTCCGACAAGATCGTCCTCGACCGGGAGCGCTGCATCCTCTGCTGGCGCTGCACCCGGTTCAGCGAGGAGATCTCGGGGGAACGCGAACTCGCGCTGATCCAGCGTGGCGTTCACACCATCATCGGCACCTTCAATGACGAGCCGGCCCAGTCGAACTACCAGGGCAACTGGACCGAGATCTGCCCGGTCGGCGCGCTGACCTCACGGCAGTATCGGTTCGTCAGCCGGCCCTGGGACCTGGACCGCACCGCGAGCGTCTGCCCCGGCTGCAGCATGGGCTGCAACATCCAGCTGGACGCTCGGAGTAACCGGATCGGACGCTTTCAGTCGCGAGAAAACCTGGCCGTCGACGATGGCTGGCTCTGCGACGTTGGCCGCTTCAGCTTCCCCAACTTCCAGCGCACGACGCAGGATCGGCCGCAAATCCGGCGCGACGGCAAACTGGAGCAGGCGTCCTACGACGAAGCGATCGCCGTCGCGGCCGACGCCCTCAAGCAGGCCGGCCGCCAGGCCGCGGGCTGGGCCTCACCCGCCGCCAGCAACGAGGAGCTCTTCCTGTTCCGACGGCTGTTCCGTGAGGTTCTCGAGTCGCCGAATCTCGATCACCGCAGCGCGGTCCTCGAGGACGCCGAGCCCGATGACATGAGCCTGCCGATCGCCGACATCGAGGGCTGCGACCACGTCGTCGTGCTCGGTGGTCAGGATGTCATCGATGCGGCCCCCGTCCTGCACCTTCGCCTCTTCAAGAGTCAGCGCAAAGGCCTCCAGGTCACCGAAGTCGGCGCCGCCGACGTTGCTGAGGCGGTCGCTAGCGTGCGACCGGATTGCACAGCAGTCGGGATCCTGGCAACGGAAGCCAACAAGAAAGCGGCCGTCGATCTCCAGGGCAAGCTCGTAAGAAAAGTCAAGGGCAGCGTCCGCCGGCTGATCGTCACCACCGGCCCCAACGGGCGCGGCGCGAAAGACCTTGGCATCCTGCCGCACCGCGGCCCTGGCTACGTGTCGCTCAATGGTCAGGCGGGAAAGGGGCGGGTCGAGTGGCCGGGGGCCGGGATCAAGGCGCTCTACGTGCATGAGTCCAGTCCGCTCCACGGCTTCGTTCCCAACGATGCGGAATCGATGTGGCTCGCATCTCTGCCGCTCGTGGTCTTTCACCGCTTCAAGGCGTCGCCGCTCGACGACGTCGCCCACGTCATCATCCCCGGCCACGCGTTCACGGAAAAGGACGGCACCGTGACCAATATGGAGGGGCGGGTCCAGCGGATCTTGAAGGGGATCGACGCCGCCTGGGTTCGCGAGGACTGGCAGGTTTTTCAGGAGATCGCCAATCACCTGGGCGCTTCGTGGGACTACGAGGGCGTGGAGAGGATCACGGCCGACCTCATCCGCTCGTTGCCACCGTACGCCGCCGCCAACCAGGGCGCGCGGGTGCTCTGGAGCGAGTTGCCATGACACTAGAGGTCGTCGTCGAGACGTTGATCAAGACGGTGATCGTGATCGGGGCGCTCCTGACCGGGTTCGCCTATCTCACGCTGTTCGAGCGCAAGGTCCAGGCGCGGATGCAGCAGCGGCCGGGACCGAACCGGGTCGGCCCCTGGGGACTGTTGCAGCCGGCGGCGGATGGGTTGAAGCTGTTTTTCAAGTCGAGTAGTGCACCCTCGAGCCGCGATCGGTTTCTCTACCTGCTGGCCCCGATGATCTCGATCTGTGCGTGCCTGGCCAGCTTCGCGATCATTCCCATCAGCGGGCCCGGCCCGCTCAACCTCTTCGGCCACTCAATCGGCTGGTACGTGATGAACGTCAACATCGGCGTCCTCTGGTACTTCGCTGTCACGTCGGTCGGCGTGTACGGCATCTTCCTGGCCGGTTACTCGTCGAATAGCAAGTACTCGATGCTGGGCGCGCTGCGCTCATCGGCCCAGATGATCAGCTACGAGATGGCCCTCGGCCTTTCGCTGGTCCCGGTCTTCATCCTGGCGGGTTCGGTCAGGCTGGTCGATATCGTCAACGCCCAGCACACCTGGTGGTTCATCCTCCCGCTGCTGCCCGCGTTCTTCCTCTACCTGATCGCCGGCATCGCCGAGACGAACCGGGCGCCCTTCGATCTACCGGAAGCTGAGACCGAGCTGGTCGCCGGTTATCACACCGAGTACTCGGGATTGCGGTTCGCCCTCTTCTTCATGGCCGAGTACATCAACATGATCATCGTGAGCTCGGTGGCGACCATCGTCTTCCTGGGCGGATGGTGGGGCCCGTTCGGCATCTTGCCGGGTCCCTGGTGGTTCGTGTTGAAGGTGGTGGCCCTGCTCTACGTCTACGTCTGGCTGCGGGCGACCCTGCCCCGAATGCGTTATGACCGGCTCATGGCGCTGAGCTGGAAATCGTTGTTTCCGCTGACGCTGGCGATGATGATGGCGACCGCCATCGTGGTGGTGGCCGCCAGGGGAACGCTCTGATGGCCCTCCGCGAGATCCTGCTGGGCCCGCTGTACATCGCCCGCGCGCTGGCGACGACCTTCAAGCACAACGTCAAGCCGATCGTCACTATCGAGTACCCGGAGCGGCAGAAGGCGGTCCCGCCGCGCGAGCGCGGCCGCCATATCCTGCACCGCTACGCCAACGGCCTGGAGAAATGCGTCGGCTGCGAGCTCTGCGCGATCGCCTGCCCGGTTGGCTGCATCGTGGTGGAGGCGGCCGAGAACACCCCGGAACATCGCGTCTCACCGGGGGAGCGGTATGCCAAGCGCTACGAGATCAACCTCTTGCGCTGCATCTACTGCGGCATGTGCGAGGAAGCCTGCCCCTATGACGCCATCACCATGGGCCCCCGGTACGACCTGGCGGACGACCACCCGGACAAGTTCATTGCGGTGAAAGAAGACATGCTGGAGCCGCTCTCCGCCAGTCTCAGCGACACGGCGGTGCCCTCCGGTGCGCCGTCCGCCCAACCGGTGCCGCGCAAGTGGTAGTCGGGTTCGCCATTCTGGCGGCCTGGGAAGTGGTGACGGCGGCGGGCGTGGTGGCGTTCCGTAAACCGATGTACAACGCGCTCAGCCTGGTGGCCAACATGCTGGGGCTGGCGGTGCTGTTCTTGATGCTCAACGCCCAGTTCCTGTTCGCCGCGCAGATCATCGTGTACGCCGGCGCCGTGATGGTCCTCTTCGTGTTCATCATCGCCCTCATGAACCCGGAGGCCGACATCAGCTTCAGCCCGCGCGGAACCGAGTGGATCTACGGCGTCGTCTTTGGCGTGATCTTCGCCGCGTTGCTCGGCGCCCTGCTCTTCAACCGTGGGCTGACCGGCCGCCCGGGCACCTTCACTCCCGAGGTGATCAATGCCACCGGCAATGTTCAGACGGTCGGCACGGCCCTCTACACCACCTTCGTCTTCCCGGTCGAAGTCACGTCGGTCCTGCTGCTGATCGCTGCGGTGGGGGCCGTCTACCTGGCGATGCGGAGGATCCGCTGATGCCGGTTCCCGCCTATACGTTCCTGCTGTTGAGCGGCGTGCTGTTCACCATGGGAGCGATCGGCTTCATGGTCCGGCGCAACCCGCTCGTCGTCTTCATGTGCATCGAGTTGATGCTCAACGCCGTCAACCTGGCCTTCGCCGCGATGAGCCGCTATCTGAACTCTCTCGACGGCGTGGTCTTTGCCTTCCTCGTGATCACGGTCGCGGCCGCCGAGGTGGTGGTCGGCATTGCCATCATCGTGCAGGTTTACCGGGCCGGCCGGCAGATGGATGTCGACGAGCTCGACTTGATGAAGGAGTAGGGGACCGGTGGACATCCTCGCGCCGCTGGTCCTGCTGGCGCCGCTGGCGGGGTTCCTGGTCAACGCGCTGTTCGGCCGGGTCTTGCCGCGCCGCGTGGTCGGCTGGATCGGCGCCGGCAGCATCGGGCTGGCCTTCGTCTTCGCGCTTACGATCCTGGCGCAGACGCTGAGCGGTCAACGCCTCGACCAAACCTACTTCACCTGGTGGCAGAGCGGTGACTTCAACGTCCCCTTCAACCTCTACGTCGACCGGCTGTCCACCCTGATGATCCTCGTGATCACCGGTGTCGGCTTCCTGATCCACGTCTACTCGATCGGCTACATGGCGGAAGACCCGGGATACTCACGCTTCTTCGCCTACATGAACCTCTTCGTATTTTCCATGCTGCTACTCGTCCTTGCGGGCAACCTGGTCTGGCTGATCGTGGGCTGGGCCGGCGTCGGCCTCAGCTCCTATCTCTTGATCGGCTTCTGGTTCGAGCGAACCTCCGCGGTCCTGGCCGCCCGCAAGGCCTTCGTGATGAACACCATCGGTGATGTCGGCATGGTCTTCGCGGCGTTCCTGATCTTCCTCAACCTGCGGGTGCTCGATTACCAGGGCCTGTTCGGCCGCGTCCACCAGCTGACCAAGGGCGGAACCGTTATCACCGCCATCTGCCTGCTCTTGCTGGTTGGGGCGGTCGCGAAATCCGCGCAGCTCCCGCTGCACACCTGGTTGCCGGATGCCATGGAGGGTCCCACCCCAGTGTCGGCCCTGATCCACGCCGCCACCATGGTCACGGCGGGCGTCTATCTGGTGGCTCGGATGCACCTGCTCTATGACTGGGCGCCGGCCGCGGCGGCGACGGTTGCCGTCATCGGCGGCGTGACCGCGTTCTTCGCCGCCACCATCGGGACCGCACAGGTCGACATCAAGCGGATCCTGGCGTACTCGACGATGAGTCAGATCGGCTACATGTTCCTGGCGGTGGGCATCGGCGCCTACACCGCCGGCATGTTCCATTTCATGACGCATGCCTTCTTCAAGGCGCTACTCTTCCTGGCCGCCGGCAACGTCATCCACGCGTTTCACGATGACCAGGACATCCGCCACATGGGCAACTTGCGGGCCGGCCTGCCCATCACCTTCTGGACCTTCTTGATCGGCACCCTCTCGATCAGCGGCTTCCCGCTCTTCGCCGGCTTCTTCAGCAAGGACGAGATCATCCGGGCGGCGCTGAGCGCACCCGGGACCGAGTTCTGGCTGGGTGTCCTGGCGCTGATCACGGCGGGCTTGACCGCCTACTACATGTTCCGGCTGTT
>DATBYO010000121.1:0-33395 GCA_036513655.1 Candidatus Dormiibacterota bacterium | reverse complement strand
GAGCAGCTCGGCCGCTACTCGTTCGTGGCGACCGACCCGATGGCCATCGTCACCATCGCCGATGGTCGCGCCACCGTCCAGGATGCGAGTGGCCGGCGCGACCTCGAGGGAACCGACCCATTGCGCGCCCTGCAAGCCTATCTCCAGACGTTTAACGCTGAACCGGCCGACGGTCTCCCGGTCGGGTTTTGCGGCGGCGCCGTCGGATACCTCGGCTACGAGGCGGCTCGCTATCTCGAACGTCTCCCGGTGCCTGAAACGGATCCGCTCGAGGTGCCGGATGGCGTTTTCGTCATCACCGACACGCTCGCCTGCTTCGACCATGTGCGGCACCGGTTGAAGCTCGTCACGCACGTTCGCACCCAGCGTCCCCCGATCGAGTCGCGCTATGCGGAGGCGGTCGCGCGGATCGACGACCTGGCCCGCCGGCTGAACCGTACGGTCCGCCTGCGGGCGCTGGAGCCGGCCGACCGGCCTTCCGACGTGGGCGCCGAAGGCCACGTCTCTCAGCCGGATTTTTTCCAGGCGGTCGAGCAGGCAAAATCGCACATCCTCGCCGGCGACATCTACCAGGTGCAACTCGCGCAGCGCTTCAGCGCGCCGCTCGATGCGGATCCCTTCGATGTCTACCGGCTGCTGCGGGCGTTGAATCCGTCGCCCTACATGTATTTCCTCAAGCTGCCATCCGTCACCATCGTCGGCACCTCGCCGGAGATTCTCGTGACCGTCCAGGGCCGGAACGTGCGCTACCGGCCGATCGCCGGCACACGACGCCGAGGTCGTGACGAGGCCGCCGATCGGCGGATGGAGGAGGAGCTCCGCTCCAGCGAGAAGGAGCGAGCCGAGCACGTGATGCTCGTCGATCTGGGCCGCAACGACCTGGGGCGCGTCTGCGAGGTCGGGAGTATCAAGGTGACCGAGCTCATGATGGTCGAACGCTACTCACACGTCATGCACCTGGTCTCGAACATCACCGGGCGGCTCCGTCCGGAGCTCACGCCGATGGATGCGCTGCGAGCGTGTTTCCCCGCGGGTACCGTGACCGGGGCACCGAAGATCCGGGCGATGGAGATCATCGCCGAGCTCGAACGCGAGCGGCGCGGCGTCTACGCGGGAGCGATCGGCTACCTGAGCTTCACCGGTGACCTCGACACCTGCATCGCGATTCGGACCATGGTGATCAAAGATGGCCTCGCCACGGTTCAGGCCGCGGCGGGTATCGTGGCCGACTCAGTCCCGGCGGAGGAATTCCTCGAGACGCGCAACAAAGCCTCCGCGCTGCTGCAGGCGATCGCCGGTTCCGGCCCGGATCAGTCCCCTCCGGGCGAGGGTCGGGGAGGGAGCTGACGTGGATCGCAAAGAGGTCGTGCTGGTGATCGACAACTACGACTCGTTCACTTACAACCTCGTGCAGTACCTGGGTGAGTTGGGTGAGCGGGTCGTCGTCAACCGGAACGACGAGATTACGCTCGACGAAATCACGATGCTGAGTCCGCTGGCCGCCGTCCTCTCACCCGGTCCCGGAACCCCTGGCGACGCCGGGATCTGTAGGGACCTCCTGCGCGAGCTCGGCCCGACCCTCCCGACGCTGGGCGTCTGCCTGGGCCACCAGTGTCTCGGTGAGGTGTACGGCGGCCAGGTGCGGAAGGCCCCGCACGTGATGCATGGGAAGGTCTCACGCGTCCTTCACGAGCAGCAATCCGTCTTTCGCGGCATCCCGAGCCCGTTCGCCGCCACCCGCTATCACTCGTTGGTGGTGGAGCGTGATGGACTACCGTCTGAACTCGAGGTCACCGCCTGGACCGAGGACGGCATTGTGATGGGGCTGCGCCATCGCCAGCATCCACTCGCCGGCGTGCAGTTCCATCCCGAGGCAATCCTGACCGAACATGGACACGAACTGCTGGCGAATTTCATGCAGGATGCGCGGGCCTGGCGGAATATAACCAATGACAAATGAGTTGACTCCTACTGTGCATCATGTTCAAACGTACCGTCACGGTTTTGTAGCGTCCATCCGATGCGTTCGAAAGGGTGGGCGGGTATGCTGACGACCGACATGTTGAGATCACAGAGTGATCGGCCGCGCCTGGCGATCATCGCCCACGACGGCAAGAAAGCCGATCTGGTGGCGTTTGCCACGTTCAACCGAAGCCGGCTCGCCGAATACGAGCTGATCGCCACCGGCGCCACCGGTGATCTGCTGCGGGACAAGGTCGGCCTCGAGGTCGAGGGTGTCACCGCGGGTCCACACGGGGGCGACGTTCAGATTGCCAGCCGGGTGGTCGAGGGCGAGGTGGACGCTGTGATCTTCCTCGTTGATCCGCTCGACAAACACCCGCACGATCCGGACATCCAGACGCTGCTCCGCATCTGCAACGTGCGCAACGTTCCGCTGGCCACCAATATCGCCACGGCCGACGTGCTGATCAGCTCGCCGATGCTGCAAGAACTGCGCCAGGCCAGCTAGCCGCCTTCCCGCCCGGGCTCAGGCTGCTGACGCGCTTAGATTTCGAGTGAGTTTGGGGGCACCAGCCCCCACCCTGACCCTCCCCCGCCCAAGGCGGGGGAGGGAATTTTCAGTCAGTTAGGGGACGGTCGGGCGCTGGCCCGCGTTCTCCTGCGCCTCACGTGCGGCGCTCTCGGTCGACTCATGGGTGGCGTTTTCGTTGGGCGTGAACTTCCCGCTTCCACCACCCGGTCGCTGGCCGGAATTCTCCTGGGCCTCGACGGTGGCGCTCTCACCGGACTCGTGGGTGGCCGCTTCGTTGGACTTGAAGGTCCCCGCGGCCGCGCTCGGACTCGCCGATGCCGCCGTCAGCTGCGTCGACGCGCTGCTGTTGTTCGCCGCCGTGGCCGCGAGCGGACCGGCCAGAGTGGCCCCGATCACGCCGCCCGCGATCAGTGATCCGGCGACGCCGGCAATCGTAATGATGCGTTGCGTTGGAGTAATGCTTCTCACCTCCTTCTCATCTGGACTGGTAAGCATGGAGAAGCCATCTCCACCGCGAGCCAGTCTGCGCCCGCGAACCTTTCAGAAGCATTACAGCCGGCTACAGGCGTGGGGCGAAGTAGTGAATCGCCGGTCCGGCGGCCACGGCCACTCGTGCCGCCACCCGACGCGCTTCCCGGGCGATGCCGCCAGGCTGCCGGCTGGCCAGCACCAGCACGCCAACCAATTCCTTGCCGATCGACAACGGCTCGGCATGGAAGCTTCGCGATGGATCCTGTCGCATGTATGTGCTCACTTCGTCCGGCAGGTCCAGGCGCAGGAGATCCGAACACCAATAGGGCTCGCGGGCGCGAATCGCCTCCTGCCATGGCGCGGGAAAGTTCGAGACATTCTGTGCCGGCCAGTGATGGACCTCGGTCTTGTTGCCGCGTGCCAGGGCAACAAACGTCAGCGTGTTCGGTTTGCGCTGGTAGAGCCCGAGGGTAACGATTTCGGCGGAGCCAAGCGTCGCGACACCATAGACGAGCTCTTCGGCCGCACGTCGGGCTGATTGTGATCGGACGAGCCGGACGCCCACCGCATGGATGTCCGCCATACGGCGGCCTTCCTCGATCTGCTCGCGGTTGGCTGTCTCGCGCAGATAGATGTTCTCGATCGCTGCCCGATCGGGCGTCCATGGGGCCGCCTGCCGCGCCTCTTCCAAAATCCGGGCAATCGCCTCGAGGCTGTAGCCGCGATCGCGGTGCAGCTCGCGGATTTGATGTACGCGCTCGACTTCTGCGTCGGAGTAGAGACGGGTCCCGCCATTGGAGCGCTCGGGGGTCAGCAGGCCGAATTGGTCTTCCCACAGGCGTAGGGTGCTCGGACTCAGTCCGACTTTCTCACTGACTACGCCGATTTTGTAGACGCCTGTCACACTGCCCCTCGAACCCGGTTCTGAATCTCCAGCAAATCTATTTGCCGCTTAGATCGCCCTAACAAATAATGACACGCAGCAGGATACGGTGGGGAAGCCATCGCGAGGGGTCGTCGCCGTTGGGGGCCTCTCGTTCGACCGCGTGCGCGCCCGATACGACCCGAGTTCCGGCGCCGACGGGAGTGCCCTCCGCGCCGCTGTCGGAGCATGGCTGGTGGGCGTCGACGCCGCCGTCTGCGCGGTCATCGGGTCGGATTTCCCGACCGAACTGATCGTTGGCGTTACTCGAGCCGGCGTCGACGTGAGCCGCGTACGGCTGGCGCCGGATCCAGATGCCGTTCTCGGAGCCGACCGGGAGCCGCTGCCGGAGCAGTTGGCCAGTCTCGGCCCTCGCTGGTCGGTCCATATCTGCGGCCTTACGCCGGTTCGCCAGCGCGAGATTCTGCGGGCCGTCAACCAGCGAGTCGCGCTGATCACGCTGGATACCGGCCAGCGTTCCGGCAAGGTTGAGCCCGCCGTCGAGTTGGCTGCCTCCGCCGACGCGTTCCTGCCGGGCCAGAGGGACCTGGCGCCGCTCTGGCCGGGGATACCGCCGCAGGACGCGCTGCGCGGGTTAGTCCGGCGCGGCGTGCGCACAGCGGTGATCAAGCTTGGCACCAGTGGCTCGATGGGAATCCACGACGGCGCGATCACGTCGATGCCGGCCTACCCGGTCACCGCCAGCGGGACCACGGGAGGCGGCGATGCTTACGCCGGGGCATTTTCGGCCATGTTCGCGGCCGACCGGGATCTGCCCCGGGCGATGGCCTGGGCGTCGGCGGCAGCTTCGGTCGTGGTCGAATCGTTCGCGACGCTCGACCCGCTCAACGAGTTCGGACGAGGCAAGGTAGCATACCGGGCGCGAATCCTCGAGGCGGAGGCGAGAGTCCGCAACGACTTCGCGAGGACTAGCGAGGCCGAATCCTCAACTCGATTTGCGCTTCCATAGCGCTCCCGTTCGGCATCGTCGCTGAGCGGTCCAGGTCATCGATGCGTTCCATCAACGCCTCCCCGCGTTCAGGGTCGGGCCGGTGGCCGCGGCCTTCAGTATCGCCAGCTTTCCCTTGATTCGGTGTGAGCCGGCCGCTCGGGTCATGGCCTTGCCAACCTCCGCCGGGTTACGATCGGCGATCGCTATCACGCTGCCCCCCGCGCCGCTCAGCGCGGCGCCCAGGGCCCCTGCCCCGATGGCAGCGTCGATCGTGTCCTCGAGGTAGGGGTACGCGCGGGCGCGCCCCGGTTGGTGGAGGCGATCCTGCATCGCGCTGGCCAGCAGCGAGCGATCCCGGGTCGTGCAGGCGAGGACCCACTCCGCGACCCGTCCGAGATTGAAAACGGCGTCCTCTCGTGTGGGGCGGCGCGGCACGAGGCGCCGAGCTTCGTGGGTGGGGGACAGCTGGCTCGGGATGAGGAGCACGGCTCGCCAACGCGGTGGCCAATCGAGGCGATGCACCCGGACGCCGCCATTGCCCACTGCGGCGATGCAAAACCCACCGTAGAGGGCGGCGGCCAGGTTGTCGCCGTGCCCCTCGAGGGGAAAAGCCAGCTCGAGAATCCGCTGCGCCGGCATTCGAAGACCGCGGAGGCTCGCCCCGAGGATGATGCCCGCCACGATCGCGGCCGCGCTGCTACCGAGGCCTCGGCCGATGGGGATATCGTTTTTCACTCGGAGCTCGAGGCCGTCGAGGGGCCGGCTCCAGCCGCTGAACGGCTCCTGGGCGGCTCGCACCAGCAGGTTCCGGCGGTCGAGTGGCACCTCTTTAGCGCCCTCTCCCGCCCAGGCGATCGCGGTCTTCGCCGATTCGCGCGCCTCAACCGTGAGGCGGAGGTCCAGGGCCAGGGCGAGGACATCGAAGCCCGGTCCGAGGTTGGCCGACGACGCCGGTACCCGGACCGCGGCAGCCTTGGCGACGCTTATAGCTTGAATGCCTCGTGCAGGGCGGCGACCGCGTCTTTCACCCGATCCGCCTGGATGATGCAGGTGATGCGGACTTCCGAGGTCGAGATCATCTCGATGTTGATCCGGCGGTCGGACAGGGTGCGAAACATGGTGGCCGCCACGCCCGGCTGGCCGCGAATTCCGCTGCCGACCACGGAGACCTTGGCGAGGCCGTTCTGTGCCAGCACGGTGCGCGCGCCGATCTCCTTGGCGATGTTCTCGACGATCCGCTGCGCCTCTCGCCCGTCCGCCGTTGACACGGTGAACGACATATCGGTCACGCCTTCGTGGCTCGCCGTCTGGACGATCACATCGGCGGCAATATCGGCCTCCGCCAGGGGGGCGAAGATCGAAGCCGCGATGCCCGGACGATCCGGCACCCCGACCACGGAGAGCCGGGCCACGTGCTCCTCGTGCGCGATGCCGCGGACTCGATTTCGGTCCTCCATGATCGCCTCCTCCGAACAAATGATGCTACCGGGCCCGGCATGAAAGCTCGACCGCACATGCAGCTCCATGCCATAAACCTCGGCGATCTCGATGGCCCGCGGATGCATCACCCGGGCACCGGAGCTGGCGAGCTCGAGCATCTCCGGGTAGGCGATCCGCGTGAGCAGGCGGGCCGACGGCACGAAGCGTGGATCGGCGGTGTAGATGCCGCGCACGTCGGTGAAGATCTCGCAGGCCTGCGCCTTCAGGGCGGCGGCCAGCGCCACCGCTGTCGTGTCTGAGCCGCCTCGTCCAAGCGTCGTCACGTCCATCTCATCGCCCATCCCCTGAAAGCCGGCCACCACCACGACCCGTCCAGCGGCGAGCTCGCGCTCGATCCGGCCCGGTGTCAGGCCGACGATCCGGGCTTTGGCGTGCCGCCGGTCGGTCTGGATGCCGGCCTGGAAGCCGAGCAGCGAGACGGCTGCGACGCCGAGCTCGTTCAGGGCCATCGACATCAGCGGAGCCGAAACGCCCTCGCCCGTCGAGAGCAGCTGGTCCAGTTCGCGGGCAGCCGGATCTTTGGCGACCCGGGATGCCAGGCTGATCAGCCGGTCGGTCGAGTCGCCCATGGCGCTCACGACAACGACGACGTCGTAACCCGCGCGCTGGCTGGCGGCGACCCGCCTGGCCGCTCGCTTGATCCGCCCCGGCGTACCCAGTGAGCTGCCGCCGAATTTCTGGACGAGGACGGGCCGTGTCACAGCTTCAGGCAGCGCCGACAATGTAGCCCTCCCGCGTCAGCCATTCCGCCAGGAGAACCGCGCCTTTGCCCGCGCCGAGTTTGGTGTTGTGCGACAGCACGACGTACTTCACCCCCTGGAGCGCCGGCTCGTCACGCACCCGGCCGACGGTGACCGTCATGCCGTCGCCGGCATTGCGGTCGCGGCGCGGCTGTGGACGAAAGGGGTCGGGATCGACACGCAGCAACCGGTCGGGCGCCGAGGGCAGACCCTTCAGCCCGTCGACGCCGAAGCGCTCCATGGCGGCCGTGGCCGCCTTGGCATCGGTGGGCCGCTCGGTACCGACGAAGACGGCTTCGAGATGTCCGTCCTGGACATTGACCCGGGTACAGGTACAGGACAGGGCGAAGGTGGCGGGTTCGTCCCAGTGGCCCAGGATCTTCTTCGTCTCGCGTTCGACCTTCTCCTCTTCGCCGGGGATGAAGGGGATGACGTTGTCGATCACGTCGAGGGCGAGCACACCCCCCTGCCGCCCAGCCCCGGAGACGGCTTGCAGCGAGGTCATCATCACGGTGCGGACGCCGAAGGCATCATGAAGCGGCTTCAGCGAGACGGCCAGCCCGGTGGTGGTGCAGTTGGGGATCGGCGCGATGAAGCCGCGCCAACCGCGACGGCGCCGCTGATCGTGGAGCGCTTCGGCGTGCGCGTCGTTGATTCCCGGGATCAGGATCGGGACGTCCGGTTCGTAGCGAAAGGCCGAGGCGGTGCTGATGACCGGGACGCGTTCCGCAAAGCGCGGCTCCCATTCCTGGGCCACCTCCTTCGAGACGGCGCTGAACACCAGGTCGAGGGATTGCTCGAGCAGTTGCTGATCGGTGAGGCAGGGGAGATCCAGCAACGCCGGATCGGGGCGGCCCTCGGCGAACCAACGGCTGCCCCCGGAGGGGTCGCGCAACGCCTGCCGCAGTGGCTTGCCCGCGGAGTGTGCCGAAGCCGCCACCGCGGTCACACTGAACCAGGGGTGGCGCTCGAGTGCGGCCAGCACCTGCTGGCCGGCGATACCGGTCGCGCCGAGGACGCCTACCCGCATGGGCCCCCACCCTGGCCCTCCCCCGCGAGCGGGGGAGGGAAAATTGCCTTCGTCATGCGACCCCGGCTGGGGCTCGTTCCGCCTCTGACAATGCCTGCGCGAATTCCGAGGCGCGGGCCCTGGCCAGCCGGAGCCGGCGGCCATTGAGCGGCTCGAAGAGTTCAGTTGTTTTCAATCCGCTGCCGGTGATGCAGATGACCACGGTCTCGTCGCGGCGAACCCGGCCTTCTTCGACCAGCTGCCGCAGGCCGGCGACCACCACCCCGCCGGCCGGCTCGCTCAGGATGCCCTCGGTCTCGGCGAGTAACGCCATGCCATCCTGGACCGACCCCTCGGGACAGGCGGTGGCCCACCCACCGGAGGCCCGCACGGCGCGGGCGGCGTAGCGTCCATCGGCCGGGTTCCCGATCGCGAGCGACTTGGCGATACTGTTCGGTCGCACTGGGGTGATGCGGTCGAGTCCTTGCTGAACGGCCGTGCTGACCGGCGCGCAACCTTGCGCCTGGGCCGCGTGGATTCGCGTTCCGACCTGGTCGAGAAGGCCAACACCAACCAGTTCCTGGAAGGCCTTCGCCGTCTTGGCGAGCAGCGACCCAGCCGCGACCGGTACCACGATGTGGTCCGGCGCCCGCCAGCCGAGTTGCTCCACGACCTCGAACGCCAACGTCTTGCTGCCCTCCGAATAGAAGGGGCGCAGGTTGACGTTGACGATCGCCCACCGGTACAGGTCGGCCAACTCGGCGCACAGCCGGTTGACGTCGTCATACGTACCCTCGACCTCGACGATGGTCGCCCCGTAGGCGCTCGCCGCCCCGACTTTGCCGGGCTCGAGCCCCGCCGGAATGAAGACGAGGCCGCGCAGCCCCGCCCGCGCTGCGTAGGCGGCCACCGAGCCCGCCAGGTTCCCGGTCGAGGAACAGGAGAGGGTGTCGAAGCCATAGGAAAGGGCGAAGTTGGTCGCGACGGCGACGTTGCGATCCTTGAACGAGCCGGTGGGGTTCAGCGTGTCGTTCTTCACGTAGAGGTGATCGAGCCCGAGTAGCCTGCCGAGGTTCCTGGCCTCGACGAGCGGGGTGAAGCCGGTTCCCAGGTCGATCGGGGCTCCCGCCGGGGCCGGTAACAGCTCGTGGTAGCGCCAGATCGTGTTGGGGCCGGCCGCGATCGATTGCCGGCTGATCCGTTGTCGCAGCGCCGGCAGGTCGTAGCCGACTTCGAGGGGCCCGAAACACTCGTCGCAGACGTAGGCCGGCTCGAAGTCGCGCACTCGGCCGCACTCCCGACATCGCAGCGTCTTCACCGATTGCCTCCTCGAACTGTGATCACAAATAAAAAAACCCCTGGTGACAGGGGCCGTATTGTCCGTGACTACATCATCTTTCAGACTCTCGTCTGACGGACTTTCCACCTTGCCGGGAACCCCGGTAGGTTGGCAGGCTTCACTGGGCCGGCCCCTCTGCCACTCTTGATAACGGGTCGATATTCAGTTGTCGGAAAAGAGTAACAGTCCCTGCCTCCGCCTTGCAACTCGACTAGCTAATTCGCGGCATCCCCCCATAGACGGGCGTGCACCACTGGCGATAACGCGGGTCGCTGCCCCGGACGGCGCGGAAATAGGCGTCCTGGAGGCCAAGGGTGATCGCGCCGGGCCGACCTGAGCCGACTGGGCGCCCATCCACCTCGACGATCGGTGCCACCTGGACACCCGTGCCGCAGAGGAAGGCTTCGTCCGCCTGGTAGACCTCGGTGCGATCGACGCTTCGCTCGACCACGTCGAGCTCGAAGTCGAGGGCCAGCCGCATCACGGCGGCGCGCGTGATCCCGACCAGGATATCGTCGGTGACCGGGGGCGTGATCAGCGTCCGACCCTGGACCATGAAGAAGTTGGCGGCGCTTCCTTCGGCGATGTGACCGTCCTCGGTCAGCATCAGGCAATCGTCATAGCCGGCGGCATTGGCGTCTTCGGCGGCCAGCGCGGTGTTGATGTACGCTCCGGTGATCTTGGCCCGCGCCGGGATGCTGTTGTCGCTGACCCGCCGCCAGGAGGAAATCGTGACTCGTAGCCCGTCGATGCGGGCATAGGCGCCCATCGGCATGGCGAAGATGGCGACCGCATCTTCCGGCGAGTGCAGGTCGACCTTGATCATGGCGGAGGCTTTATAGGCGAGTGGCCGCACGTACACGTCGGTCCGGTAGCCGTCGCGGCGGACCACCTCGCGGGTCAGCTCGCAGAGCCGCTCGACCGTTTCGTCGAGCTTGATCTTCAGCAGCGCCGCCGACTTGAGAAAGCGCTGGTAGTGCTCCGCCAGCTTGAGCAGGTAGATCTCCTGCTGGTCGGCGTTCCAGTACCCGCGGATCCCCTCAAAGCAGGCTGTCCCGTAGTTCAGCGCGTGCGTCCCGATGCTGACCTTCGCCTGGTCGAAGGGGACGATCGCGCCCTGGAAGTAGGCAAAGCCGCCGTAGACGGCCTTGGTTGGTGGGGGCGGCGCTTCCGCCGGCAGCAGTGGCTCGACCGCCATCAGCGAACGGCCCCCACCCTACCCTCCCCCGCAAGCGGCGGAGGGGAAAATGCCAGGGTCTGGGTGTTGCGCACGATATCCTCCAGGTCCCGATCGAGGATGTCTTTCTTGCGGTCGGCCAGCGCCAGAAACAGCTCCCAGGCGCGGCCAAAGTCGGCCTCCGAGAGGTGATAGCCGAGCTCGCCGAGCCGGAACTGGAAGGCGTGCCGGCCCGACCGGGGCGAGAGCACGATGCGACTCTCGCCCATCCCCACGTCTTCGGGCCGCATGATCTCGTAGTTCAGTTTGTCCTTGAGAACGCCGTCCTGGTGAATGCCCGAGGCATGGGCGAAGGCATTGCCGCCGACCACCGCCTTGTTGGGCTGCACCGGGATGCCGGTCTGCCGGGCGACCAGGGCGCTGACCTCCGCCAACCGGGTGGTGTCGATGCCGGTCCGCAGCCCGAGCGATTTCTCGCGGGTGCGAAGGATCATGACGACCTCCTCGAGCGACGCGTTGCCGGCCCGCTCGCCGATGCCGTTGATCGTGCATTCGACCCGGCGGGCTCCGTTCAAGACGGCGGCGACGCTGTTCGCCGTCGACAACCCGAGGTCGTTGTGGCAGTGGACGCTGATCAAGGCCCGGTCGATGTTGCGGACGTTTTCGTGGATCGCCGCGATCAGCGCGCCGAACTCGTTGGGAAGCGTGTAGCCCGTCGTGTCCGGGATGTTGACCACGGTGGCGCCGGCATCGATGACCGCCTCGAGCGTCTCGAAGAGGTACTCGGGATCGGCGCGGCCGGCATCTTCCGGCGAGTACTGGACCTCGTCGCACAGGGACCGCGCGTACTCGACCGCCTCGACGCCCCGGCGGAGCACGTCGCGCCGGTTCGAGCGTAGTTTCCGTTCGATGTGGATGTCCGACACCGACAGCACCATGTGGATCTGCTTGCGCGCCGCATCCTGGACGGCCTGCCAGACCGCATCGATGTCCGGCCGCGCCGCCCGGGCGAGGGCCGTGATCATGGGGCCTTCGACCTGCCGCGCGATCCGTTGTACCGCTTCGAAGTCGCCGGGCGATGACAACGGGAAGCCGGCCTCGATGACGTCGACGCCCAGGCGGGCCAGCTGCCAGGCGATCACCAGTTTCTGATCCGGGGTCAGCGAGGCGCCCGGCGATTGCTCTCCGTCGCGCAGGGTCGTGTCGAAGATGTAGACCCTCTGGTCCATCATTGAGACCCCCTCCCCGTCCCTCCCCGCAAGGGGGAGGGAGACCCCGGCTTCTGGCCGTTCGGCTTGAGCCAGGGCATCATCGAGCGCAGCTCGGCACCGACTTTTTCGACCAGCGCCTCTTTGGCTTGCCTCCGGTAGTTGTTGAAGGCGGGGCGGCCGGCCTGGTTCTCCAGGATCCAGGTCCGGGCGAACGTCCCATCCTGGATCTCCCGCAGGATTTGCCGCATCTCGTCGCGAACCGCCGGGCTGATGACGCGCGGCCCGCTGGCATAGTCACCGAACTCCGCCGTATCGCTGACGCTGTATCGCATGTAGCTGAGGCCGCCCTGGTAGATCAGGTCGACGATCAGCTTCATCTCGTGGATGCACTCGAAGTAGGCCAGCTCCGGCTGGTAACCAGCCTCGACCAGGGTGTCGAAGCCGGCTTTCATCAGGTGGCTGATGCCCCCGCAGAGGACCGTCTGCTCGCCGAAGAGGTCGGTCTCCGTTTCCTCTTTGAAGGTCGTCTCGAGCACCCCGGCCATGGTGGACCCGATGCCCCGGGCATAAGCCAGCGTGCGGGCGCGCGCCTTCCCGGTGGTGTCCTGGTGGATCGCGAACAGCGCCGGCACGCCGATGCCTTCCTTGAACATACGCCGGACGATATGGCCGGGGCCCTTGGGTGCCACCATCGCCACGTCGACGTCATCCCCAGGAACGATCTGGCTGAAATGGATGTTGAAGCCGTGGGCGAACATCAGCGTGCTTCCCGGCTTGAGGTTCGGCTTGACCGCCTCGTCGTAGAGCCGCTTCTGGGTCTGGTCCGGCACGAGCAGCATGACCACATTGCCCATCTCGACCGCCTTGTCGACCGTCTCGACCCGGAGGTCTTCCTGCTCCGCGGCTTCCCACGACTTGCTGCCCTTGTAGAGGCCGACGACCACATCGACACCGCTGTCCTGCAGGTTCAACGCATGGGCGTGACCCTGGCTGCCGTAGCCGATGACGGCCACGCGCTGGCCCGCCAGCGCCGACAGGTCCGCGTCGTCGTCGTGATAGACCTTAGCCACTAGAGGTAGGTCTTGGTGGTGAGGTTGTTCAGGCGCGGGTTGAGACCGATGACCTGGTCGGCATCGACCGGGACATCGACCACGATCGACTGGCCCGTGGTCTCGTAGCAGGCGTCCATGATCTCCTTGAGGTTGCTGAGATCCGGCTTCACCCGGTAGCCGTCCCAACCGTGGGCGCGGGCCGCGCCGACGAAGTCGATCGACGGCAGCGTCGAATGGTAGCGCCGCTTCTCGACGTCGGGAATGACGACCTCGAGGCCCTTGTCGACGATTCCATAGACGCCGTTGTTGATGATGAACAGCCGCAGGTCGAGGTTGGCGGCGTCGGCCAGCGCGCCCCCGAAGAGACGCCAGCAGCCGTCGCCCGAGAAGACGAAGGTGTGGAGGCTCGGGTCGGCGAGCTTCGCCCCGACGCCCAGCCCGAATCCGCCGCCCATCGCCGACCCGTCGTGGGTGGTATGGAACGGAATCCAGGGGTGGGGTCGCTGGGTGACGTACTGCCGATCCTTGTAGGCGATGCAGACGTCGTCGAAGCCGATGCTGTTCGGCCGCCACGATTGGTGCAGCTGTTCGTAGAAGGCGATGAAGTCGACGCTCCCCTCGCGGACATCGCGGGAGATCTGCCGTGTATTGAGGCGCTCCGGCAGATCCACCGGTGGCCGCCGGCCGACGCCGCGATGGGACAGCTGCGGAATGATCTCTCGGAGAACGGCGTCCAGGTCCCCACGGACGATGTCGTAATCGCCGCGAACGCGATGGCGGAACTCGCCGGCGATGTGGCCGTACTGCTCCGTCCATCCGGTGAAGCTCCAGACCTGTCCGGCGGGAATCGTCGCCAGGTTGAGGGAATATTCGCCCGGATCGAAGCCGAGCGTGATGACGCAGTCGTCGGGACCGACGCTCTTCCAGAGCTTCATGGCCTCGTCGTTGCCGCCGAAGGAGATATAGCCGAAGCCGTAGCGGTTGTCGGGGGAAACGGCATTGGCTCCATTGACCGACCAGACGGTGGGCGCTTGCAGCAGCTCTGACAGCTTGGTGGTGAGCGCCGGCATCCCCGGCCAGCGCGCGGCTTCGCTGCCGACATAGATCACGACCCGGCGCCCCTGGGCGATACGCGGAAAATCCTGAACGAAGCGCTCGACGTCCTGCGCGCGAAAGCCGCGGGCACGCGGACGTGACGGGACGTCGATCTCGACGTCCTTCGAGAGGATGTCCGGGTAAAAGGCGATGGCGATCGGCTTGGATTCCATCAGGACCGCCTGCGCGCGCTCGAGCTGTTCCTCCATCGTGTCGATGTCGTCGATCACGATGCAGCCGTCACCCAGCTCCGCCTGGAGCTGCGGCACGATGTTCATGCCGTGGACGGAGACGTCCTGGAGCGGCGCCTGCCCGATCGACAGGGTGGAGTTGAGGGCGACCAGGTACACGGCGGGGATGTTATGCAGCTTGGCATCGGTCAGGCCGCTGCCGCCCAGCTTGGTGGCGGCGCCCGTCGTGGTGATGCAGCCGGCGATCCGCCCCGAGGCGAGGTAATAGCCGAGTGGAACAAAGCCGGCGACGTACTCACCCATCGTCAGCATCCGGGGCGCGCCGTCGGTCGCTTCCGAGGGGTCGCTCAGGGGCTCCAGGTGCTTGGTGACGTGGATCAGGCCGCCACCGTTCACGCCCGCATAGGACGTGATTCCCCAGCGGCGCAGGGTCTCGATCAGCCAGTAGTTGCCGCTGGTCCGCTCCAGCGGCGCTGGCGCAAACGGCTCGAGTTCGTGCTCAACGCGGTCGATCATGCTGGTGCTCACGGGTGCGACGCCCCTCAGCCGCTGAACATGCGATTGATCGACTCGGTGACCTCGTGATCTCGTCCGAACTGGTGGGCGGCGCCGGTCCGCTCCGCCACCGCGGCGCTCAGGGCCTGCCGGCAGATGCCGGCCACGTCGATCTGGTGCCTGCGCTCCTGGATCTCGTGGTGCAGCGGGTCGGGAATCTCGATCGTATAGCTGGCCATTTGGTACCTCCTCCTCGCAGCTCGCTGAGTCGACATGACGGGCTCTGCTGCAAGGACGAGAGGCTTCCCCTCCCGCGGTACCACCCTGCTTGCGGCCACCGCCGCCCCTCTTGTTCGAGCCGTCCAGCTACGGGGGTGAGTAATCCCATCAACGCCGGTTGACTCAGGTGAGAGGCTACCAGCCGCAGCCGCACTCGTCCATTGTGCAAACCATCCAAAAGTTGTTGGTTCTTTTGGAGCTTCACGCCAGCCCCGGGTTGAGGCATACTAGTCACTCCCATGGCGCTGACGGTCCGGGAAGCGATGGCGCTGGGGGGATTGAGGAGGGGAGAGGTGCTGGCCGGCGCCGGCGGCCTCGACCGCACGATCACCTGGGTCAAGGTCCTCGAATCCCCCGAAACGATCAGCTGGCTTGCCGAGGGCGAGCTGCTGCTGACGGTCGCGTTCGCCATCAAAGATGACGCGGCGGCGCAGCGGGACCTGATGCGAAACCTGGCCGCCGTGGGCTCGTCCGGCCTGGTCATCAAGCCCGAACGCTATCTGCCGGAGATCCCCGACGACATGCTCGGCCAGGCCGACGAATTTGGCATCCCGCTGATCCGGATCCCCCAGGACGTCTCCTACCTCGAGATCATGACCCCGATCCTCGAACGGATCATCAACGCCCAGAACGCTGACCTGCGGCGCTCGATCGAGATCCACCGGCAGTTCACCGATCTGGCCCTGAGTGGCCAGGGCTTGGATCCGATCGTGCGGACGCTCGGCGAGCTGGTCGAGAGCTCGATCTCGCTCGAGGATGCCAACTTCCGCCTGTTGGCCAGCCACATCGTCCCGGGCCTGACCGACCGCCACCGCCAGCAGACGCTGGCGCATCACGGCACGCCACTGAAGGCCCGGCAGGCCGTCGCCACCATGCTGCAGGGAGTGGTCGAGGGCCGCAAGCCGCGCAAGGTGGCCCCCATACCCGAGGCGGGAATGACGGCCCACCGGATCATCGCGCCCATCCTCGCCGGCCGGGAGAACCTCGGGTACCTGTCGATCATCGAGCACCCGCAGCACCAGGAGCAGTTGGCGATGATGGCCATCGAGCATGCCGCGACGGTCATTGCGCTGGAGATGATCAAGCTTCGAGAGGTCACCGAAGCCGAGGACCGCGTCCGCGGCGAGCTGGTGGACGATTTGCTCAATGGCACCTTCGGGGACGAGGCAAACGTTCAGCGCCGAGCCCGCCATCTGCGCTACGACCTTTCGGTGCCGCACCTCTTGCTGGTCGTCGACGTCGATCACTTCTCACGGTTCATCCGCGAACGCCGCTATGAAGAAGGCCGGGTCATCATGTTGAAACATCAGCTGTTCCAGCTGGTTACCGGCGCGGTCCACCGCAAGAATCCGCATCACCTGGCGACCGCGCACAGCGATAGCGTGATCGTCCTCGTCCCGCGGCCCTCGGGCGAGGGTGCCGACGGCGAGGAACTCGCCAGCCGAATCCGGCAAGCGGTCGCCGACTCGGACCTCGGGATCACCGTCTCGGTTTCGGTCGGCCGCCTGTGCGTGAAACCGGACGACTTCAAGCCCTCGTTCATCGAGGCCCAGCGCGCGCTCGACCTGATGGTCCGCTTCGGACGGCGCGAGCAGGTGATCAACTACGACCGGCTTGGGGTCTACCGGCTGCTGGCCCAGATCGAGGACCGAAGCGGGCTCGAGGCGTTCGCCGGTCGGATGTTGGCGCCCCTCGTCGCCTATGACGCGGCGCGCGGCACCCCGCTGCTGAAGACGCTGGAGGTCTACCTGCAGCGGCACGGCAACCTGCGGCAGTCGGCGCGCGACCTCCACATCCACCTCAACACGCTCCATTACCGATTGCGCCGGGTCAGCGAGGTGACCGGCGTCGACCTCAAGGACGCCGATGCCCGGCTCGACCTGCTGCTGGCGCTGCGGGTGCGCGCGCTGGCGGAGAGCAAGTAGTGGGATCGAAGACTCCCTCCCCCCTTGCGGGGGAGGGTCGGGGTGGGGGGTCTGGTCGGACCATGGCGGCGAAGATCTGGGAGGACCATGTCGTCGTCTCCCACGAGGGCGAGCCCGATCTCCTCTACGTCGATCTGCACCTGGTCCACGAGGTGACGTCGCCGCAGGCGTTCGAGAGCCTGCGGCTCACCCACCGGCGGGTCCGCCGCCCCGACCTCACGCTCGCGACGATGGACCACGACGTGCCCACCCGTGGCGGGCGGGCGGCAGCTGACGAGATCGCCGAGCGGCAGATGTCGGCGCTGGAAGAGAACTGCCGGCAGGAGGGCATTCCGCTCTATGGCATGGGGAGCGCCCGCCAGGGGATCGTCCATGTCATCGGGCCCGAGTTGGGTCTGACGCAGCCCGGCCTGCTGATCGTCTGCGGCGACTCCCATACCTCGACCCACGGCGCGTTCGGTGCGCTCGCGTTCGGCATCGGGACGTCCGAGGTCGAGCACGTCCTTGCCACCCAGTGCTTGCGGCAGCGCCGGCCGAAGACCATGGCGGTGACGGTCGACGGCGCGTTGCCGATGGGCGTCACGGCCAAGGATGTGGCGCTCGGCATCATCGCCCGGATCGGCGTCGACGGTGGGCGTGGGCATGTCATCGAGTACAGCGGGTCGACGATCCGCGGTCTGTCGATGGAAGGACGGATGACGGTCTGCAACATGACGATCGAGGGTGGCGCTCGGGCGGGGATGGTAGCGCCGGACGAGACGACCTTCGCCTACCTGAACGGTCGTGAGCATGCACCGCGCGGCCGTCAATGGGATGAAGCGCTGGCGCATTGGACGGCGCTGGCAACCGATGCGGATGCGGCGTTCGACCTCAACGTCTCGATCGACGCGGGACGCCTCGAACCCTACGTGACCTGGGGCACCAACCCGGGACAGTCGGTCCCAGTCACCGGCAGCGTTCCCAACCCGGCGACCGAGACCGATGAGCGGGCGCTCGCGTACATGGCGCTCGAACCGGGAACGAAGATCGAGGCGATCGCGATCGACCGCGTCTTCATCGGCTCCTGCACCAACGCCCGTCTGGAAGATCTGCGGCTGGCGGCGACCGTGGTGCGCGGCCACATGGTGCACCCGAAAGTCCGGGCAATGGTCGTGCCGGGATCGGCGAGCGTCAAGCAGAAGGCGGAGGCCGAGGGTCTGGATACGGTCTTCCGCCAGGCGGGCTTCGAGTGGCGGGACGCCGGCTGCTCGATGTGCCTCGGCATGAACCCGGACATCCTCGGGCCAGGTGAGCGCTGCGCCTCGACCAGCAATCGCAACTTCGAAGGCCGGCAGGGGAGTGGAGGCCGCACCCACCTGGTGAGTCCGCCGATGGCCGCCGCGGCGGCGATCGCCGGGCACCTGGTCGACGTCAGGGAGTTCAATGGCACACCCTCCCCCTCCGGGGGTGGGGGCTGATGGAGCCCTTTATCCGAGTCACGGGTGTCCTCGCCCCGCTCGACCGGACCAACGTCGACACCGATCAGATCATCCCCAAGCAATTTCTCAAGCGGATCGAGCGCTCCGGCTACGGCCCCTTCCTCTTCTACGACTGGCGGCGCAAGGCCGACTTCATTCTGGACAGACCCGAGTACCGTGGCGCCGCCGTGCTGGTGACCGGCGCCAACTTCGGCTGTGGCTCGTCGCGCGAGCACGCTGCCTGGTCGTTGCTCGATGCCGGGTTTCGCACTGTCATCGCGTCGTCTTTTGGCGACATCTTCAAGAGCAACAGCTTTCGATCTGGTCTGCTCCCGGTTGAGCTCCCTGAGGCTCAAGTTGCGGAGCTGATAGGCCTGGCCACCGAGGAGCCGGGCATGGAAATCACGGTCGACCTCGCGGCCCAGCGTATTGCCGCGGGCGGATTCGAGACATCATTTGCGATCGACCCGTTCTACCGCGAGTGCCTGCTGAATGGCTGGGATGAGGTCGCCCTCACCCTGCGGCAGGAGGCTGAGATCGCGCGCTACGAGCTCGGCCGCCCCGCCTGGTTGCCCGGAACCCGCTGAGTCACCGATCGTAACGGCTACCTTGATTTCGCTGTTCTTCCTGGTGTAAACGCACCGGTCCCGCCGTTCGTAGTACTGGTGAACAAGGAGGACACGCTGGCCGTCGCAGATCGACCGTGGTTCGAAGCGCACGTTCGACTGCTGGCACGTCCTGCCTACCAGTTCAGCCTGATGCTTACCCAGAATCCCGCCATCGCCGAGGAAATCCTGCAGGAGGGGCTTACCCAACTCTGGGCGACGCCAACGACGCCGGCCGAGTTGGTGGAATTCCGCCGCTACCTCTATCGGGTGATCGCCAGTCGCGCCACGGACTATCACCGGCGCCAGGCGCTCGCCCGCCGGATCCGGTTCTGGGCGCCCGCGCCGCCTGACCCGATGCTCGAGATTGAGCGCCGCGCCGGCGACCAGGAGATGGGCCGCCTGCTGCGCTCACTCTCCCCGCGGGAACGCCAGGTTGCCTACCTCTATTACTTCGAAGACCAGCCCGTCGACGAGATCGGCGGCGCGCTCGGCATCAAGCCGGCCACGGTGCGGGTGCTGCTCCACCGGACGATCCAGAAGCTACGCCGGCTCGGACCCGAGTTGAAATTGCGGGAGCAATCTAGCTGATGGCCAATCACGACGGCGAGAGCCGGCTTCGCCGCTACGCCCAGGTGTTCCGGCGCGAGGCGAATCCGCCGGTGAACCTGGCCAACTCGTTGATCAACGGCCTGGCCATGCCTCGGCCGGCTGCGCGTCGCGGTATCGTCCCCGGGTTCGCGATGGCGGCCGGCGTGCTGGTGGCCGGCCTGGTGATCGCCTTCGGCGCCATCCAGCTCCACAACCTGGGCCGGCCGTCGCCGGTTGTCTCTCCTCCGGTCAGCTTCACGCCGACCCCGAGCGCATCGCCGGAATCGACGCCGACACCAACGGCCTCGCCTACCGCGACCCCCAGCCCGTCGCCGACACCACCAGGCGCCCAACCAGGCGTTGTTCCCGGGCTGGCGGCGATCCAAATGTTCGGGCCGCGCCTGGGGTGGGCCGCTGGTTCGCACGCGATCTACTCGACCAGCGATGGGACGCATTGGACCAAGCAGCTCACGTCGTCGGAGGAATTCATCGGGGTTGACTTCATCAGCAGCACCACCGGTTGGGTGGTCGGGGTCAATACCCTGCTGGGAACGACCGATGGCGGCCGGAGCTGGCATCAGCTCGGCGAGGCGCAGCGCCCGATCCGATCCGTCCACTTCAGCAGCACCAACCAGGGATCGGGCATTGCTGGAGGCAACCAGCAGCCGGGTGCAAACTCGCCGGGCCTTGCCGGGATCGTGGTCATGACAAACGATGGCGGACGCACCTGGAGAATGGCGCAGAGTCCCGTTGATCCCCAGTCGATCTGCTTCACCGATGGCGTGCACGGCTGGTTAGCCACTCAGGCCGGTACGGTCTATCGGAGCCAGGACGGCGGTCAGACCTGGAAGCAATCGCTCCAAATGACGAGCCCCCTGGCTGGCATGGGCTGGGCGCGCATCGAGTGTGCCGCGCCGTCGGCACTCTGGGTCGACTGGGCTCCCGGTGGCGCGGCCGCCGGTCATTCGCCCTATGTCGTCTACGCCACCGTCGACGGCCAGCACTGGCGCACCGTCATGGCTGAACCTGGCACGATCGGTAACGAATTGCCAGGCGTCCCCGCAGGTCCGGGCAGCTATCCGGGAAGCTTTAGCGTCGTCGACCCGGCTGATGCCGTGTTCGTGGGTGACACGCCACCGGCTAACGCAGCCACCTGCATGATTGCTACCAACGGCGGGGCCACACTTAAGACGACAGGGTCAATCGTGGGCACAGGACAGACCTTCGGTGCGGCCTTCGTGAGCACGTCGACGGGATGGGTGCTGACGGATGACGGTAACGGTCACGACGTCATCGTGGTGACGACTGACGGCGGTTACCACTGGTCGCAGCAGCTCGCCGTGCCGCGGCCGCCAACCGGCTAGACGACCTACCAGCTGGTGGCGATGTATTTCGTCTCGAGGAACTCCATCAGTCCCTCGTGCGAGCCCTCACGCCCGACGCCGCTCTGCTTGACGCCACCGAAGGGCGCCGCCGGGTCGGAGATGAAGCCGCGGTTGAGACCAACCATGCCGGACTCGATCGCTTCGGCGACCCGAAGCCCCTTCGCCAAATCTCGGGTATAGACGTACGAGGCAAGACCGCGGTCGGTCTGGTTCGCGTACTCGATCGCCTGATCGACGTCGCGGAAGATCACGATCGGGGCGATCGGGCCAAAGATCTCTTCTTGCAGGATGTGCTCGTCCGGCCCAACGTTGCTGAGGACGGTCGGCGGCACGAAATAGCCGGGGCGGTTCGGCGCCTTGCCACCGGTCAGCAGGCGGGCACCGTGCCCGGTAGCCTCCTCGACCAGGCCGAGCATCTTCTGGCGCGCCGGATCGTTGATCACGGGTCCGACCTTGACCCTCGCGTCGAGTCCTGAACCAACCGGTAATGCGCCCATTGCCTTCGCCAGCATGTCGGCGAACTTCTCCGCCACCTTCGCGTCGACGTAGAACCGGTTGGCGGCGATGCATGACTGGCCGGTGTTGCGCATCTTCGCGATCATCGCCCCTTCCAGCGCAGCGTCGAGATCGGCGTCGTCGAGGACGACGAATGGCGCATTTCCGCCGAGCTCCATCGAGCAGCTGATCACGTTCTCGGCGGCCTGCGCCAGCAGGATCCGCCCGACCTCGGTCGACCCGGTAAACGACAGCTTGCGGACCCGCGGATCCTTGAGCATGGCCTTGACGACTTCCGAGGAGCGCTTCGATGGGATGACGTTCACGACGCCCTTTGGGACGCCGGCCTGCTCGAGGAGGTCGGCAATGGCCAGGGCCGTGAGCGGCGTCTCGGATGCCGGCTTCAGCACCACGGTGCAGCCCGCCGCAAGTGCGGGCCCGATCTTTCGCGTCGCCATGGCGGCCGGGAAGTTCCAGGGCGTGACCAGCACCGACACGCCGATCGGCTGATGTTCGACGAGGATGCGGTTGGCGCCGCTCGGGGAGATCGAGACCGAGCCGATGTTGCGCACCGCCTCCTCGGAGAACCACCGGAAGAACTCGCCCGCGTAGGCCACCTCGCCGCGTGCCTCGGCCATCGGCTTGCCGTTTTCGCGGACCATGAGCTCGGCCAGCTTTTCCTGGTCGCGGATCATCAGGTCGAAGGCTTTGCGCAGGATCTCGGCGCGCTGCCGGGGCGGCGTTGCGGCCCAGGGGCGGAAGGCATCAGAGGCTGCCTGTACGGCTTCGAGTGCATCAGCAACCGATGCGCTCGCCACCGTCGAGATGACCTCGCCGGTCGCCGGGTCGGTGACCTCGATCCGCTGGCCGTCCGAGGCGGGGTGCCACGCGCCGTCGATGTAGAGGTCGGTGTGACGGACGGAGATGAGCTCACTGACGGGGGTCATCGCATTGATTTTCTCACGGTCGCGACGATTCGTTCGACCGAAGGCATGGCCGCGTCCTCGAGAACGTCAGCGGCCGGCAACGGCACGTGCGGGGTCGTGATCCGGACGATCGGGCCGTCGAGATCATCGAAGCACTCGTCGGCCGCGATCGACGCGATCTCGGCGCCCCAGCCGCAGAGCCGCGGGTTCTCTTCGACGGTGAACAGCCGGCCGGTCTTTACGACCTCTCCGAGGATGGTGCGGGTATCGAGCGGTACCAGGGAGCGAACGTCGACCACGGTCGCGTCGATGCCCATCTCCGCGAGGGTCTGCGCCGCCTCCATCGACTTCGCGACCATCGCTGCCAGCGCCACGATGGTGCAGTCCTTTCCAGCTCGAAGCACCCTGGCCGAGCCGAGCTGGTCGACGTGCTCGCCGTCGGGCACCTCGCCCTTCATGCCATAGAGGGACTTCTGCTCGAAGAACAGGACCGGGTCCGGGTCGCGGATGGCCGCCGCCAGCAGGCCCTTGGCGTCGGCCGGGTTCGAGGGAGCCACCACCTTCAGGCCCGGAACGGCCATTCCCCAGTTCTCCAGGCTCTGCGAGTGCTGGGCGCCGAAGCGGGTCCCGCCGCCGTTGGCCGTGCGAATCACGAGCGGCAGCGAAACCTGGCCGTCGGTCATGTAGCGCGTCTTGGCCACCTGGTTCGCCACCATGTCCCAGCAGGTCGCGAGAAAGTCCGAGAACATGATCTCCGCGATCGGCCTGAGCCCGGTCATCGCCGCGCCCATGGCGGCGCCGATGATCGCCTGCTCCGAGATCGGCGTATCACGGACGCGCTCCGCGCCAAAGCGCTCGAACAGTCCGACGGTCGCCTTGAACACACCGCCCGCGGCGCCGACGTCTTCGCCGATGAAGTACACCGTCTCGTCCCGGGCCATCTCCTGCGCGATTCCGGCCGCGATCGCCTCCCGGAAGCTCAGTTCCGCCATGCGGATCCTCCGTCGCTCCAGACCTGGCGCTCGATCTCGTCCACCCGAGCCGCGGCGCCGTTGCGGGCCTCCTCGGTCGCCGCATCGACCTTCTGCTGGGCGCGGGTATCGATCTCGTTAACCTCGGCCTCGCCGATGCCAGCGGTGAGCAGCCGCTCCCGATAGCGCTTGACCGGGTCGCGGCTCAGCCACTCGCGGACCTCGGCGTCCGGCCGGTACTTGGCGGGGTCGGCGCGCGAGTGACCACCGTGCCGGTAGGTGAGTGCCTCGATCAGCGATGGGCCACCACCAGTGCGGGCCTTTTCGATCGTCTGCCGCGCCGTCCCGTACATCACGTCGGCATCGTTGCCGTCGACGAGGATGGACTCAAGGCCGTACGCCGACGCCCGGTCGGCGGCGGGATGCTCGACCGCGGTGACCGAGCGAATCGGTGTGTACTCCATGTACTGGTTGTTTTCGCAGACGAAGACCACCGGCAGCTTCCAGATGACGGCCAGGTTGAGCGCCTCGTGGAACGCCCCGATGTTCGTCGTCCCATCGCCGAAGAAGCAGACCGCCACCTGCCCGGACTTGCGAACCTGTGCCGACCAGGCCGCGCCGGCCGCGATCGGCAGGTGTGCGCCGACGATCGCGTAGGAACCCATCGCGCCGTGCTTGACGTCGGTCAGGTGCATCGAGCCACCCTTGCCGTGGAGCATGCCGTTGCCGCGGCCGAGCAACTCCGCCATGGCGGCGGCCATCGACGCGCCGCGGGCGAGCGTGTGACCGTGGCCGCGGTAGGTGCAGAAGGTGTAGTCGTCCGGCCGCATCGCCACCGCGTAGCCGGCCGAGATCGCTTCCTGGCCGAGCGCGAGGTGGCTCGTGCCCCGCACCAGGTTCTCGAGGAACAGCTCGTAAGCGCGCTGCTCGAAATCGCGCAGTTCGACCATCAGTTGATAGAGCCGCAGCCGCGTCGGGCGGTCGACCTCAGCCGCCGCCGGCTTTTCGACCCGGGTGCTCAATAGGCGTTCGCGATGACGAGCTCCTCGGCAGGGAAGAGGGTGATCACCTCGTGCCCCGTCGCCGTCACCACGATTTCCTCCTCGATGCGGGCCGCCGAATGGCCGTCCGACGCCGGGCAGTAGGTCTCCAGCGCGAAGACCATCCCCTCCTTCAGCTCGACCGGATGATCGAGCGAGTTGAGGCGGCTGATGATCGGTCGCTCATGTAACGCCAAGCCCAGGCCGTGGCCAAATTGCAGGCCGAAGGCCTCCATCTCGTTCTCGAAACCGAAATCCTGCGCTTTCGGCCAGGCCTTGGCAATCAGGTCGGTCGTGACACCGGGTTTCACCATGTCGATCCCGGCATCGATCCACTCGCGCGCTTTCTTGTAGGCGTCGCGCTGACTCTGCGTGGCCCGGCCGACGTTGAAGGTCCGGTAGTAGCAGGTGCGGTAGCCGTTGTAGGCCTGGATGATGTCGAAGAACGCTTGGTCACCCGGCCGGATCAGCCGATCGGAGAAGACGTGCGGGTGCGGGCTGCAACGCTCGCCGGAGACGGCGTTGATCGCCTCGACATCGTCGGAGCCCATGTCGTAGAGCTGTTTGTTCGCGATCGCGACGATCTCGTTCTCCCGGATCCCCGGCTTCAACACCTCGTAGATCGTCTGGTAGACGCCGTCCACCAGGGCCGCCGACATGCTGAGCAGTGTGATCTCGTCCCTGGACTTGATCTGGCGCGCGTCGAGCATCGCCTGCTGCCCGTCAACCACCTTGATGCCGCAGTTCTGGAGCGCAAAGACCATCGGCATCTCGGCGATGTCGACACCCAGCGGTTCGCCGGCGACGCCCTGCTCGCGCATCAGGTCCTTGACGGTTTTCGCGACGTCATCCGACAGGCCGGCCTGGGGAGCGACCGACCCGCGCAAGCCGGTCATCCCGGCGCGCGAATTCTCGGGCTTCAGCCAGGGGGCATGCAGCCGGTGTGCCTTCGCCGCCGAGCCGAAGTCCCAGAGGATCGGGTCGCCGGTGCGGGTCAGCAGGGCGAAGCGTGCGACCTTGTCTCGCGCCCACTCGCCGATCGTGGTGCTGGTGACGTAGCGGATGTTGTTCATATCGAAGACCAACACACCACCAAGGCCGGCGTTTGCGATTGCCTGGCGGGCGCGCCCGAGCCGGTACTCGTGCAGGCGGCGGAAATCGACCCGCTCCTCCCAGTCGACCGCCATGCGCCCTGGTGCGGGGACGGACGTCACGGTGAACTCGGATCTCGTTCGCGCCACGAAGCTCAAGGTTAACGAATATCGGGAGCCGCGCCCGTCGATCGGCGCACCACCAGGGTCGGGGGGAGCTTGCGCGCAGCCGGCGGACGGCCCGGGGATGTGAGCATCTCCACCAGCAGCTCCGCGGCGACGCGTCCGACCTCCTCGCGGGGTTGACGGATCGAGGTCAGCGGCGGCACGATGCGATCGTCGTGCGGCAAGTCATGATAGCCGACGATCGACAGGTCCTTGGGACACATCAAGCCACGTTCCTCCGCCGCGGTGAGCGCTCCAAACGCCATCAGGTCATGGTGGGCGAAGATCCCGGTCGCCCGAGCTCCCTTGCTATCGAGGAGCCTGCGCATGAGAAGGCTGCCTTCCTCAGGCGATCCGGTGGGGGCGGTGGACCGGACCACGACCTCCACCGCGCCGGCGGCCGCGACCGTTTTGCTGAAACCTTCGGCGCGCTGGACGCAGGAGTAAATGTCGGTCGGCCCCCGCAGTTGAGCCAGTCGCCGATGCCCGAGTGAGAGGAGATGTTGGGCGGCGAGCACGCCGCCAAGGTGGTCGTCGTTGGTGCTGGCCGGCAACCGGATTCCGGGCACGTCTTGAACAGCGAGTACCAGGGGCATGCCCTGCCGGCGGATCCGGCGGAGCTGCGCGGCGTCCGCGAGTCGTGCTCCGGTCATGATCATGGCGTCGACCCGCCGGCTCATCAGGTGGCTGAGGATGCGCTCGAGACGTACCGAGTCGTCCTGGGTCTCGCTGATCAGTGACATCAGGCCCGCCGCTTCCAGCCGGTTCGCGATCCCCCGGAGCACCGGGGCGATGTTCGGGTTCCCGAGGTCGCCGACGATCACGGCGACGGTCTGCGTCCGACCTTTCTTCAGACCGCTCGCCACCAGGTCTCGCTGATAGCCCATCCGCTTGGCCAGGGCCTGGACGCGCTTTCCGGTCACGAGGCTGACCCGCCAGGCCTTGGTCGGATCGAGAGCCCGCGAGACGGTGGAGTAGTGGACGCCCGCTTCGCGGGCGACATCCTCCAGGGTCACGACCTCGCGTCCCTGGCGCAGCTCCCCGCCCCCGCCGCGCCTACGTTGCATGCCTGGGGACCCCCCGGCCCCAGGCTCCACGTTAACGACTTCCTAAAGGGTTTGCACGGGGCAAACGTTTGCCACGAGGAGGAACGCCTATTCGGATTTGCGCGAGCGTTATGCAAACGTTTGACGCCGAAATGATAAGCGACTAGGATGGCGAGCAGCGATCGGTCGGAGCGGCGATGTGGATACCGGCGCAGACGGTGGTCTGCAACGCCGCTCCGCCCGGTGCGCATGGTGCGTGGCGGGGCGCGATGGCCACGGTCATCCCGCCTCCAACCCGTCCGACACCTGACGCCCTTCCGGCTCGAGCTTCAGGTTCGCTTCACGCGCCTCGAGCTCGAGGAGCGCGGCGAAGTCGACGTCCCCCAGGCCGTTGCCGATCAACTTGACGATGATCTGGTGGGTGAGTGCCGCCACTGGGAGCGGCACGTTGAGCGGCCGAGCGGCGTCCAGCCCCAGCTCGAAGTCCTTTCGCAGCAGGTGACCGGTGAAGGTTGGCGTGAAGTCGAGGTTGACGAATGCCGGCGTCTTGTAGCGGCTGAAGGTGGAGCCCATCACGCTGCCGTTGATGAACTCCAGGTAGTCGGCGCGTGCAATGCCGCCGCGCTCGGCCAGCACGGTGGTCTCGGCGAGGATCTGGGTGACCACACCAAGGATGAGGTTGTGGCAGATCTTCACGAGGCGGGCGGCCTCGCCCTCGCCGACATAGGTCACGCTCTTTCCCAGCATCCGAAGGTACGGAAGGGCCTGCTCGAAGGACGCGCGCGGTCCCGACACGGCGAGGCTGAGCTTGCCCGCGCGGGCGACCTTTGGATTCCCGCTGACCGGTGCCGCCAGCAGCACCGACCCCAGCTGGGCGGCTTTCTCACGAATGGCCTGTGAGACGTCCATCGAGACGGTGGAGGTGTCGATCACCATTGACGGCACGCGACTGCCGTTCGCCAGTAGCCCCTGCGGCCCGGTCATCACCTCGGCGAAGTCCGTGGATCCGGCGACGGACGTGATGACGACGTCGCGATCGCTCAGGTCTGCCGGCCGGTCGACGAGGCGCGCGCCGAGCTTCTGGAGCGGCTCGGCCTTGGCCCGGGTGCGGTTGTAGACCATGAGGTCACACCCTTGCTCCAGCAAGCGCGAAGCGAGGACGGACCCCATCCGGCCGGTGCCGATCCAGCCGAGCGTGTGCCGGTCAGGTTTCTGTGCGGTCATCCGGTTTCCCCTCCGCAAACGTTTGTTACTGATAGCCGCGTTCTCATTCGGTCGCAAACGCCGGCGCAGCCCGTCGGGTGGTGTCGCCGCCGGCCCCGGCCACGGTCGATCCGCGGACGATCAGCTCCGGATTGAAGATCACCCGCCGTTGGGTGGGTTCGCCGCTCTCGATCTGCTCCAGCAACAACTGCGCGGCCGCGGAGCCGAAATCGTGGATCGGCACGTGAACCGTGGTGAGCGCGGGCACCATCCGGCTCGCCAGCGGGATGTCGTTGTAGCCAACGATCGCGACATCCTCCGGGACCCGCAGCCCCATTCGCCGCGCCACCCCGAAGGCGCCGACGGCGGTCATGTCGGTCACGGCGAAGATCGCCGTCGGGCGATCATCGAGCCCAAACAGGCGCTCGGCCGCCCACGCGCCACCCTCCTCCGTGTACCCGGACTCGATGATCAGGCGCGGGTCGGGTGCGAGACCGCGCTCCACCAGCGCGGCGAGGTAGCCCAGCCGTCGCATCACTCCCGTGCTCACGGTGGGCTTGCCGGCGAGGTGCCCGATCCGGCGGTGGCCGAGCTGCACGAGATGCCCGGTGGCGATCCGGCCGCCGAGCAGGTCATCCGAACCGACAAAGGGATCATGGTCGTCGTCGCTGAACCGATTCACCAGGACATGAGGAATCCGCTGGTGTCGCAGCCAGCGGACGGTTGGATCCTTGAGGAAGCTGCTGGCAAGGATCACCCCGTCGACCCGCCGGTCGTGCAGGCTCTGCAAATGCGACCTCTGCCGTTCGGGGCTGCCGTCCGTATTGCAGAGGAGGACGTTATAGCCTCGCGACGAAGCGCCGTCCTCGACGCCGCGGAACATGGCGGCGAAGAAGGGGTTGGTGATGTCCGGGATGACGACCGCCAGCACGAACGTCTGGCGCAACTTCAGCCCGCGGGCGATCCCGTTGGGGCGATAGTCGGTTTCTCGCAGCAGTGCCTCGATCCGCTGCCGGGTGATGGGCGCGATCCGCAGGCGGGGGTCCTTGTTCGCCACCCGCGAGACCGTCGAGGGGTGGACGCGGGCGCGAGCGCCCAGCTCCTTCAGCGTGACCGGCATGCTCGCGTCCTCATTGACATCGTTTGACCCGGTGCCTAACATAGGACAATCGTTTGTTCAATGCAAGGAACAAGCTCAACGCCGCCAACCATTAGTCGGTCGGCAGAAGGGAGGGAGCATGCGTAAGCCCGTGTCGATGATCGCGGCGGGATTCGCCCTGGTTCTTTCGGCGTGCGGCACAAGCGGAGGCACCAGCACCTCGCCGCCGGCGTCGACGCCGATTACCATCGGTGTCTCTGTCTCACTCAGCGGGGACTTCGCCGGCGACGGCAAGGCTCTCGTGCAGGGCTACGACCTGTGGGCGCAGGACGTCAACGCGAAGGGCGGCCTGCTCGGCCACAAGGTCACGATGAAGTACGTCGACGACGCCAGCAGCACCCAGCAGGTGGTGACCAACTATCAAGCCCTGATCACCCAGGACAAGGTCGCGCTGGTCTTCGGGCCGTTCAGCTCGCTGCTGACGATCCCGGCCTCGACCGTCACCGACCGCTACGGTTATGCGTTCCCCGAGCCGGCAGGGGGCGGGCCGGCCGTCTTCAAACTTGGCCTCCATTCCATCTTCTTCGTGCAGCCTGCCGCCGTCGAGGACAACCTGGTCAGCTACACGAAGTGGCTGCTGTCGCTCCCGGCCGACCAGCGGCCCAAGACCGCGGCCTATGCGACGCAGGACGACCCCTTCACGCAGCCGCAGGTCGACAAGGCCAAGGGCCTCCTGGAGGCTGGTGGGGTGCAGACGGCGTCGTACAAGGTCTATCCGGCGGAGACACCGACCTGGGATACGCTGGCGCAACAGGTCGTCAACTCCAAGGCTGATGTCGTGATCCTCGGGACGCAGGAGCCGGATGGTGTCGCCTTTGTCAAGGCGTTCCAGCGGCAGCACTTCAATCCGAAATCGATCGTCGAAACCACCGGCCCCGACCAGGGCAAGGACTTCGCGGACAAGGTTGGCGCCGCCAACACCGAGGGCATCATCGTGCCCTCCGGCTGGTGGTCCAATGCCAAGGCCAAAGACAACGACAAATTCGTTCGCGAATTCCTCGCCAAGTACGGTGGCGCGGCGGGCGACATCAGCGCCGACGCCGCCGAGGCCTATAGCGTGGGCGAGGTGGTCGACCAGGCCGCGACCAAAGCCAATAGCATCGACAACAAGAAGCTGATCGATGCGTTGCACAGCGGGACATTCCAGACGATCCAGGGACCGATTGCCTTCGACGCGGTCGGCAGGCCGAACGGTTCATCGTTCCTGGTGCAATGGCAGAGTGGCGCCACGGTGCCGGTCTATCCAACGGCCATCGCCGCCGCGAAGCCGGAATATCCCAAGCCGAACTGGCCCTAAGTACCTAGGTCGGGGACGGTGAGCATCGCACGCCGTCCCCGCTCCTCGCTCCTCGACTCGTGATGGCCCTGGTCCTCGAGGCGGTGGTTCTTGGCGTCCTGATCGGCGGCGTCTATGCGCTGATGGCCTCCGGGCTCACGCTGATCTTCGGCGTCATGCGGATCATCAACGTGGGCCACGGCGCGCTGGTCATCCTGGGCGCCTACTTGAGCTTTGCGCTGTTCCGGTCGCTTCACATCGACCCCTTCCTCACGTTGGTCGTAACCGTACCGGCGATGTTTGCCCTTGGGGTCCTGATCCAGTTCATCTTCATCCGGCCGCTCCGGACCGACCGGGAGGCGTTGTCCGTGCTCGTCACCTATGCCCTGGCGCTGGGCATCGAAGGCGTGCTCGGCTACATTTTTACGACGAACTACGTCGAGCTGCGAGCCTGGTACGAGACGGCGAGCTTCCCGATCTTCGGCTTTTACATCACCTGGGTCTACGTCTTCGGCTTTGTCCTGTGTCTCGCCGTCCTCGGTGCGCTCTTCCTGATGCTCTATCGAACCCCATTCGGTGGCGCGGTTCGGGCCACCATGCTCAACCGGACGGCGGCGCAACTGATCGGCGTGGACGTCGATCGGGTGTCCGCGCTGGCCTTCGGCGTCGGCATGGCGACGGCCGCGGCGGGCGGTGTGGTCTTCGGCCTCACGAATGCCTTCAACCCGGGCAGCCATTACGACTTGATATCGCGGTTGCTGACGATCATCGTGCTCGGTGGACTGGGCAGCCTGCGAGGCGCCGTGATTGCCGCGCTGATCATGCTGATCACCACGGAAGTGGCCGCCGTCCTGATCTCACCCGTCTGGGCGAGCTTTGTGTTCTTCGCCATCCTCGTCGCCGTCTTGATCGTGCGGCCGCAGGGCCTCTACGGCGTTCGCGTCCGGGAGCGGATTTGAGTCGAACCGTCGCGCTCAAGGCGCTTGGCCTGGTCGTCCTTGCGGTCCTGGCGCTGCTCGTGCCCGTGCTCGCCCCGGACCCGGCGACGACGAACGTCGCGGTCTTCACCATGATGTACGTCGGGCTCGCGACCGCCTGGAACATCATGGGCGGCTATACCGGCTACATCTCACTCGGTCACGCCGCCTTCTTCGGCTTCGGAGCCTACTCGCTCGGCCTGCTGCTCAACCAGCTCCATATCGCCCCGGGCTATGGGCCGTTCGTCCTGGTTCCGGTAGCGGGTCTGCTCGCCGCCCTGCTCGCCGTTGGGATCGGCTGGGTGGCGCTGCGCACCCGGGCGGCCACTTTCGTCATCGTCACCATCGCGTTCATGTTCATGCTCCAGCTGCTGGCCGAAAACCTGGTCAAGCTGACCGGTGGGGGCGCCGGCCTGAGCCTTCCGTACCCGCGCGACTGGGGCGGCGACTTCTTCAACACGCCGTACTACTACGCGATGCTGGCGCTCGCTGTCCTCGCGCTCGTCGTTTCCTGGTGGATCCGCCGATCGAAGTTCGGCCTTGGCCTGCTGGCGATTCGCGACGACGAGGACAAGGCGCTGGCGGTTGGCGTCCCGACGCGCGCGTTCAAGCTGACGGCATTTGTGATCAGCGCAGGGCTGGTGGGAATGATCGGCGCGGTCTACGGCTACTACGTGACGTTTATCTATCCCCAGTTCGTCATCGACCCGTTGATCGGGATCTCGATGGTCTTGATGGTCTTCCTCGGTGGGCTGGGGACGCTCAGCGGCCCGGTGCTCGGCGCGGTGCTCCTCGAGCCGGCCCAGCTGCAGTTTGCCTACCACTTCGGAGCGAGCCGCCTCTACCTCGTTCTGTACTCGGCGGTCTTCCTGGTCGTCATCCTCCTCATGCCCCGAGGCATCGTTCCGTCCGTCGCCGACCTCTGGCATCGCTGGCGGCGGCGGCGCGCCGCCGGACCCACGGCGACAGCGCGCGGGCCGCGCAAGGCCGTCAAGGCGGCATCGCCGTGAGCCTGCTGGAAATATCCGAGCTTTCGAAGCGGTTTGGCGGCGTGGTGGCCGTTGATGGCTGCTCGCTCTCGGTCCCGGCCGGCAGCATCACCGGCCTGATCGGCCCAAACGGCTCCGGAAAGACGACGGTGTTCAACCTCGTCACCGGCTTCCTGCCGCGAGACGGTGGCGAGATACGGTTCAAGTCACGCTCGATCGCCGGCCTCGGCCCCGACCGCGTCTACGGCCTGGGCATCGGGCGCACCTTTCAGCTGGCGCGCATCTTTCCGCGGTTGACCGCGCTGGAGAACATGCTGGTGCCGGTGCGCCGGGCCGGTTTCCGTGCGCTTCTCTCACGCGGCCAGTGGGGTCACGAGAAGGAACACGCAATGGAGATGCTCGACTTCATGGACATCAGCCAGGTAGCTGGCACGCTCGGCGGCGCCCTGTCGTATGGCCAGCGCAAGCTCCTCGAGCTCGCCGCCGTGATGATGGCGCGGCCGGAGCTGGTGCTGCTCGACGAGCCCGCCGGCGGCGTCAACCCGGCGCTGCTGGAGCGGATCGCCGAGCACATCCGGCAGCTCAATGGGCAGGGGGTGACGTTCCTGCTGGTCGAACACAACATGGGTTTCGTGATGAACCTCTGCCACGAGGTCGTCGTCATGCAGCAGGGACGGGTGATCGCCAAAGGCAAGCCGAGCGAGATCCGTGAGAATCCTGCTGTGCTCGACGCCTACCTGGGAGCGTGAGCATGGGCGCGCTGCTCGAACTCCAGGGTGTGACCGCCGGCTACGGCGGAGGCGACATCCTGCGCGAGCTGGACTTGAGCGTCGAGGAGGCCGCCATCACCTGCATCGTCGGTCCCAACGGCGCCGGCAAATCGACGGTGTTGCGCGTGGTCAGCGGCCTGCTGCGACCGCGCCTCGGCCAGGTACGGTTTCGCGGCGCCTCGATCGGCGGGCTCAGCCCCCGCGCCATCCTCCACCGTGGGATCGTCCAGGTCCCGCAGGAACGCAGCCTCTTCCCGACGATGACCGTATGGGAGAACGTTCGGATGGGGGCCTACACGGTGCACGACCGGCAACTGGTCGAGCGGCGACTGCAGGCGGTCTGTGACACGTTCCCGATCGTGCGCGAGCGACGGCAGGAGCCGGCCGCGTCGCTCTC
>DATBYO010000120.1:0-18907 GCA_036513655.1 Candidatus Dormiibacterota bacterium | reverse complement strand
TTTCGTCGGCCGGTCGAGCCCACCAATCACGTTGAGGAGGGTGGACTTACCGCTCCCAGACGGCCCCATGATCGCTGTCACCTGGCCGGCTTGAATGCCGAACGACACCGAGTCGAGCGCGACGTTCTGTCGATCGCCGCTGTAAACCTTGCTCACGTTGGTGAGCTCAACCAGCTGTCCCATTGCACGCTCCTTCGGGGCGCCGTCGCCCGGACGATGTGATGGGCGCAGCCTATGGCCGATCGGCGGCGGTGCCGTCCATCCCTGGAACGAATTCGGCTCGGCCGCTGGAACGATTTCGAATACCCTTCATCCCCGCTACTGACCGGGAATCATCCCGCCGGCGGATGCACGCCACGACACCGCTCGCTACAGTCCAATTGTGCGGCAGCTCGCCACGCTCGCCCGCCGGCTCGACATCCGTGGGTTCGACGTGGTCCTCGCGCTGGGCCTGGCGGCGTGGGCCATGGGCGAGGGTCTCAACGCCCGCAATCTCACGCCGGCCGTTCTTCTCTGCACCCTTCCGTTGCTGGTCCGCCGCCGCTGGCCAATCGCCGTGTTTGTCATCGGCGTGGCCGGAATCGCGCTGGGCGGGAATACCATTGGTTTAGCTGGACTTGTCGCGGTGCTCATCGCCGCCGTGTCACTCGGGATCTACACGCGGCATCGGATGACTGCCAGTCTCCTAATTGTTTTCAGCGCGGCTGGCATCGCCATCGAGTACAACAGCGGGGGCAATGGATCCTCGGCGCTGCCTGTTCCAGGTGAGGTGTTGCCCTTAGCCCTCCTGGGAGCCTCATACCTGGCCGGTAATGAGATCGCGAACAGGCAGCGGCAAGCCGACCAGCAGCGGGAGCGAGCGCATCAGCTCGAGCAAGAACGCGGCGAGGCGGTGGCCGCCGCCGCCGAGACGGAGCGTCGCCATATCGCGCGCGAGCTGCACGACGTGGTCGCACACAGCGTCAGCGTCATGGTCGTTCAGGCCGGCGCCGCGCGAAAAGTGATGGACGACAAGCCGGATGCGGCGCGTCAGTCCCTGCTGGCGGTCGAAGCGAGCGGCCATGAGGCGATGGCCGAGCTGCGCCGGCTCCTCGGCGTGCTGGGCGAAAACGGCAGTGAGGCGCCGCCGCTCGCCCCCCAGCCGGGGATGGCCGGCCTCGACGCCCTGATTGCCCGGGTGAGAGAAGCAGGCCTGCCGGTCGAGTTGCGCGTCGAGGGCCCTCCCCAGGCATTGCCGCCCGGCGTCGACGTCGCTGCCTACCGCATCGTGCAGGAGGCGCTGACGAACGCGCTGAAATACGCCGGCGGCGCGCGCACTGAGGTCGTCGTACGGAACACGCCGGACGGACTCGAGATCGAGGTCATCGACGCGGGAACGGTTTCAACACCGGCCGACGGAATCGGGCGCGGCCTGGTCGGCATGCAGGAGCGGGTGGCGCTGTTCGGCGGGACGGTGGAAGCGGGCAGGCGTCGCGAGGGCGGTTATGCCGTTCTTGCCCGTCTGCCTGTCGATCCAGCGTGACCACGCGCGTCTTGATCGTCGACGACCAGTCGCTCGTCCGGGCCGGGTTCCGCCTGATCCTCGAGTCGCAACCCGACTTCGCCGTCGTCGGCGAGGCCCCCGATGGTGAACAGGCGGTCGCCCTGGCTCGGCGGCACCGACCCGAGGTGGTCCTGATGGATATCCGAATGCCGCGGATGGATGGCCTCGAGGCAACCCGACGGATCCTGGCGGACGGGCTGAGCGGCTGTCGAATCGTCATGCTGACGACCTTCGATCTCGACGAGTATGTTTACGCCGCCTTGCGCGTCGGTGCCTGCGGCTTCCTCCTCAAGGACGTCACGCCCGAGCAGTTGATCGCGTCCGTCCGACTGGTGGCGGCCGGCGACGCGCTGCTCGCCCCATCGATCACCCGTCGGCTGATCGAGCGCTATGCCTCGCGTGGCAGCGAACTGAGCCGCGACCTCTCCTCCCTCACCGAACGGGAGGTTGAGGTCCTTCGCCTGATGGCCCAGGGGCTGGCCAACCAGGCGATCGGCGAACAGCTCTTCGTCAGCGAGGCGACAGTAAAGACGCATGTCGCACACATCCTCGACAAGCTTCATGTCGAGAACCGCGTCCAGGCGGTGGTCGCCGCCTATGAATCGCGGTTGGTCACCCCCGGCGAGCCCGCCTGATTCAGGGAGAAGGCGGATTCAACCGGAACCCCGTTTCGCAGCGTATTGAGCACGACGCAATACTTTTCCGCGCTCCGCAACAGCCGCTCCGCCCGCTCGCCCTTGACGTCCGCAGGGACGGTGACCCGGGTCCTGCTGCGGATCCCGGTGAGGCCGATCGGGTAATCGCCCATCGCGAGCGTGCCGCGTGCGTCCCAATCGGCTTCGATCTCGACCTCCAGGGACGCGAGTTCGATTCCCATGTTCGCCGCCACCATTCTGATCGTGGTCTCCTGGCAGGCGGCCAGGGCCCCAAGCAGCAGGTCGCCGGAGCATGGCACGTCGCCCGTGCCGCCGACGGCCGGGTGGGCGCCCGATCTCCAGGTGATGTCGGGGGTGGTTACCGGCAGGGCGGCGCAATGCAGCGGATCGGCGAGATCCGACTGGGTGCTCCGCACCCTGAGCCGAATCTGGGCCGCCTGCGGGTCGTCCTTGTAGCGCTGCCGGATGGGTGTTTGGAGCTCGCGAACGTTGATTCTGGCCATGTGAGTACTCTAGGTCGATGGCCGGCACCCTGACGGTGCTCGATGGAAACACCTTCTTTGTCTCCGATGCGGCAGGTGACGTCGAGCCGGGCGAGGATGCCAATGGCTTCTTTCATGCCGACATGCGCCAGCTCTCCACCTGGCGGCTGCGGCTCAACGGCCAGCCCATGCATGTCCTGACCAGCCGAACGGTCGACTACTATTCGGCGTCGATCTTCGCCACGTTGGCGAGTGTCAGCGTCGGGGAGAACCCGCCCATCTCGGTCCGCCGGGACCGCTTCGTGGCTCGCGGCGTCCACGAGGATTTGGTCGTCCAGAACCACAGTGACCGCTCGCAGACGGTCACGATCGAGGTCGAGTACGGGAGCGATTTCGCGGATCTCTTTGAGGTCAAGGACCGGATCCCGAAGCGAGGGCAGCTACGCACGGAGCTGGGTCCCAACCAGGTGACCTTGACCTATACGCGGGATTCGTTCCGGCGTGACACCGTCATCGAATTCAGCGAGAACTTTTCCGTCGGACTCGAGCGGGCTCAGATTGAGCTGCACCTGGAGCCGCGCGGGTCGTGGCGAACCTGCATCGATGTCATTCCGGTCCGCGACGGCGAGCTCAACCGGCTGGAGCACGGTGACCGCACGTTCGGCAATCCCAAGCCGGATATGCCGACTACGTTCGAGCAGTGGATGGCGCAGGCGCCAACGCTCGCCACCGACAACGACGTCCTGCGCCACACCTACCGCCAGAGCCTCATCGACCTGGCCGCACTTCGGTTTCGCCCGCTCAAGACACTTTCCTATTCCCTGCCCGCTGCCGGCCTGCCGTGGTTCATGGCTCTGTTCGGACGCGACAGCCTGATCACCGCATACCAGGCACTTCCCTTCCAGCCCCACCTGGCACGGACCACGCTGGAGGCATTGACCGCCTGGCAGGCTCGCGACTTCGACGACTTCCGCGATGCCGAGCCGGGGAAGATCCTGCACGAGCTGCGACTCGGCGAGCTCACCGTGCTCGGCGAGCGGCCGCATAGTCCCTATTACGGCACCCACGATGCGACGCCGCTCTTCCTGATCCTGCTCGACGAATATGCACGCTGGGCCGGCGACCGCGACTTCGTTCGACGCCTGCAGCCGGCCGCCATGAAGGCGCTCGAGTGGATCGAAGGACACGGCGACCGCGATGGCGACGGCTACCTCGAGTACCAGACTCGGTCAAAGGAAGGCCTGGCCAACCAGTGCTGGAAGGACTCCTGGAATTCGATCCTCTTCAAAGACGGCACCGTGGCGACGGGGCCGATCGCGACGTGTGAGATCCAGGGGTACGCCTACGACGCGCGCGTACGGATGGCTCGGCTGGCGCGCGACGTCTGGGACGATCTTCAATTAGCAGACCGGTTGGAGCGCGATGCGGCGATGCTCCGGGAGCGCTTCAACCGCGATTACTGGATCGAGGCCCGCGGCCATTACGCGCTCGCCCTCGACGGCGAAAAGCGGCAGGTCGACGCCATGAGCTCGAACGTCGGGCACCTGCTCTGGTCCGGCATCGTGCCGGACGACCGTGCCGCCATGATGGTGAAGCGGCTGATGTCGCCCGAGATGTTCACCGGCTGGGGCATCCGAACCATGTCGGCGAACGACGCCGGCTACAACCCCATCGAGTACCACGACGGCACGGTCTGGCCGCACGACACCGCATTCGTGGCCGAAGGAATGCGCCGCTACGGGCATCGCGAGCAGGCGTCGCACCTGGCCTTGATGCTCGTCCAGGCCGCCGAGGCGTTCGAGTACCGCCTGCCCGAAGTCTTTGCCGGCTTTTCGCGCGACGAGACGGGAGCGCCCGTCGAGTATCCGACCGCCTCCCGTCCACAGGCCTGGGCCGCCGGCGCACCGCTGCTGGCCCTGCGCACCGCGCTCGGATTGGATGTCGTCGACGGCGAGTTGCGCACCGATCCGCACCTCACCGAGGGCTGGGGGCTTGTGCGGCTCGACAACATTGCGGTAGGAGCCAGAGCAGCCGCCTCCGTTCGGCGCTGACACGGATCCCGGGCGGGTTTTAGAATCTGCCAAGACCCAAGGAGGCATACATGACCGACCGGCGCCGCTGGATCCTGGTTGCCGCTGTGCTCGGGTCGGGGATCGTCTTCCTCGACTCCACCGTCGTCAACGTCGCCCTCCCCCGCATCGGCCGGGACCTCCCACGACTCTGGTTCGGCGTGCTCGAGGGCCAGTCCTACGTCTACAACGCCTACCTGCTTAGCCTCAGCGCGCTGCTGATCCTGGCGGGCGCGCTGAGCGATTACTACGGCCGCAAGCGGATGTTCCTTTACGGCCTGGTCGGCTTCGGCATCACCTCGGTGCTCTGCGGACTCGCCCCCAACATGGAGCTGCTCGTGCTCTTTCGGATTCTCCAGGGTGTGGCGGGCGCCGTGCTCGTGCCGGGATCACTGGCGCTGATCACGGCCAACTTCGAAGGGGAGGCGCAGGGCCGGGCGTTCGGCCTCTGGGCCGGCGCCTCGGGCGCGACGACCATCCTCGGCCCCTTCGTCGGCGGCCTCCTGGTTGACACGATCTCCTGGCGGGCGGCGTTCCTGATCAACGTGCCCCTGATCGTGATTGCGTTGTGGGCCACCTACGTGCACGTCCCCGAAAGCCGTGACGAAACGTCCGGCGCCCACTTCGACTGGCTGGGGTCCGCGATCGTGGCGCTGGCGGTGGGAGGGCTCGCCTTTGGCACGATCTACGGCCAGCAGCGCGACTGGCAGGATCCGCTCGGCTACGCGGCGCTGGCCGTCGGCGTCATCTGTACGATCGCGCTCCCCTTCTACATGGCGCGGGCAGCGCATCCACTGATTCCCCTTTCGCTCTTCCGCTCGCGCAACTTCACGGTCACGAATATCTCGACACTCCTGATCTACGGGGCGCTCTATGTCACCTTCTATTACCTGACGCTCTTCCTGCAGGGAACGCTCGGCTACACGGCCGCCGCGGCGGGGCTCGCCGGCATCCCGGGGTCCCTGTTTCTGACCTTTCTCTCGGCTCGGTTCGGCGCACTCTCGGGCCGGACTGGATCGCGAATGTTCATGGCGGTCGGCCCGGTGATCATGGCGCTCGGCGTTCTGTGGTATGCGCGCATGCCGGCGGGCAGCGTCCCCTGGCACCTCGAACCACAGAACCCCTCGACCTTCCTGCCGCCGCTGTCGTATGTCATCGATCTCCTGCCGGGAGGAATCATCTTCGGTCTGGGGCTTTCCATGCTGGTCGCCCCACTCACAACAGCGCTGATGCGATCCGTGCCGGCGCACAACGCGGGGCTCGGGTCGGCGATCAACAATGCCATCTCGAGGGTCGGCCCACAGCTCGCGGGCGCCCTGGTCTTCGTCTTCATCACCGCCAGCTTCTACAGTTACATCGCGGCGCGTCGTGCCGATGTCAACGTCAACGATCCCGCCTTCCGCAAACTGGTGAGCCCGCTCAACCCTTCCGGCATCCCGGGCCTGATGGGCACTCTCGTGCGTGACGCATCGACCGCCTCCTTCCACCTGGCGATGATGGTCGGCGCCGCGCTCCTCATCCTGGGCGCCATCGTCAACGCGGTCGGCATCCGGGACCCGAGTAAGGCGCCAGCACCACGGGTCGCGACGAGCACGGCAGAGCCCCTAAAGGAGGGCGTGTAATGGCGGTCCGCGACGACGTCGTCAACACGATCGCGGCCTTTTCGCTTTTTGCCGACCTGACCGGGCCACAGCTCGAGGAAGTCGCCCACATTTTTGACGAAGCCTTCTTTGGCGAAGGCGAGCGAATTCTCCGCCAGGGTGTCAGCGGATCGGGCTTCTACATCATCCTCGAGGGAACCGCCGCCATCCGGGTGAACGGGGCAGATCGCAGCAGCCTGAAGGCCGGGGACTTCTTCGGAGAGATCTCCTGCCTCCTGGGCGAGGTGCCGGTCGCCGACATCGTCGCGACCAAGGCCCTGCGCTGCCTCGTCCTGCCCGCCGCGCAGCTCGAGGGATTCCTCACGGCTCACCCACGGGTCATGTATCGCCTGCTGCAGGGGGAGGCGCGAAAGGTCAAGAACACAACCAAGTGGCTGAGTTAGCGCAGAAACCCTTTCCTCCCGGCCGTTATCGACTCGTCATCGTGGGCAGCGGTCCGGGCGGCCTGCAGCTGAGCTATTCGTTGCGCCGTTTGGGCATCGACCATGCTGTCCTCTCCGACGACCCGGCGCCCGGTGGGATGTTCCGCCGGTGGCCGGTCTTTCAGCGGATGCTCAGTTGGACGAAGCCGCACACGGTTGTCGAGCGAACGTCTCGCGCGTACGAGCGCTTCGATTGGAACAGCCTTCTCGCGGACGATGAGCCTCAGCGCGCCGTCATGCCCGCGTTGATGGATGGGACCTCGTACTTCCCCTCGAGGCCGGAGATGCAACGCGGCCTGGAACTGTTTGCCGAGCGGACCGGCATCCAGGTGCGCTTTGGCTGTCGCTGGGAATCGACAAAGGTAATTCCCTCCCCCGCTGGCGGAGGAGGGCAGGGTGGGGGCCAAGACTTCGTGCTGACCACGTCAGACGGGGAGTATCGGGCGCCGGTCGTCGTCTTTGCCGTGGGCGTGGCGCAGCCCTTCCGCCCGCCGATCCCCGGCCTGGAGTTGGCGCCGCATTACGGCGACTTCCGGCCCGTCGAGACCTATCGAGACCGCCGGGTGTTCATCATCGGCAAGCAGAACTCCGGCTTCGAGATTGCCAGCGGCCTGCTGCCGTGGGCGCGCCAGCTCGTGCTGGCCTCGCCGAGCCCGACGAAGCTCTCCGTCGATACCCACACATTGGTCGGCGTGCGCGCCCGATACGTCCAGCCCTACGAGGACGCCGTACTGGCCGGCGGCGTGCTCATCCTCGACACGACGATCGAAAGTGTCGCCCGCCAGGGCGCGGTCTATAGGGTGCAAACGCGCAGCCCGCACGAAGGCCGGGAGCGAGCCTTCGAAGCCGACGACGTGATCGCGGCCACCGGGTTCATCACCCCGCTGCGCGATCTCTCGACGCTGGGGGTCGCGACCTTCGGCCAGAGTGGGCTTCCCGCCCAGACACCCTTCTGGGAAAGCGCCACGGTGCCGGGCATCTTCTTCGCGGGCACGATCACCCAGGGCGCCAAGGGCCTCAAGAAGCATGGCATCCCGAGCAATTCCGGCGCCGTGCAGGGATATCGCTACAACGCGCGAGTCCTCGCCCGGCACCTGGCCGAAACGAAGTTCGGCGTGCCGGCAACGCGCGAGCGCCTTGACGCCGCGGGCCTGGTCCCCTACCTGCTCGAGCAGCTCAGCAATGGCCCGGAGCTCTGGCACCAGCGCGCCTACCTGGCCCGCGTGATCAATCTCGATCGCAACACCGGGATCAGCGACGAAGGCATCGTCCCGCTGCAATATTTTCTTGACTCGGGTGGTGGCGACGCGGTGGCCGCCACGCTCGAGGCGAACGGCCGGGATAATCCCTACCCGGTCGTCTACGTCCGCAAGGACGGTTCCGTCGTTGAACATGCCCTGGCGCCGGATCCACTGCTCGACTTCACCGGGCCCGATTACCAGGGCGAACTGCGCAAGCTCCTTGAGCTGGTGTTGAGCGGGGCCGCGTCGCCCGCATGACCAAGCTGCCCACCGGCACGGTCACGTTCTTCTTCAGCGATATCGAGGGGTCGACACGGTTGATCCAGCAGCTCGGTGAGCGATATCCGGAGGTCCTCCTGGCCCATCACACGATCCAGCGGGAGGCGCTCGCCGCCAACGGCGGCCACGAGCTGCGAACCGAGGGCGATTCCTTCTTCATCGTGTTCGGTAGTGCGCTCGAGGCATGCGCCGGCGCGGCGGCCGTGCAGAAGGGGTTGCACGCGCACGCCTGGCCGGACGGCGGGCAGGTCCGGGTCCGGATCGGTCTGCACACCGGGGAGGCGACGCTCGTCGGCAACGAATATCTCGGGCTGGACGTCCATCGCGCCGCCCGGGTCGCGAGCGCCGGCCACGGGGGGCAGGTGCTGGTGTCCGAAACCACGCGGGCGCTGGTCGACCACGCGCTGCCACCCGGGCTGACCCTGAAAGACCTCGGCATGCATCGGCTCAAGGACCTGGCGCGGCCCGAACGCCTTTTCCAGCTCACCGTCGAGAGTCTCCCCGCCGAGTTTCCACCGCTCAAGACGCTCGAGGCGACGCCGAACAACCTGCCCACCCAGTTGACGAGCTTCATCGGCCGCGATGACCAGGTCCGCGAGGCCAAACAGCTGCTGGCCCGATCCCGGCTGCTGACCCTGACCGGACCGGGCGGAACAGGCAAGACGCGCCTCAGTCTTGAGATCGCGGCGGAGCTCCTGGACCAGTTCTCCGACGGTGTCTACTTTGTGCCACTCAGTGCCGTTCACGACCCCGAACTGGTCGCCTCCGCGATCGCGCAGGCGCTTGCCATCTCGACGACGGGCAGCCGCCGGCCGATCGACGCGCTTCTCGATCACCTTCGAGAAAAACAAACGCTGCTGGTGCTCGACAACTTCGAGCAGGTGCTGGCAGCTGCACCCGTCGCGACCCAACTGCTCGAGGGAAGTGTGGGGCTGCGCGTACTGGTCAGCAGCCGCACGGTGCTGCGAGTCTCGGGCGAGCAGGAGTTCCCCGTTCCTCCACTCGGGCTGCCCGACCTCAAGGCCCTCCCGGGACTGGCCGCCCTCTCGCAGTTCGAAGCGGTGCGGCTCTTCATCGAGCGAGCCGTCGCGGTGAAGCCCGATTTCCGCGCGACCAATGAGAATGCGCCGGCGATTGCGGGGATCTGCCAACGGGTCGACGGACTGCCGCTGGCGATCGAACTTGCCGCGGCGCGCGTCAAGCTCTTCTCTCCGCAGGCACTCCTGAGCCGGCTGGAGAAATCGCTTAGCGCCCTCGGCAGCGGGGCACGAGACGCTCCGGCTCGGCAGCAGACACTCCGCGGCGCGATTCTCTGGAGTTATGACATGCTCGACGCGGGCGGCCGGCGCCTCCTCGCCCGTTTCTCGGTCTTCGCCCGCGGTGGCAACCTGGAGCAGCTGGAGCCGGTCTGCGGCCCGGCAGAGGACGTCGGCGGGGATGTCGTCGAGTCGCTCGATCAGCTGGCTGACCAGAGCCTGCTCCGGCGCCTTCCCGACTTCGATGAGCCGCGCTTTCTGATGCTCCAAACCATCCGCGACTTCGCCATGGAGCGGCTCGAGGAAAGCGGCGAAGCCCAGCTGATTTGCGACCGTCACGTCAAGGCCTTCATCGCGCTCGCGCAGCAGGCGCAGCCGCACCTCTTTGGGCCACGGCGAAAGGAGTGGCTCGATCGTCTCGAGGAGGACCACGATAACTTTCGGGCTGCCCTGGACTGGACGGTCGCGTCCGGTGACGCCCGGAGCGCGATGGAGCTTTCAACCGGCCTGTGGCGGTTCTGGCAGATGCGCGGCCACCTGCATGAGGGCCGTCGTCGCATGGATGGCGTGCTCGCGATGCCCGACAGCGGCCACTTCCCAAAGGAACGGTTGGCCGCCCTCGAGGCGGCCGGCGGGCTGGCCTACTGGCAGGCGGACATGGAGATCGCCCAGCGTTTTTACGACGAGTGTCTCGCACTCACCCGCACCCTGGGAGACGACCGGGCACTCGCCAATGCGTTGTACAACGCCGCCTTTCCGAGGGTAGTCGGCCGGGCGGCCATCGCCGAGGCCAAGCCGATGCTGGCGGAAGCGCTTCCGCTGTTCCGCAAGATCGGCGACCAGACGGGCGTCGCGAGGGCCCTCTGGGGGATCGGCAATGCGTATTTCTTCAACAAGGAGTATGCGGACGCTCGGCCGGTGCTGGAAGAGGCCGTGGCATTGAATCGCAAGCTGGATGACCGCTTCGGTCTCGGCTGGTCCATTCACACGCTCGGCTTGGTCAGATTCAATCTCGGCGACCTCCAAGGTGCACGCGCTTGTTGGCTTGAAGCCATCCACCTTTTCTCCGCCGCCGGTGACGTACCCGGGATGGTTCTGCAACTCGACAATCTCTCCGCGCTGGCACGCCAGGATGGCGATTTTGAGCGCGCCGGTCGGCTGTGGGCCGCGGCGAGTGCCCATCAGATAAGCAGCGGCACCGGCCTGGGGCGCTTGCTTCGTGAGGAGGAACGTCGCACCGGCAGGGAGGGGCTCACCGACGACGACGCGGCGCGAGTCTGGGCCGAGGGGCAGGCGATGAGCCTCGAACAAGCCGTCGCCTATGCGATGGAAATTGAGCCCGCCCAAAAGGTGAGCGGGTAATGGATGAGCGCGTCGACGTCATCGTCCTCGGCATGGGCGTTGGCGGCGAGGAAGTTGCCAACTCTCTTGCCGACAACGGCCTGAAGGTAATCGGTATCGAGAGCAGCTTGGTCGGGGGCGAGTGCCCCTACTTCGGTTGTATCCCCACGAAGATGATGATCCGCGCCGACGACATGCTAGCCGAGGGCCGCCGCATTCCCGGCTTCGCCGGGGACTCGATCGTGAAACCGGACTGGAAGCCTGTGGCACGACGCATCCGCGACGTGGCCACGGACAATTGGGACGACCGGGTGGCCGTCGAGCGATTCGAGCGCAAGGGCGGTCATTTCGTTCGCGGGGCCGGGAAGCTCGCCGGCACCGGCAAAGTTTCGGTCAACGGCACCACCTACGAGGCCTCGCGCGCGATCGTGATCGCGACTGGGACATCTCCGGCGGTGCCGCCGATCCCAGGGCTCGACCGCGTGAAGTACTGGACAAACCGCGAGGCCGTTAAGGTCGAGCAGCTACCGAAATCCCTGGTCATCCTCGGGGGTGGTGCGATTGGCGTCGAACTCTCGCAGGTCTTCGCTCGCTTCGGGGTCAAGGTCTCGATCGTCGAGGGCATGGACCGGGTACTTGCGATGGAAGAGCCCGAGGCGAGCGCGGTGCTTGGCGCCGTGCTGCAACGCGACGGCATTCAGCTCTTCCTCAAGAGCCCGGTTCAGTCGGTCGAGCAGCACGATGATGCGATCGCGATCAATCTCGACGGCGGGCGGCAAGTAACGGGTGCGGCACTCCTGGTCGCGACGGGAAGGCGCGCCAACCTACGAGACATCGGCCTGGAAACAGTCGGCCTCGATCCATCGGCGCATCTCCTCGAACCGGATGACCATCTCCGAATCGGTGAGCGGCTCTGGGCGATCGGCGACGTGACCGTGAGCGGCGGCTTCACCCACATGGCGATCTACCACGCCGGTATTGCGATCGACGACATCCTGGGCAAGCCCGGTCCCGGTGCCGATTACCGCGCGAAACCACGGGTCACGTTCACCGATCCCGAGGTCGGCGCCGCCGGCCTCACCGAGGAACAGGCGAGAAAGAGGGGGATCAACGTGAGGACCGGGATTCAGAAGGCATCGGTCACGTCCCGCGGCTGGATCCACGGACCGGGCAATGATGGGTTCATCAAAGTCGTCGAGGACGCCGACCGCGGAGTGCTGGTCGGGGCCACCACGATGGGTCCGCGGGGCGGCGATCTTCTCGGCATCTTCGAGCTCGCCATCAAGATGCAGATTCCCAGTGACGAGCTGCGCCATTTGATCTACGCGTATCCGACGTTCTATCGCGGTACTGGGGAGGCGGTGCGGAAGCTGGGCCCCGACCTGCACACCCCGATGCGCTAGGGCCTTTCGTTTCCTCTCCCTCCGGGGGAGGGCAGGGTAGGGACACCAGCGAGTTGACTCATATACAGCCTCCACCCTTCCGTGTGCTGGCGACGTTCGCCTTCGTCAGGCAGTCCGAGATGGCGGAGCCGGAGCACGGTCGCACCGTGCTCGGGCGTCAGCGTGATCTCGACCGTCGTCGATCCGGGCGGGACGGTCGGATGGCCCTCCCAACCCCAGCTCATCACCAGGCGGCGCGGCGGATCGACTTCCCGGTATTCACCACTCGCAATGTGTTCGCCGTCGACATCGATCCGGTAACGCCCGCCAGGCCGCGCGTCGAGCTCGGCGCCCACACCCATCCATTTCACGAAGCGGCGGCTGTCGGTCAGATAAGCGAACACGATTTCCGGTGGCGCCTCGATCCGTTGCGTGATCTCTATCGCGCCCGTCAGGTCCTCAATCATGTCGCGTCCTGCGGGAACGGGCTTCCTCTTCGGCGAGCTCGCGGAGCCGGCCCAGGTCGCGCGTCCACATCTGCCGAAGGACGACTTCCAGCGGGCCTAGCGCACGGCGGTCCGCCCGGTAGTACCGGTGGGTCCCCTCGCGGCGCTCCGTGATCAAGCCGGAGTTCTTGAGCAGTCGTAGGTTCTGCGAAACTGCCGGCCAGCTCACGTCGTCGACGGTAGCCGCGATGTCGCCGGCCGAGCGCTCGGCATTCCAGACCAGCCGCAGGATCTGGCGCCGTCGTGGGCTGGCGATGGCCCCCATGGCGGCTTCGAGCGGGGTCGCGCTGGTGCGAGTTCGTGCTTGCATTCCTGGTTCGGCTTATTTAAGCTGTTGCTAAATTAAGCCATTCCTTTAGGAGGATACTAGCATGGCCGCTCCGCTCGTACATCAGGTGAACATCAAGGCGACATCCGAGGCGATTTACGACGCCGTTTCCACCGCCAGAGGCCTGGCATCGTTCTGGACCTCCGAGAGCAAGGCCGACGCGAAAGTCGGCGCCGTCGCGAGCTTCGGGTTTGGCGGCCCGACCCAGCGGATGCGAATCGACGAGTTGAACCCGGGAAAGCGCGTCAAGTGGACGGCACTCGCGGACTTCCCCAATTGGGATGGGACGACCGTGACCTGGGACATCTCCCCCGCCGAAAACGGCGAGACCGGGGTCGTGTTCCGGCACGCGGATTGGTCGGACAAGGTCTCGCAGGACGACCTGGGCTCGATCAACTACACCTGGGGCCTCGTCGTCGAGCGGCTCAAGCAATACGCCGAGAGCGGTAAGCCGAACCCCCTCTTCGCCTTCGCAACCCGGTAAAGCTCGCCGCCGAGCGTCTCCCTCCCTCCCCCTCCGGGGAGGGCAGGGTGGGGGCCGACGTTCCCCTTCACTTGCGGTAATGTTTCGGCCTGTATGTTGGCGCCTGAGCCAAACCAAGATCTTGGCGAACTCATCCAGATCGCCCTCGACGTCGCCGGGTCCCTCGATCCGCGGGAGGTGATCGCCCGAATCCTGGAGCGCGGCACCCACGCCGTCCAGGCGGATCGAGCCACTCTCTCCAGCCTGGTCGGTGACCACGTCGTGATCGAAGCCACCTACGGCCGCGCCGGCGAGCTGACCTGGGTAGGGCAGCGCTACTCGCTCGACTATTTCGAGGGACAGCCCTTGGTGCAAAAGGCGATCGATTCCTTGCAGCCCACCTTCGGCGGTCAATTGGCTGCCGACAGGGCCGCGCCGGAGTTCCGAGAAGCGCTCACCAGCGTGCGGCACGTAGCGGTCGTCCCACTGGTTCATGGCGGGAGGGCCATCGGCATGCTGGTGTTCAGCCGCTACCAGGATCGGGCGTTCACCTCGGCGGACCTGGCGACGTTGACGCTGCTGGGGACGATCTCCGGGCTCGCGCTGCGCAACGCCCGGCTGTTCGAAGAGGGCGAGGCGGCACGAAAGCGCGCCGACGAAACCGCCGCGCGGCTGCGCGCGGCAGTGGATGCGGCCGAGGATGTTGCCAGCCAGGTGGAGTTGGACGAGGTGCTGCGCCGCCTTTTGCAGCGGGCTGGCGCATCGGTTGATGCCGACGGCACGTCGCTTGCGCGGCTCGACGGCACGGATATGGTGATCGAATCGACCCCGACGGGCGAGCTCGTTGGCACCCGCTGGCCGCTGATGCCGAAGGTGCTGACCGGGGTCTCACAAGGGCGCACGGTCGAGTTGACCGCGGCCGAATACACCGGCGCGCCTGAAGGCCTCGAGTCCGTGGTGCAGCCGTATCGACGCTTCCTGGTCGCTCCGCTGGCCGTCGGCGGCGAGACGATCGGACTGTTGGCCATGGGCCGAAAGACGGATGAGCCGTTCGATCCGGTCGCAGTCCAATCCCTGCAGCATTTTTCCACGCTTGGCGCGCTCCTGCTGCGCAACGCCCGCCTGATCGCGCGAGCCCAGGAGGCGGAGCAGGCGAAGAGCGAGTTCATGAGCATTGCGGTCCACGAGCTGCGCGCGCCGCTCACGGTGGCGAGCGGCTACCTCGGAATGGCGCTGGAGGGGGCCTTTGGTGAGCTACCGGCGGCTCTCAGGGACGTCCTCCAAACGGCGCAGCGAAAGACCGAGGAAGCCAAAGCACTCGCGGACGAGCTGCTGACCGTAGCCCGCCTCGAGGGCAAGGCCATCACGCCGAAAGCCGAACCATTCGCGGTCAACGACGCCCTGCAGGAGGCGGTGTCGCGCGCCCGCCCGCGCGCCGAGCTGGTCAAGGCTACGCTGCAGATCGAGCCTGGCGCTGACGTGGCGGTGCTGGCCGATCGAGTGCTGGCCGGCAAGATTCTCGATAACCTCCTCAATAATGCGCTCACCTATAGTGAGCATCCGCCATCCATCCGGCTCTCGGCGCGGCGGGATGCGGATCAGGTCGCGGTCACGATCGCCGACGACGGCAACGGGATCTCACCCGACGACCAGGGCCGGATCTTCAAACGATTCGTCCGGGGGAGCGACCGGTTTGCGTTGGAGAAACCGGGGAGCGGCCTCGGACTCTACCTCAGTCGCGGCCTGGCCGAGCAGATGGGCGGCTCGCTGCAGCTCCAGTCGAGCCGGCCGGAAAAGGGCTCCAGCTTCGTACTTCGGCTTCCGCTGGCGCCTTCCTAAGTCAGCGCGTCGAGCAGACGCCGGGAGCTGGCGCTGACGTCGCGTACCGCTGCCTCGAACGGCGCCGTGTTGGCGCGCGACGGGGCTCGGTAGCCGCTGATCTTCCGGACAAACTGCAGGGCGGCGTCGTGAATTTCCTGGTCGGTCGGCTTTACGTCGCGTCGGCGGAGGGTCTTGATGCTTCGGCACATGCTGTAAGTCTGACAAAAAGAGAGGCCGGTCAAGCCCGACCTCTCTTAGAGGAGGTAGAGGACAAACGCGGTTATTGCAGGGTGATCGAGCCGCTCAACAAGTTGCTGGCTAGCACATACCCGTCGCTCAGGCTGAGACTGACGCTGCCAGGCGTGTTGGGTCCAGTCGCGGTTTCAACCAAGACGAAGGACACGGGGTTTCCGCCACTTACCCCAAGCCCGAAGATCGTCACCGTCTTCGTTGCGTCATCGAATTGCACGGATTGGATCTGTGTGGACTGAAAATCCTTGTTCGCGCCGGGATCTTGCGACTTGACCTGCTCCTGGTCCTGGTCCTCGCAGCTGTCCTCGTCGGAGCTGACATGGGCCGTACCCGACTGCGATCCGTGAACATCCCCTTCGCCGTCGCCTTCGTGGCACGGGGGCGGAGCGGGGGACACCCACGTGACGGTCGCGGTGTCAGAGGGCTCACCAGGATCCTGAACCCCATTGTTGTTCGTGTCGGCGTAAGCCTTCACCTGGTCCTTGCCAGGCTTGGAAGGACCCGTGTAACAGAACTGGGCCTGGCCACTGGTGTTGGTTGTGGCCGCGCCGCTGGTTGTGACCGATCCACCAACCGAGAAGCGGACCATGACTCCCGCAATCGGTGCGCCCGAGGCATCCTTGACGGTCGCGGTTACGCATGCCTGCGAGCCCGTGGTATCGGTTTGCGTCTTGGGTGCCAGGGTCAGGCTCGCGGGCACCGGTGTCGGTTGCGAGCACGTCTGCCCGACTGCGTAGCTGGCGCCGTATCCGTAGTCCGGAGCGCGGTCCGCGGCGGCCGTGTAGTAGACGCCGGTGCCACCAACAGTGAAGGACCCGTGCGTGTCCGCGAACGTGTTGGTCAGGGTCGCGCCGTTGGCAGGAGTACCGACGTCGCCTCGTGGCACGGTCATCACGATCGTCCCGTTATGCCCCGTTGTCACGGTTCCCGACGGACTTCCGACCGGGTTGAAGGTGGTGGTATAGGTTCCGTCCGAGAAGCTATAGACAACGCCGTTACTGGTGGCCTGCGCGTAGTACTCCGTCCCACCAAAGGTCCAATACACGGTCCAGTAGGCGGAGAGCATGTTGACTGGCGGAGGGGGCGCGGTCAGGTTATTGATTGTCAGCGTGACCTGGATGTGGCCGGCGTCGGGTGTGCCGAAGAAGGCGTTGACGATATCCAGGTTGTCCATGTTGCTGCCGTCGCCGCCGGGGTAGTTGTTCGGGGCGTCGCCGACGAAGTCCACGACCTGGGGTCCGGGGCAGGTAGTGCCCTGCGGCAGAGGCGGCGGGGGCGGTGGCACCTTGCAGTCATTCACCAGGGCCGCCCCGGTGGTCGCGCTGATCCCGGTGCACTGCCGCGTGTAGTACATGACGGCGCTTCCTGGCGAGGCGTGATCGTCGGCGTAGGCGATGTCGGCCGCGCCGTTCGTCGGATCAACGGTCACCTGGAAGAAGTCAAGAATGGTACGATCGCGGTTCCCAATCAGGTTGCAATTGAGCCCATCGATGCACAGTGGGCCGTGATGGATGACGTGGTCGCTCGCCTTAAACACGCCCCAGGTTCTACCGCCGTCGACGGTCTGGGCCATGTAGGCGTTCCAACTGTTATTGGGGTCATCCTGCGGATTCGGCTGCGCGCCGCTGCCGCCCGAGGCACCATAGAAGACAACGTCGGCAATGTTGCCCGCGCCGGCCTCGGCCCAGGGCATGATCGCGGTGTTGACCCCAGTCGGATTCGGGATGTGCCGCGGTGAGGCGCTCGCGGACCAACCAGCGCCGGTCGCATCGGTCTTGACGTCGATCTGGTTGCCGTCAGACCAGAACGCATACACGCGTCCCACGGCGTCGACTGCCGTTATGGGGAAGATGCGGTTGTACCGAACGCCGGTCGGGCCATGATAGATCTCGTAGTTGCGCCAGCTGATGAGCGGCAGTACCGGCGCCGGCTCGTCCGTCACCGTGCCAACCGCTTCGTAAACGCGGTTGAAGTTGGCGGTCGAGTTTGCGCCTTGCATGACGTTGTCCGTTGGGCTGTCGGGCGTTTGGAAAATCGAGTAGAGGGTCAAGACGTGGCTGACCGGGTCTCGGCGCGCCACGAGGTTGCCCAGCTCGTTGCCCGCCAGCGCCCCCAGGCCTTGCCACTGGCCCACGGGTACATCGCTGTTGTTGATGATCGGACCGCTCTGCGCGTAGGTCTGTCCGCCGTCGGTCGAGATGCTCATCTCGATATCACCGAGGCTGACGTCGTGGTAGTCGAGGAAGACCGTGTTCTTCCCGTTGCTGTTCAGCTTGGGGTCCGGCACCATCCACATCCGATCATCGCCGCCGATCTGCGCGGCTGCCGGGTTGGGCGGACCGAAGGTGTTCCCGCCGTCGGACGACTTGCCGACGGTGATGTTGGCCAGGTTGTCAAGGCTCGAGTACGCGATGTTCGAATCGGTCGTCGCTCCGGTTTCCTGAGGCCCGATCGCCCAATCGCAGTCTCCACCGCCCAGGGTGTGGTCGGGCGCGCCAAGAAACGTCGCGCTCGACCCGTCGTGGCTGACTCGCATGGCGTTGCATCGCGACCCCGTCGGCCCGATCACGAACGAACGACCGAACCGATCGGTCTTGATGCTCGGTTCGGCCGCGCCGTTACTACCCGGAAGCACGAGGTTAGGGTTAAACGTCGCGGTTGGCGGCGGCGCAGCCGCGGCCGGCGCCGGTCCAACGATTGAAAAGGCACTGAGCAGTACGATGGCCACCACCGGTACGGACGTTCGGCGAAGCGGAATTCGCATGTTTCCCTCCCTACTGGAGCTGAATGCTGCCGTTTAGCAGCGTGCCGTTGACCGAATAACCGTCGCTCAAGACCAAGCTGTAGCTGCCAATGCCCGCGGCCCCATTCACGGCGACCAGGGTGAAGCTCACCGGGCTGCCGTTGTGCGTGCCGGTGCCGAGGATCGTCACGTTCGAGAGTGCGTCGTTGTAGCTGACCGCAGTCATTCGGTCGGACTGGAAGTTATCGCCGGTCTTGGAATCGTTCTCCTGGATCGATTCAGGATTGCCGTCCTCGCAGGCATCCGCGTCGAAGCGCACATGCGCCGTTCCGCCGCGACCGTCCGACATGTCGCCCTCCCCGTCGCCCTCATGGCACGGGCCCGGGCCGCCGTTCTGGACCGAGGCCTTGAAGTTGTAGCAGCAAACGCCATCGATCTCGAGAGGGACGGTGTCCGACTGGG
>DATBYO010000119.1:0-3863 GCA_036513655.1 Candidatus Dormiibacterota bacterium | reverse complement strand
ACGCTGCGGACGGCACTCGGCGGCCTGATGAAGCCCATCAAGGATGACGAGCGCACCTACGGCCAGCGCTGCGCCGATGCCCTGGTCGAACTCGGCCGGCAGGGCTCCGGCAAGCGCGACGGCGCCGGCCCCCGGCCGCAGCTGATCATCCGGGCCAGCGTCGACACCCTGGCCGGGGTGCCGGGCGCGCCGGCGGGCGAGCTGGAGGGCGGCGGCACGGTCCCGGCCGAGACGGTGCAGCGCTATGCCTGTGACACGGCGCTCATCCGCATCACCGGCCAGGGAGAGTTGGACCATGAGCTCAACCACGCCAGCCGCACCCTCCCGGCATCGACCCGCCGGGCGCTCGAATCACGGGATCGGGCCTGTGTCTTCAAGGCCTGCGGCCGACGGCCCAGCTGGTGCGACGGACATCATCTGGTCTGGTGGACCAGGGGCGGGGCGACGGCGCTGCCCAACCTGGCGCTGCTCTGTCGACCGCATCACCGGATGGTGCACGAAGGCGGCTGGAGGCTGGAACGTCAGAAGGACGGACGGTTCAAGGCGATCCCGCCAGGCCTCAAGGTGGCCGCCAGCGCGCGATCGGCCTGATCTAATTCCGGCGCGGACCCCCTGGCCCGAAGCTCGACCCGGCGCAGATGCCTTGGCCCGGAGCTGGATCCGGCGCGGACCCGCGCGTTCGGAGCTGGACCGGGCGCAGACCCCTTGGCCCGGAGCTGGATCCGGCGCGGACCCGCGCGTTCGGAGCTCGACCGGGCGCAGACCCCTTAGCGGAGCTGGCCACCTGGCCAGCCAGAAGAGCGCGTCGTGAACCGTAGCGGCGACAGGGCGGCTGGTAGCATACGGCGGAATCTTCGATGGACGACGCCTCCTACTTTCAGGCGATCCCGAAGGCGGAGCTACATCTACACCTCGATGGGTCGGTGCGTCCGAAAACGGTGCTGGAGCTCGCCAGGCAGGGCGGGGTGCCGCTTCCGACTGAAGATCCAGAGAGACTGAAAGACTTTCTTCAGGCTACCGACAGCACGGCATCGCTGGTCGAGTACATCGAATACTTCGAGTTGCCAATCGCCGTCCTGCAGACCGTGCCGGCGCTGGAACGCGCTACGTTTGAGCTTTGTGAAGACCTGAAGAACGACAACGTGCGCTATGCCGAGATTCGCTACGGTCCCTGGCTGCACGTGCAGCAGGGTCTTTCGCTGACGGACGTCATCCGGGCCGTTCTCAACGGCTGGACCGCCGGCCGAAAGGCCTTCGGACTCGAGGGCGGCATCATCGTCACGGCATTGCGTGACATGCCGCCGGCACAGAACGTGTCGCTCGCGCAGGTCGCCAGTCGGTACCTGAACGAGGGCGTCGTCGGATTCGACCTCGCCGGCGACGAGGCAGGCCATCCGCCGATCTTGCACGAAGACGCCTTTCGGGTCGCGCGCTCGCTGGGCCTGAACATCACGATTCATGCCGGCGAGGCCGCCGGGCCAGAAAGCGTCCGGCAAGCGATCGCCATGGGCGCCGTTCGACTCGGGCACGGCGTTCGGGCGCAGGAAGACTCAGAAGTCGTCGCGTTGATTCGAGAAAATCGCATCCAACTCGACACGGCTCCCACGAGCAACGCCCAGACGAAGGCCGTGCGCAACTTACGTGAGCATCCATTGAGGCGCTTTCATGAGCAAGGCATCAAGGTCACGATCAGTACGGACTCGCGTACGGTGTCGAATATCACGCTGACCAGCGAGTTCGAGACTGTCAATCGCGTCCTGGGATGCTCGCGGGAGCAAATCTGGGCGATGAATCTTCAGGCGCTGGACGGTGGCTTCGTCGACGAGCTGACCCGCGCGCGGCTAAAGCGCGAGTTCATCGACGCCGAGGCGAGGCTCCGGCAAGCGCCCACGCGCAGCTAGCGCCGGTCCAGGGCCAGGCCCGCGGCTAAGCCCGGTTCGGCCAGGCGGCGACTAGGCCCGGTTCGGCCAGGCGGCGACTAGGGCAGGCTCATGGCCGGTCGGCAGCTAGGGCACGTTTCGTTCGACACCCGAGATCCCCAGAATGTCCGAGAACTGCGGCTTGGCCAGCTTTCGCATCTGGCCCGTATGTGGATCGATGATGTCAATTGCGCCTTGTTGCGCCTCGGTCTCGAGTCCATAAAGCACGCTGCCGTCGAGACTGGCGGCGATGCCGCGCCAGGTGACGTGTGGATCGATATGCCGGACCAGGCGACCCGACGGGTCGAACACCCAGATGCCCTGGATGGCCGGAGCGTCGATGCCGAGTGCGGCGACCCAGCGGCCTTTCGGGTCGACCGCGATGCCGTGGCCCGGTTCGAAGCCTTCTTTGGCGGCAACGTCGATCGACGGCAGCAAGGACGTCAGCCAGCCTGGCAGCGCAGCCGTCGGGCTCGCGCGCTGCTCTCTGAAATCGAACACGGGCCCGGCCTTGCCGGTCCGCGCGTCGAACGTCCTCAGGCCCGTTCCCTCGTTGACGTACAGCGTCATGCCGTCGGGCGACAACGCCATACCACCGGCATTCAGACCGACTTGCGTGACCGGAGCGCTCACGTAGACGGTGGTGTCGGTTGTCAGGTCCGTAATGGCCAGCTGGGCGCCGTAGCCGTCAAACGTGTAAAGCAGCCTTCCATCGCTCGACGCAAGGCTGCCGAGATAGGCCGCGGGCACGCTCGCGTAAGTCCGGGCAAATCGGCTCGTGGACCAGTCATAAGCGACCGTTCCGAGGTCCTGCGTCTGCTGCTGCGTCCTGACCGCGTGATCTAAGAGAACCGTCGTGCTATTTGGCACGATCGTCGGCGTCGAATAGCAGCCCGGCAGTGAGACGGGCTGGCTCAAATCGTGCGGTGGGGAGCCGAGATCGACAACGTGGATCGTCGTCAGGTCGCACAAACCGCCAGACGTGACCATGAGCGCCTTGCCGGGGGCAACGATCCAGCGTGGCCGGGGATCGAGGACTTTGCCGTCTTTGAGTCTGAATGGCGTGACGACGTCCGAGCCCTGCGAGATGTTGTCGAGGTTCACGATCTCGTCCGGAATCCTTGGCAGCGGACCGGCGGTCGGGGCCGGCGCGCCCAGGCGAAGCCCATGAAGCTGCGTTTCGAGCACGATGCCGCCGGCAATCACGACCAGGCTCAGGGTCACCGCCGCGGCGACATTCAGTCCGTGCCGAGCCCACGGGCCGCGCGAAGCCGGGCGTGCCAGCGCGCGCGTAACGAGAAGATCGCCATCGTTCTGTGAGATCTGGTCAGCCCGATGGGCAATACTGCGCCGCAGATCGTCAGAGAGCTGGGTCATGCTTTGCCTCCGGCTGACGGCGCGTAGCCTGGGAGCGCGCGTTGCAAACGAAGCAGCGCTTCGTAGAGCCGCGTCTTTGCCGTGGATTCCGGGATGCTGAGCTCACTGGCGACCTGGTTCAGGGTCAGATCTTCGTAAAAATGCAGGAAGATCACGGCGCGCAACTTCGGGGACAGCCGGCCTACGGCACGGGTGAGGTCGATGTGCACGGCGGGATCCGGCGTCGCGGGCGCCATGACACGATCAGTAAGTCCAAGCACCTGGAACAGCCGGCGTCGGCGCCAGCGTAAGCATTCGTGTAGCACGATCGTACGTAGCCATGGCGTAAACGCCGTCTCGTCTCGAAGCGTCGTGCGCTGGCGCCACGCGATCATGAATGCCTCCTGGACGGCGTCTTCCGCCGCGCTTCGGTCGTGCAGGACGAAGTCGGCGAAGCGAAGCATCGAGCGCGCGTTCGCGCGCAGCAAACGCTCGAGGTCAGCCGGGTTGCTGGCCCGCGCGCCGAGCTCTTCGTCCATCCCCGCCACAGAATAGAGTCAGCGGCAGCTTGAAATAGTTTGGTCGGTT
>DATBYO010000118.1:0-8065 GCA_036513655.1 Candidatus Dormiibacterota bacterium | reverse complement strand
TCACGCGAAGGCGGAGAACATCTCGAGCTTGATCCAGATGTTCCTCCTGGGCGCCACCTGCATCGCGATCGTGATCGAATCGGTGCGGCGTCTCGTGGTCCCCGGGACGGTGCGGGTCGCCTGGTATTCCTTCGTGGTCGTACTCGCCGCCATGGTCATCGACGTCGTGGTCAGCCGATATCTCCAGCGGGTCTCGCGGGCCCACGGCGGGAGCGCCGCGCTGGAGGCCGATGCGCTCCACTTCGCCTCGGATCTGTGGGCTTCGCTGGCGGTGCTGGTCGGGATCACGCTGGTCGCAGTCTTTGGGCTCCAGGTTGCGGATCCACTGGCCGGGATTGCCGTGGCCGTCATCATCGGGACGACTGCCATCGAGCAGGGACGCCGGACGACCCAGGTGCTGCTCGACGCGATGCCCGATCGCCCGACGCTCGCCGCCATCGAGCGGATCCTGGAGAGCGATCCCCGGCTCCATGGATATCACGCGCTCCGCGCCCGGCAGGCCGGCAAGCACGTGCTGCTGGATGTCTCGGTCCACGTCGACGGGAATCTAACCCTGGCGCAGGCGCATGAGGTGGGTCACGCCGTATCCGAGCGGATCCAGAAGGAGTTGCCCTCGGTGACCGACGCCGTGGTTCATGTCGAGCCGGTCGACGACGAGGCTCACGGGTAAGGCTGGAAACCCCAGCCCGGAGCTACGCCCCGAGGCCGCCGGAGATGTTGCAGTAGACGTTCTTCACCTGGTTGCCCATCAACATCAGGACAACGATCAGGATCACGGCGATCAGCACCAGGATCAGCGCGTACTCGACCATGGCCTGACCCTTCTGCCGGGTGAAGACGTCGTGCAGACGATCGAGGATCAGCAGGTTCATGATGGCTCTACCTATAGAACGCCGGCTGCGGCGGGTCTTTGCGAGTTCTGAACCTGTTGCAGGCCTGTTACTTCAGGCTTCGTCGCTATCCTCAGGAGATGGCAGGCCGCAACACCGCCCGCATAAAGGCCGGCGCCCTGGCTACGGTGATCGCCGTAGTCCTGATGGGCTGCAGCGGTCCGCCACCCGCCGCGTCGACCCCCGGAGGAAAGGCCGCCGTCGGGAGCCCATCGCCGACTGCCGCGGCGGCGCAACCAACCCTCGTCCCGCTGGCGATCGAGGCGATGCGGCAGCGCGACTATCCAGGCAGTGACCCGGTGATCGAGCAGACGCTGGCGGCGGGCAGCAACTACCGGCGGTACGTCGCCTCGTACGAGTCCGATGGCCTGAAGATCTACGGACTGCTGACCGTGCCGAATGGACCGAAGCCGGCCACCGGCTGGCCGGTGATCATCTTCAATCACGGCTACATCCCGCCCACCGTCTATCGATCGACCGAGCGCTATGTCGCGTACGTGGATGCCTTCGCACGCAACGGCTACATCGTATTCAAGCCGGACTACCGGGGGTTCGGCAGCTCGCAAGGCCAGCCGGTGAGCGCCTACTACGCGCCGGACGACACCGTCGACGTCCTCAACGCGGTCACCAGCTTGCAGCGGTACGGCAGCGCGGACCCCAACCGCATCGGCATGTGGGGCCACTCGATGGGCGGCAACATCACGCTCCGGGCGTTGGTGATCGACCCACGGATCAAGGTGGCCGTCATCTGGGCGGGCGTCAACGCGACCTACAAGGACCTAATGGAGAACTGGCATCCGGTGGGCGGCGAGCCCGTAGCGCCGTCGTTCGGTGGCGGCCAGCGGCAGAATTACCTCGCGCAGGTCGGGACGCCCGAGCAGAACCCTGCCTTCTGGGACTCGATCTCGCCTATGGCCTACCTGGCCGACATCACCGCGCCGATCCAACTGGATCATGGCACGGCGGACACCGAGGTTCCGCTGCAGTTTTCTCAAACGCTCGCGAACGACCTTCGAGCCGCCAACAAGCAGGTCGAGCTGTACACCTACGCGGGTTCGGACCACAACATCGCGCAGGGCTTCACGCTGGCGATGGCACGGTCAGTCGCCTTCTTCGATCGAAGCCTTAAGGGTTAGTCAGCGCCGTCCGGTCGGTGGGGCCGTGGTGGCGGCGCGCCACAGATCGGCGATGGCGGCCAGGTCGTGGTCGGCGTGCTCCTGAGCGGCGCGCTCGAAGAGCTTCGTTGTGGTTTGTGTTAGTGGGGTTTCGATCCCGACCTCTTGATAAAGCCCACTGGCTAGTCGGAGGTCTTTGAGCATGTCCGCGACACGGAACATCGCCGGCTCGTAGCGTCCGTCCATGAATCCGGCGCGGCGGGCGTCCAGGTAAGGCGCGAGGCGGATCAGGACCTCCCACACCCGCTCGCGGTCGAGCCCCGCCCTGAGCCCGGCGTTGTAGAGCTCGCCGGCCGCCGCGCTAGTGACCGCCAGCATGCTGTTGGCGACGAGCTTGAGCCGAGCCGCCGAACCGAGGGGACCAACGTAACGAACGTCGCCCAGCACCTGCAGCACGGGACGGACTTGCTCGAGCGCGGACGCCTCGCCGCCCACCATGATGTAGAGCTTTCCGGCCTCGACCGCCGGGACACTGCCGAGGACGGGCGCCTCGACGAAGATCGATGCGCGCTGCTCGACCGCCCGCGCCAGTTCTTCATGCGTCTTGGGCTCGACCGTGCTGCTGTCGATGTAGACCCGATTTCCCGGTGCCTCGAGGGCGCCGTGCGGCCCAACGTAGGCTTGCCGAACCGCCGCCGAGTCGGTCAGCATGCTGATCACGACATCGGCGCCGCTGGCCGCTTCGGCCGGCGTGTCGAAAACCTGCCCGATCCCGAGCTGTTCGGCACGCTGGCGAGTCCGGTTCCATAGATGCAGGTCGAATCCCTGCTGGTGCAGCCGGCGCGCCATCGCGGCGCCCATCTTTCCCGTGCCGAGGATCGCAACCTTCATGAGGCCCTTTTCAGCTTAGGCCTCCCGGCCCTACTGGGGCTGCTTAACGGTGACGCTGACCGTATTCGACGGCGCGCTCTCCAGTCCGGTCGAGCCAACGGCGGTGACGAAGTAGTAATAGGTTCCCGGCTTGGGGTTCTCGCCGAAGCTCGTGGAGGTCAGCCCGGACTTGTAGAGCGCCAGGTTCGAGCTGGTCGTGCCACGGTACAACCGGTAGGTCTTCGCGCCGGCAGCGGCGTGCCATGTCAAGCTCACCCTGGATTCGTTGACGGAAGCCCTCAGGCTGGTCGGGGTGGCCGGGACGACGCTCACAGTGGCGCTCGCGCTGATGCCGTTCACGGTCGCCTTGACGCTGCCGGTCCCGGTTGCAGCGGCGGAGGCCTTGAAGGTTGTCGTGCTGCCGGCCGCCGGTGAGATCGTTCCGGGGGTGCCAGCGGTCATCGACCAGGCCGCACCGCTGACGCTGACGGCGTTGCTGTAGGCGTCGGTCCCGCTCGCCGAGAAGACCTGTGACTGGCCAACCGCGAGGGTCGCGCTTGCCGGGCTGACCGTCACTCTGGCGAGCGGTCCGGCCGTGACGGTCAGGACGGCAGTGGCCGTCTTGCCACCCGAGGTGGCCGTCACCGTCTGGCTGCCGGCGATCGTCGCGGTGCACGTCATGTTCGAGCAGCTATAACCGCTGACCGTCAGGTTGGTCGAGGATGCCAGCGAGCCCATATCGTTGCCGTATTGGTCGTAGCCTTCCACCGCATAGGCCTGGCTGCCCCCCGCGACGATCGTCGCGGTTGCCGGCGTCAGCGTCAGGTGATCGAGCGGTCCCGGCCTGACCGTCTGCTTGGTGGTCGACGTCAATCCCTGGTAGGTGCCCGTGACCGTGTACGTCCCGGCGATCGTGGCGCTGCACGTAGTACCCGGACACGTGGTGGTCGGCGGCCCGATCGTCAGGCTGAAGCCGGAGTTCACGATGGCGATCGAGTTCCCGTACTGGTCAAAGGGCACCAGATAGTAGGTCACGCCGACGCCGGCGGGCACGTTCATGTAGCCGGGATTGATGGAGATCGACGTCATCGGACCGGGGTTCACAGTCAGGCCGGCGGTCGCGGTCTTTCCGGAGAACGTCGACGTAATCGTGTGGGCCCCCCAGTGGGTGGCCGTGCAGGACCCGGTCGTACAGGTGCCGTCCGGCGTCATGCTCAGCGCGCTGGCTGCGGTCTGATCTCCGAGGTCGTTGCCATAGGCGTCAAACGCCTCTGTCGCGTAAGCCTGCGAGCCGCCCGCTGTGATGGTGGCCTGGGCCGGCGCGAGACCGATGTGGTCGAAGCCGCCAGGGTTGACCAGAAGCGTCGCGGTGGCGGACTTGCCGTTGTTGGTACCCGTTACGGTGTGGGTGCCTGCCCTGGTGGCGGTGCAGCTCGTCCCGGTGCAGCTGCCGTCAGGGGCAATGCTGAACGTGGTGGCCACCGTGACATCCCCAATGCTGTTGCCGTACTGGTCCGCCGCCGTGGCCGTGTACGTCGCGCTTCCGCCGGCGAGGATCGCCGTCGAGGCTGGTGCAATCGTTAACGTTCCCACCGGGCCCGGCGTGACGGTCAGCGGGACGGTTGCGGTCTTACCTGTATCAGTGGCCGTTACGGTATGCACGCCGGCCACGGTGGCTGTGCAGCCGAAGGCGGGGGTGCATGAGCCGTCCGGGCTGATGCTGAGGAAGGTTGGTCCGGGATACGTAGGCTGATTGCCGTACTGATCGAACTCGTTCACCTGGTAGAAGTTCTCCCCGCCTGCCTGAATCGAGGAGATTTTCGACGTGATCGTGATGTGGTCCAGCGGGCCGGGGGTGACGTTGAGCGTTGCCGTTGCCGAGCTGGGACCGTTGGTCCCCGTGACCGTGTGAGTTCCGGCGACCGTGGCCGTGCAGCTCGCCGCGGTGCAGGACCCATCAGGGGCGAGCGTGAAGGTGGTTGCGGCGGTGACGTCGCCCAGGCTGTTGCCGTACTGGTCGCTGGCGCTCGCCGTGTAAGTCGCCATTCCCCCGGCGGCGGCGGTGGTCGACGCCGGTGCGATGGTCAGCGATGCCACCGGGCCTGCGGCCACGGTAAGGGACGCCGTGACAGTCTTGTAGTTGTCGGTCGCGGTGACGGTATGCGCGCCGGCGATCGTGGCGGTGCAACTTGCCCCGGTGCATGACCCGTCAGGCGCGATCGTGAACGTCGTGGCCGAAGTCGTGCTGCCCAGGTCATTGCCGTACTGGTCGTAGCCCTCCGTCGTGTAGGCCTGCGTGGATCCGGCAACGAGGCTGGCGGCACTCGGCGAAATCGTGATGTGATCGAGCGGGCCCGGCGTCACGGTCAAGGTGGCGGAACCGAACGCATTTCTGCCCGGGGTGGAATACCAGGCTTGCACCTGCTGGCTGCCGGCCCGTGTCGTGGTGCACACGTTGGCGGCGCAGCTGCCGCCGGCGACCGAGAAGGTCGCGAGCGACGTGTAGTTTCCGCCGTCGTTGCCATAGGCATCGAAGGCCTCCGCCTCATATGCCTGGCTGGCTCCGGCCGTGATCGTCATCGGCGAGGGCGTCAGGACCAGGTGGTGAATCACCAGATCGCTGCCCGCGCCGATCAGCACCACCGTGTGTGGGCCGCCGGGTGCGTTGTCGTTGAAGGTCAGCGTCCCGTTTCGCTGGCCATAGGCGGTTGGCGTGAAGGCGACGGTCACCCCACACTGTCCCGACGTTCCAAGCCCGGTGCAGCCGTTGTAGCTGACGGTATAGTCGCCAGTCGTGGTGACGCTCGAAATGGTGACGGAGCCAGCAAAGTTGTCGGTCAGACCCACCGGGACCGAGGTCGTGCTGCCCAACGGCTTGACGCCGAAGTTGTAGCTGCCCGGCGACACCTGGAGGGCACTCCCGAAGAGGGTTAACGTGTTGCCTGCCGGAACGGTCAGGAATCCCCACCCCTCGCTCAGCCCGGTGAGCGGGCGTGAGGCATTCTGCTCGTCGGGGCCGCTGATGGGCGAGCTCAGGTGCGCCGACCACGTCTGCGTTCCCGCCGCGGCGTCGACCGCATAAATATTGCCGCCGGTCGACCCGATGTACACGTTCCCGTTGACGACGATCGGCGCAGTGCTCAGCGAGCCGTCGCCGCTGAAGCTCCAGAGCGTGCTGTTGGTGCTGAGGTTGACGGCCTGCAGGGTCGAGCCGCTCAAAAAGAAGCCGGTCGACCCGCTAAAGGCGGGGGCCACGGTCGCGCTGAAGGTGCCGAGCGTCGCACCCGTCGCCGCGTCGAGCACGGTGTTGCCAACCCCCGCGTCGCGAACATAGAGCTTGCCGCCGTAGAGAGCCGCCGTCTTGCCGCCACCGCCCTCGCACCCGGTCGCGTGGTGCCAGAGGAGTGCGCCATGCGATGGTTCGAAGTCGTAGGTTTGGGCACAGGCATAGGAGACGTAGACGCCTGAGCTGGTCACGATCGGCGCGCTGTGATCACCGTTCATGACAGACGCCTGCCAGGCGATCGAGCCGCTGCCTTCGTGGACGGCGTACAGTGTGCCTCCCGAGCCGGCGCCGCTGGTGAAAATCAGGTCAGAGCCGGCGCCGAAGACCGACCCGGCCGGCGGCGATGTGAACATCGACTGCCCCGGCAACTGGGTTGTCCACTGAACCGCACCGGTCTGCTCATCGAACGCCTGCATCTGGCCGTTGACGTTGACGGTGAAGACGAATCCGTTGTCATAGGCGGCATTCGCCCAGTAGGAGCCGCCGAGGTCGATCGGTCCCCAGGCAACGGCGCCGGTTCGATAGTTGATCGCGTACAGATTCGGGTGCGTGGTCGTCGGATTGGTGACGGTCACGTAGATGTAGGACTGGCCCATCAGCGGATAGGAAACCGGACCGCCCAGGTCGATGGTCCACCCCGGTTGCAGCGGCGTGGTCAGCGCGGACGAGCCGGGTGAGCCGCTGTGGGTCGGGTTGATCTGATAGGTCGCGGCCTGGTCCGCGGTGCCAGTAGTCGGATACGGATTCCAGGCGGCGGCCGCCGGCACGCTGCCGAGGGTGGAGGCCGCGATGGCCACGCAACCAAGGGCTCCGGCGAGCCCGAATGCGGCGGCTCGACGTAGCCAGGTCACGCGCTCCAGTGAACCAACGAAGTGTTACGAAACGCCTAACGGGCGATCTTGGAAAATGCATCAAACCCGTCGCTGATCCTCGGCCTGGATACGCCCGCCGCTAAGCTGAACTGGCATGCGAGCCGCAGTGATCGAGCGTTACGGAGAGCCGCCGGTTGTTCGTCAGGTCGATGAACCGAAGGCGGACCCTGGCGGCCTGGTAGAGGTGACCGCGGCGGCGCTCAATCCGGTAGACATTTCGATCGCGAGCGGAAAGTTTTACGCGGGATCACCGCCGACGCCCTACGTTCCGGGCGGCGAAGGCATCGGCCGCCCACTGCAGAATGGCAAACCGGGCCCGCGCGTGTACTTCCGGGCGGCCTTACCGAATGGCGCGATGGCGGAACGCGCGGTGATCGCTCGAGGGCAAACGGTACCGATTCCGGACAGCGTCGCCGACGGCATGGCGGCCGCGCTGGGAACGGCGGGGATTACCGCGTACCTGTCCCTGACGCGGCGAGGGCAGCTAAAACCTGGCGAAACGGTCCTGATCCTTGGGGCAAGTGGCGTGCTCGGCGCGATCGCGGTGCAGGTGGCCCGACGGCTCGGTGCGGGCCGGATCGTGGCGGGGGCGCGTGACGAACGAGGCCTCACCAGGGCGAAAGAGCTCGGCGCCGATGCGACCGTCGACTTGAAGCAGACAGATGGGCTCACCGATCGGATCCGCGAAGCGAGCGGCGGGCAGCTCCAACTCGTGATCGATCCGCTCTGGGGAGTGCCGGGCGTCGCCGCCCTCGAGGCGATGAGTCCGCTTGGTCGATTCGTGCAGCTCGGCGCGTCCGCCGGCCAGGAGGCCGTCGTGAAGTCAGGCATTCTCCGGGGACGCTATTTGTCGATCCTCGGGTATACGGGTTTCCTTGTGCCCTGGGAGGAGCAGGCGGCTGCCTATCGCACCCTGATCGATTTCGCGGTCTCCGGCCAGCTCAAGGTCGAGTTCGAGGTTCTGCCGCTCGAGGCTGCCCCGGACGCGTGGAAGCAACAGGCCGCCTCGCCACACCGCAAGCTGGTCCTGTC
>DATBYO010000117.1:0-25587 GCA_036513655.1 Candidatus Dormiibacterota bacterium | reverse complement strand
GATCAGCGGCGACGCCGAGCTGGAGGGCGTCGTTGCCCTCGTCATCGAGCAGAATCCAAAGTCGGTCGCCGACTTCAAGGCTGGCAAGCAGGCGGCGCTGATGTTCCTGGTCGGTCAGGCGATGAAGCTCACCAAGGGCCGTGCCAATCCCGAACGTTTGAACGCCCTGCTCCGGGAGAAAATTCTCTAACGTGGAATTGACTGTCGGAGAGCTGGCCCACGGCGGGGCGGCGCTGGCACGGGTCGACGGCCGGGTGGTCTTTGTCGAGGGGGCCATCCCGGGCGAGACGGTCGAAGCCGAGGTCACGCACCGGCGCAAGGACTTCTGGCGCGCGCAGGCCACCGCCGTGTTGGATCCGGCTGCCACGCGGATCGAGCCCCCGTGCCCCTACTTCAAGGCTGGCTGCGGCGGCTGCCAGCTGCAATACGTCGCCTATCCCGAGCAGCTTGCGCAGAAGCGCCAGGTGCTGCATCGCCAGCTGCAGCGCGCGGACCTCGAGGTTCCCATTGACCGCATCGACGTCCTTGGCATGGACGACCCATGGCGCTATCGTCTTCGCGGCGAGTTTCATGTCTTGCGCCGGGCCGGAGTCGTCAGCCTCGGCTTCTATCGCAAGCACACGTATCAGACGTTACCGATCGACGCCTGCCTGATCCACGTCGAAGCGATCGAGCGGGCGCTCCCGGCGTTTGCGCGCGCCGCGGAAGACGCGGCGGCCGCGCGAGTGACGGCGTTGCAGTTCACCTGGGCGCCGGGCACCAGCGACCTGCTCTGGGCGCCCTATCCTCCGGGTTCGGCCGATCCTGGATTCGGCGCCCGCGCGGCCGGGTGGATCCCGGAGCTGAATCTCAATGACGACTCGATCGGCATGGACGACGCCGGCCGCCACTTCCGCGTGCGGCCGGAGGCGTTCGTCCAGGTCAACGCGCGTCAGCGCAACGTGCTCTACGATCGTGCGGTTGCCTTCTCACAGTTGAGCGCTGGCGACCGGGTGGTCGATGCCTACGCCGGGATCGGGATGTTGACCGCGCGGCTGGCGGAACGCAGCGCGGACGTGATCGCCGTCGAAGAGAGCCCTTATGCCGTCCGACTCGGCGAGTTGAACATGCAGCTCAACGGCTGTGGCAATGTCCGATATCGACGCGGGCGGGTGGAGGAAACGCTGAGCCAGATCGACGGATCCGTGGACGTCCTGGTGCTCGATCCGCCACGCGCCGGTTGCGCCGAGGCGGCCGTCGAAGCGATGGCGAACTTACGTGCCGAACGGATCGTTTACGTGTCCTGCGACCCGGCGACGCTGGCCCGCGATGTCAATCGTTTTTGCACCGCCGGACGCTATACCCTTGTGGAGGTGGCTCTCGTCGACATGTTCCCCCAGACCTACCACATTGAAGCGGTCGCCAAGCTCGAACGGAACGGATGAGCTTCGTCCACCTTCATACCCACTCCGAATACAGCCTGCTCGACGGCGCCAGCCGGATCTCGGAGATGGTCCGCCTGGCCGCGGAGACCGGCATGCCGGCGATCGCGCTCACGGACCACGGGGTGCTTTACGGCGCGGTCGATCTCTACCTGCAGGCCAAGGCGGCCGGGATCAACCCGATCGTCGGCCAGGAGGCGTACGTCGCCACTCGATCCCGCCACCAGAAAGAAGGGCGAGCCGACCGGGATCCGTACCACCTGATCCTGCTCGTCAAGGACCTGGCCGGCTATCGCAACCTGATCAAGCTCTCCAGCCAGGCGCACCTCGAGGGGTACTACTACAAGCCCCGCATCGACAAGGCGCTGCTTGCCGAGCACACGGAGGGATTGATTGCGCTCTCGAGCTGCCTCGGCGGCGAGGTCGCGAGTCGCCTGCTGGAGGGCGATGAGGCGGGGGCGGAGCAGGCGGCCCGCGAGTACCAGCGGATGTTCGCCGACGACTACTTCCTGGAGATCCAGGACCACGGCATGGAGGAACAGGCTCGGGTCAACGAGGGTCTTGCCCGGCTGTCACAGCGCACCGGGATCCCGCTGGTCGCGACGAACGACTCCCATTACACGCGACGGGACGACGCCGAGGCGCACGACATCCTTCTTTGCTTGCAGACCGGCACCGTTGTCTCCGACCCGAAGCGGATGCGCTTTCACAACGACGAGTTCTATCTCAAGACGCCGGCTGAAATGATGGAGCGGTTCCGGGATTTCCCGGAGGCGGTCGGCAACACGGTGCGGATCGCGCAGCGCTGCCATCTCGAGCTCGACACCAAGCCGCTTCTGCCTCGCTTCGAGGTCCCGCTCGGCGAAAGCGCCGAGGCCTACCTGCGACGCCTGGCCGAAGGTGGCCTGAAGTCGCGCTATCCGGAGATGGGCCAGGTCGTACGCGATCGTTTCGAAACGGAGCTGGCCGTCATTCAAGACATGGGATACGCGCCGTACTTCCTGATCGTCAGCGACTTTATCGGTTACGCCAGGGCCAACGGTGTCGCGGTTGGACCGGGACGCGGCTCGGCCGCCGGCAGCATCGTCTGCTATGCACTTGGTATTACGACCCTCGATCCGCTGCAGCACGGGCTCATCTTCGAGCGTTTCCTGAATCGGGAGCGGATCTCGATGCCCGACATCGACGTTGACTTCGATGATCGGAATCGCGATCGCGTCATCGACTATGTCGGCCAGCGGTACGGCCAGGACCATGTCGCGCAGATCATCACCTTCGGGACGATGAAGGCGCGTGCCGTGATCCGCGACGTCGGCCGCGCGCTGGACATTCCACTGCGCGATGTCGATCATCTGGCAAAGCTGGTGCCACCGACGCTGAACATGACGCTCGACAAGGCGATCCAGATGGTTCCCGAACTCGCCCAAGCCGAAAAAGATCCCCTGTACGAACGCCTGCTCAAGAACGCCCGCAAGCTGGAAGGCCTGGTCCGTCACGCGTCGACCCATGCCGCCGGAATCGTGATCACGCCGGAACCGCTGCAGCAATATGTGCCGCTGCAGGCCAGCATCACGCGCGGCGACAAGAACGGCCAGGAGAAGCGCGCCGTGATGACGCAGTACGAGATGAACGCGGTCCAGAAGATCGGGTTATTGAAAATGGACTTCCTCGGCCTGCGCAACCTCTCGATCATCGAGGACACGCTCAAGAATCTCCAGGTCACCCGCGGGCTCAAGCTCGATCTCGCCGCGATTCCGTGGGACGATCCCGCGACCTTCCGCCTGTTGCAGGCGGGCGATACGAATGGCGTGTTCCAGTTGGAGTCCGCCGGGTTGCGCCGTCTGCTGCAGGACATGCGCCCAACGACCTTCGATGACATCACCGCGGCGAACGCGCTCTTCCGCCCCGGACCGCTCGAGGGTGGCCTGGTCGACCAGTACGTGAAGTGTAAGAACGGCGAGCAGGAGATCGTCTACCCGCTGCCACAGCTCGAGCCAATTCTCAAAGAGACGTACGGCGTCATCGTCTACCAGGAACAGGTCATGAACATCGCGCGTCAGCTCGCTGGGTTCAGCCTTGGTGAGGCCGACGTGCTACGCGGCGCAATGGGCAAGAAGAAGAAAGAAGAGATGGCGAAGATGCGAGCCAAGTTCATCAGTGGCGCGACGAGCCGGGGCGTGAGCGAGCCGAAGGCCACTGAGATCTTCGACCTGATGGCGTATTTCGCCGGCTATGGATTCCCCAAGGCGCACAGCGCGGCCTATGCCGTGATCTCCTACCAGACGGCTTACTTGAAGGCCAACTATCCGTTGGAGTACCTGGCCGCGCTGTTGAACAACGAGGCGGGCAACTACGACAAAGTCGCCGCCGCGGTCCTGGACTGCCACGCGCGCGACATCGAGGTCCTCCCGCCCGACGTCAACAGCTCCGAGGCCGGCTTTTCGGTCCAGGACGGCAAGATCCGGTACGGTCTGGCCGTGATCAAGAACGTCGGTGCCCATACCATCGAGCTGCTGCTCAGGGAGCGGCAGGCGAAGGGGCCGTTCAAGTCGTTGCTCGATTTATGCGTTCGGGTCGACCCGCGCGAGCTGAACAAGCGGGTGCTCGAGAGCCTGATCCGGTCCGGCGCGGCCGACAGCCTCGGCGAGCGCGGCCGCTTGCTCGCCAGCATCGACCGGGTCAGCGACCGTTCGGCCCAGATCATCAGTGAACGCGAAAGTGGCCAGACATCGCTGTTCGGCATGCTGCCCGATGCCGACGAGATGGACGACCCGGACGCCGGTCTCGTCTCGATGATGCCGCCGATGCCGCAGGACGAGCGGCTGAAAGGCGAGAAAGAATTGCTCGGCCTGTATCTGTCTGATCATCCCCTGCGCCGGATCGAGCAGGAGCTCCACGCGAAGGTCGACACCTACGCCAACCAGGTGACGCCCGACATGGAGGATTACGAGGTTCGGATCGGCGGCGTCATCAAGGCAGTGCGGCCGATTGTGACCAAGGCCGGGAAGCCAATGGCTTTTGTTCAGCTCGAGGACCTAACAGCCACGATTGAAGTCATCGTGTTCACCCGAGCCTTCGAAGAGCACCGCGACCTATTACTGTCCGATAACGTCGTGATCGTGCGTGGCAAGGTGGATGCGCGAAGCGCGGCGGGCGACGACGAAGAGCGCGGTGACGTCGCGAAAGTCATTGCCGACGAGATTCTGGCGTTCGATGACGCCGGGCACGAAGCCTGGGTTCGTAACCAGGTGGTCCACCTCGACGTGCCGGCCGAGGCGACCGCGGAACAGATGGCCGGCCTCGAAGAGATCCTGGGCCGCTGCGCCGGCCCGGACCGCGTCGTCCTCCACCTGCAACGCGCCGATCAGGTCGTCGACATGGACCTCGGCCAGAAGTTCCGCGTGCAAGGCGGTGGGCTCGCCGGTGACCGGGCCCAGCGCGAGATCGATGCGCTATTTTCGAGACCGGTCTGGCGTTTGGAGGTCATCCGGCGGCGCGCACCCGAACGCCAGGTCAACGGCGGCCGGCAGCCGAGGACGCTGGTCGGCTCAGCGAGTTCTTGAGCCTGGCCTAGCCCAGCCCAAAGCGATACAGGTTCGAGACCAGGACGTAGGCGGCGAGCAGGACGACGAAGGCGGCCACCGGCGCCATGTCGAACTGCCCCGGCCGACGGGGAAACCATCCACGGAAGGGCCGCGCGAACGGTTCGCTCGCCTGCATCACCATCTGGGTGATCGGATGCCAGGGGTCCATCCGGAAGAAGCCGAAAAAGATCCGGACCAGGACCAGGATGATGCAGAACACGAGGGCATAGCCGACGATGGCGATCAGCGCGGCCACGATGTTGCCCGATTGGATGAAGATCCGGAGCGCGTAGAGGATGACGATGCCGACCAGGAACGAGAGGTCGAGGCCGCCCGCCGGGGGGATGACGCGTCGGATCGGGGCCAGGTACCACTCGGTCGCCAGCAGGACGATCCGTCCCGCCTCCGAGTAGAGCATGCCGGGAAACCAGGAGAAGATCGCCCGCACGATCAAGATGAAAATGAAGATCGTGATCAGCGTGCCGAGCAGGTCGCCCAAGCTCCCGAACATCGCAGGCTAGTTTACGGGGTTCTCGATAAGTCTCGGCTGAGAATCAGCGACGGCGGCGCCGCGCCAGCAGGTCGCCCGTCGGGTCGTCGGGCGGCTTCTTGGGTGCCCGCGGCTGCGCGGCGCGGGCCGCCCGGACACCCTCGACGCGCTCGCGCAACCGCGTCACCGTCGCCTCGGCGGGAACGGCGGCGGCTGGGGCGCGCTGGAGCGCCGTCCGCCACGCCGGCATGTCTTCCAGCCGGAAGATCAGCCGCCGGAGGGCGACATCGACCGGGAACAGCAGGATTGCCAGGACGAGCAGGATCTCGCTGATCGGCCGGGCGGCTTGCACGCTCGGCACCGGGACCCGGAAGGCCTGCGAGATGTCCGTGAGCAGCGTCCCACCGCCGGCCTGGGCGATCGCCTTCAGAGTCGCGACGTCGGTGCCGAGGTCACGGTATTCGGGCGAATAGGGGACCACGAGTCCGGTCGTCGTGGTATGCCGCACCACGCCGCCGGCCGATTCGCTGACGCGCAGTAAGTAGCTTCCCACCTGGTCGGTGGGGAGGTCGCCCTCGAAGCGGCCGGGGCCGGTCGGCGACAGGGTCAGGCTGGCGTCGGCCAGGTCCGGCGTCACGGCGTTGACCGTCACGGTAGCCCCGGACGTGGCCGGTGCCGTCACCAGCAGGTGGGTGTGGTCGCCCTGCACCCGCGTCTCGATCTGCAGTGCCGGGTCGCCGGGCTGCGGCAGGCTGGCGTGGACGATATCGCCGAAGAATCGATTCGCCGAAGGCCACTGCAGCAGGCCTGCCGTCCAGCGGCCCTGCGCGTCGCTGGTCCAGGCCATCACCCGGCCCAGCCCGTACAGCCAGGTCGCCAGCAGCGGATCGCCCTGCGGGCTCTTCAGCACGATGTCGGCGGCCGCGCGAGGCGTGGTCGCGACGTACCCGGTGAGCGGCGGGAAACTATCGAGTGGCACACCCGGGATGACGTCCGCCAGCGAGGCGAGCTGCGGCGCGATGCGGCCTTCGACGATCCAGGGCTTGAGCGCCTCGCGCGTTTCTTTCAAGAAAATCTGCGGCACGTCCTGCAGGCTGTTGCTCTGGTAGAAGCGGCCGTGTCCCCAGCCGGCCATCGCCTGCATGACGGAGGCGTCCGAGGCGTTGGCCGCGATCGCGACGGTGGAGACGGTGATGCCTTTGCCGTGCATGGCGGTGATGACGGACTCCGTATCCTTTTGGGTATCGCCGTCGCCGAAGAGGATCACGTGCTTGATCGCGGCGCTGGCCTTCGTAAGCGCCTGCTCAGCCGCCTGCAGGTCGGGGGCGTAACTGAAGGGATCGCCCAGGCTCATGTTCTCGATCTGGCGCTTGATAGCCGCCTTGTCCGTCAGCGGCCCCAGCGGGACGACGACATTCCCCATGTTGCCGTTGGTGACTCCTACCAGGTCGCGCGGGGTGAGCTGGTCGACGACCGCCTCGGCCGCGCCGCGCAGAATCTGGTCGCCCTGACCGCTCTCGGTCGACTCCAGGACGAGGACGACCGCGACCGGCGGCTTTTGCATGTCCTGTGGCAGCTGAATCTGGACCGGCAGCGTGGTCTCCAGCGTCGTGCCGGCATAACCGCCCGGGCCGTAGCTGTCGGCGCCGCCGATGACGACCAGGCCGGTTCCGAGGTCCCGCACGGATGCCTGCAACAGCGCCATGCCGTCGGTACCCAGGCTCGATGCGGGGATGTTGACGAGCACCACCGCCTGGTAGGCGGCCAGGTCCGCGGCCGAGCGCGGCAGCCGGTCGGGTGTGATGGCCGCCGTGCCGATGCCGGTCGAATGCAGCGCCGCCTCGAGACTGGCAGAGTCCCCAACGGCGTTCTCGACCAGGAGCACGCGGGGGGGCCCGACGACCTGGATCAACGTTTCGCCCAGGTTGTTTTCTGCGTACGTGTCGCGTACCGCGTCGACAACGATGCGCAGCGCGTGGAATCCGGGCTCGGTGGGTTTCACCGTTTGCTTGACGATGGTCTCGCCGATAGGCAAGTCGAGTGGCACGGCGCTGATCAGCGTGCGGTCGAGGTACCAGCGGACGGTCGCCCGCGTCGCGGTATTGCTGACGATCAACGCCTGGGCATCGGCCTGCTGTCCCTGGGTGAGGGTGCGCGGCGCGTCCAGCCGGTCGACGTAGACCTCGGCGCCGAGCGGCACCGGGAGCGCAACCGTGTCCACCCGAACCCCTTCGGCGCGCAGCAGGCGCGCTTCGCCGACCGCGTCGCCGAGGTTCTGGCGGCCATCGCTGATGACGACGATGTGACGCCGGCTGTCGTCAGGAAGGATCGATCCGCCGAGCTGCAGCGCGGCCGCGAGGTCGGTGTAATGCGGGTTCGGCTGGCTCTGGAACTCGCCAAACTGTGGGTCCTTGCTGATATTGACCTCTACCTGGGGGTCGCGGCCGAAGCTGAGCACGCCGGCGCGGTTATCGCCCGTTCGTTGCTGCAGGATGCGGCGGACGGCGACGGCTTCGCTGTCCAACGCGCTCTGCACGCTGGCCGACAGATCGGCAACCACGAGTAGCGACTGGGCGGGCGGCGTCGTCTGGATCTGAAACCCGGCGAGCGACGCGGTCAGTAGGAGCACGATCAGCGTCCGAAGGCCTAGCGAGATCCGGGCCCGCCGCGGTGGTAACGGCGGCGGAAAGAAGCGCCAGACCGCCACGATGATCAGCAGCGCCAGGACGCCCGCCCCCAGGAAAAGGGGACGGGTTACTTCAAAGCCCACGGTGAAAGGCCAGCCATTCGGCCGTCACGACGCCGAGGGCGGCCAGTGCGATCCACGGCCAGATCTCGAGCTGGCCACGGTGCGTCGCCTGCACGGCCGTCGTTCGCGTCGGCGGAAGCGTGAGCCGGTCTGGGGGCTTGAGCTGCGAGATCGGATCGGAAAATAAGTTCACGCTGAACCAGGAGCGCTGCACCTTGCCGGCGATGACTTGCTCGACCGTGTAGAGGCCCATGGGGTCGGTATCCGCGAAGGTCGCAATCGACCCGGTCGCCAGCGACCGGTGGCTGCCGTCCGGCCGGATCACGGTCACGGTGGTGGCCCCCGATTCGGGCACGATCGTCACCGGCTCATCCGGATGAAAGCTGTGGCTGGGCACGCTCGGCGGCAGCATCCACTCACTCAGGTTTTGCACCAGGATGGGGAAGGCAATCCGCAGCGGCAGGTCAGATTCATGCAGATCGAACCCGACCAGCGCCTGGCGGAACGGCTCGTCACGGACCAGCACAAGTGGCGTCTGCAGGCTGCTGATCAGCGGCCTGCCAAACGTCGAATTTCGTAGATCCTGGCTGCGCGCGACGTGGACGTCTTGCAGGTCGACGTTGGCGAGCAACGGATCGCCGGCGTCGACCGCGCGCACTCGCCCGATGCCGACCGCTGGGCCGCCGGCCAGCGGCGAGCCCGCCGGTGGGTCGACCATCAAATAGGGGCCGTCCGGCAGGACGGCTGGCGAAAACCGGTCGAAGACCGTCAGCGCGTAGGCGGCGCTTGGCTTGTAGGTGGCCGGGGCGATGACGTCGACCTGCAGGTCCGTGCGCAGCCGCAGCGCCTGCTCGAGGAAGACGTTGCCCGGGGTCACGAGCAGGACACGAAAAGCACGTGGGGTCCGAGCCACGGCAGTCGTGGTGTCATCCAGCGCAAAGATGTCGCCAGTAGCGAGCCGCGCGGTCACGGAGGTCGCGTCACCGGGAACGGGGAGGATCAGGTCTTGCGCCTGGCCGCCGGCCAGCGCCAGTGGCCGGACGTCGAGCAGATGGCCGTCGGCCCGCCACTCGAGGCTGACCGACCGTGGCTGCTGGCCGAAGTTCTGCACGTGCAGGTAGGCCGCGCGCGATTGCGCGCTCGTCCGGACCGTCAGCGACGTGAGCCCGACGTTTTCTCCTGAGACGCCAACCCGGTGGTACTCGACGGGGAAGGGCAGCGCGGTCGTCGCCGCGCGTAGCGGCTGGACGATCCCGTCGCTGTAGAGATACGCGCGGGCATCATCGCCGGCGCGGACCAAACCGGCGGCCGTCGCCAGCGCAGCGGAAAGATCGGCTGGACCATTGCTCGCCGTTACCGCGTTGACCGCGCGATGTAGCGTGTCGCGATCGCCCGTGACGGACGCCACGATCCGCGCGACCGGACCGACGGCGATGACGGTCATTCGGTCCTGTGGCCCAAGCTGGTCGATCAACGCGTTCACCTGGCGCTTCGCATCTCCCAGGCGCGACGGCGCGACGTCGGTGGCCTGCATCGACGCCGAGGCGTCGAGGAGGACGATGCTGTGGCGGGCGAGGGCCGCCCCGGTGGCGAGCGCCGGCTGCACCGCCGCCCCCACCAGGACGGCGGCGGCGAGCAACTGGAGGAAGAGCAGCCAGCTGGGACGAAGGCGCTGCCAGGGGACGTTGGCCTGCCGGTCGCGGATCTGATCGGGCCACAGGTGCAGGGCGGGGACGATCCGCGTCGGCCGGCGGATCTTCAGAAAGTAGAGCGCGAGGATCGCGGGGATGGTCAGCGCGAGGACGGCGGCCGCCGGGGCGAGCAGGCTCATGACACGCGCGCCCTTCCACACCGGGGCGCGCTCATGACACGCGCGCCTTTCCACACCGGGGCGCGCTCATGACACGCCCGCCTTTCCACACCGGGGCGCGCTCATCCCAGCAACCCGATGCGCCGCAGGGTGATCTGCACCATCTCGTCGATGGGTTCGGCAGTCGACAGGCGCGCAAAGCGCAGGCCGCGGCGATGGGCGGCGCGCTCCAGCTCTTCTGTCCGTTGCGCGAGTGCTCGCAAGTACGCGCCTTGAGTCAATGGCGTGGCGGTGAACTCACGTTCGAGTCCGGTCTCGGCGTCCTTCAGTCGTGCGTCCCCGGCCCAGTCCGGTGCGATCTCCTGCGGCGCCAGGAGCTGCAAGACCGCGCCTTCCTGCTGAGCCCGCTGTAAAGCCATCAGGGCCGGATCGATCGACGGCTCGCCCAGGCCATCGGTGACCAGGACGCTCATGCCGGGCCTCTGCCGGCCGATCGGCCAGACCAGCTTCTGATAGTTCGTCACGCCGCCGGTCGGAAACGACTGCAGCCTGGAAAACAGCTCGGCCGCGGCGCGCCGTCCGCGATACGGCGTACCACCCGACGTCGGTCCAGCCGCAAAGACGGTCAATCGCACCCGGTCGAGCGCCGCCAATGCCACATAGGCGATGGCTCCGGCCAGCCGCCTCGCCGTCTCAGCTTTGTTCGGACTTCCCCAGTCCATGGATCCACTCAAGTCCACGAAGAGACTCAAGGGCAGCTCTTCCTCGGCGACGAATAAGCGCAGCATGAACCGGTCGAGCCGGGCGTACGCGTTCCAGTCGATAAGACGGAAATCATCGCCGGGCGTGTAGTTGCGATAGTCGGAGAATTCGACAGACTGTCCGTGGCGCCGCGAACGCCGTTCACCGCCCATTTGTCCGCTGACCGCGCGGCGGACCTGGAGGGCCAGGCTTTCGAGCCGGCGGAGCAGGGCGGGCTCCAGCAGAGCGGCCAAAATACTAAGCCTTTGCGGCTTCCTTGACGGTGTGCTCCAAAATATCGCTGATCAGACGATCCGTGCTGATCCCATCGGCCTCCGCCTCGAACTGCAGAAAAATTCGATGCCGTAACGCCGGCTGGGCGACGGCGCTCAGGTCGTCGAAGGCCACGTTGAAGCGCCCCTCGAGCAGGGCGCGGACCTTGCCGGCCAGCACCAGCGTCTGCAGGCCGCGCGGGCTGGCGCCCCACCGGACGTAACGACGAACGCTCTCGATGTCCGTGCGGTCCGGGTGCGTGGCGCCGATCAAGCGTGCGGCGTACAGGAGCACGTGCTCGGCGATGGGCACCTCCCGGGCGACCCGCTGCGCCGCCAGCACGGTCTCGGCGTCGGCGACGGGCTTGAGCTGCGGCGTCGACTCGCCGGTGGTGCGCCGCGCAATCTCGAGCAGGTCATGCTCACTGGGGAAGGGCACCAGGACTTTGAAGAAAAATCGATCCAGCTGCGCCTCGGGCAGTGGGTAGGTGCCTTCGAGCTCGATGGGGTTTTGCGTGGCGAGAACGAAGAACGGCGAGGGCAAGGGTCGGGTTTGCGTACCCACCGTGACCGTGCGCTCCTGCATCGCCTCCAGCAACGCGCTCTGCGTCTTCGGCGTGGCGCGATTGATCTCGTCGGCAAGCACCAGATTCGCGAAAATGGGGCCGGCCTGGTAGCGAAACTGGCGGCGACCGTCTTCGTCGCCAATGATGTTCGTGCCGACGATGTCGGCGGGCATCAAGTCCGGTGTGAACTGGATCCGCGAAAAGCTCATCGACAGCGCCTGGCCGAGGGATCTCACCAGGACGGTCTTCCCGAGTCCGGGTACGCCTTCGAGCAGGACATGGCCGTTGGCGATGAGCGAAATCACGGTGTCGCGGACCAGGGCCTTCTGTCCCACGATCAGCCGCGCCAGCTCGCTTTCGAGCGATTGAGCCAGTTCGGTCACACGGGTGGCATCGACGCGCGGTTCTTCGGCGATCATGATCCTCCCTGGCGCAGGTCGTTACTTCGGCGCCGCGCCACTCTGTTCACCGAGTTGCGAGAAATATTGACGGACGAGGTCACGCTCGCTGCCGGGGATGAGGCTCTTGTCGGTGGCATCGAGCGCAGCTTGCTGGTAGGCCTGGATGACCTGGCTGTAGGGGCTCAACGGCACGTTCTCCCCCGGTCCGAGCGGCGTGGGGTCGTTCTGCGACTGCCCGGGCACCGGCTGGCCGGGCACGTAGACGCGCTCGGTGCTCGCCGCGCCAGAGCCGCTGCCGCTTCCGGAACCGTTCGAGCCGGTGCCGCCGCTTCCGCCCGAGCCACCGGCTCCATTGCCGGTGCCGGTGCCCGTGCCGGTGCCATTGCCATTGCCATTGCCATTGCCATTGCCGTTGCCGTTGCCGTTGCCGTTGCCGTTGCCATTCGCGTTGCCACTACCACTGGCGCCCGGGCTGGTGCCCGCCCCGGGACTCGCGCCGGGCGATCCGCTGGCGGTTGCGGTCGGCTGCCCGCCCTGGCCCTTGGCGTCACGGTCGGCCTGGGCCGCGAGCTCCTGGCGGGCGGCCTCCAGCCCGTTGATCGCGGAAGCGACGGCTTGATCGGTGTTCTCCTGCTGTTGCAGGGAGTCCAGCTGGCTCGCGACGCCATCGAGGGCCTGTGCGGCCGAGGCGGTGTCGCCGCTCTGGAGTGAAGACGAGGCCTTGCTGAGTGAATCGCGCATCTGGCTGTTCTGCGCCTGCTGCGAGGCCTTCGCCAGCGCCTTGGCGAGCTCTTGCTGATCTTTCGGAGATAGGCTCTGGAGCTGCGAGGCGAGATCGCGCACGGACTGGGCTCCCTGGGCCGGGCTACTACTGATCGCCTGCGCGGCGCTGCGTCCGGCTGATGTCGCGCTCAGGGCGTTCGCGAGGTTCTGGGCGCTACTACTCAGGGCCGGCGTGCCAGGGTCGGGTAGGCGCTGCAGCTGCTGCTCAGCCGGGGTGATCGACTCGAGCGCCTTGCGCGGACTGTCGGCCTGTCCGATCTTCGCCTGGGCGTCCTGCAGAATTTTCTGAACCTGGGGATCGATCGGCGTGGGCTTGGCGCTGTCGGCAATCTTCTTTTGCGCATCCTGGACGGCTTTCGCCGCGCGCGCCTGGCTGGTGCGATCGGCCTGCCGCTGGGCGAGCACCTGGTCCATCGGGTTGGGCAGCAAGGCCAGCGCCAGCGAAAAAATGGCAAGCACGGCCACCAACGATGCCTCGCCCCGGTTGACGCGCACCGGGAAGGCCGTGGCCAGCCGGGCTGCCGCAGCCTGCTGTAGCGCATCGTGCCGCTGGGCGTCATACATCGGGCCCGACTCTGTCCGCCGCTCCCAGGCCGTGGAAAGTCGCTCCTTGAGGCCCAGACGGAAATCGGCGAGCCGCATCAAGACGGCCGCGCTCGGCCGCCGGAACAGCCAGGCCAGCGCGGCGACGGCGAGCGCCAAAGGAATCCCGATCGCGGCCACCTCGGCCCATCGCTCTATGGGGGTCAGCCGCGCGATGATCAGGATGACGGCGACCCAGCCAACCGCCCCGACCAGGGCGTGCACCGCGTAGCGCGCCGCGCGGGCGCGGGCCGCGGCCCAGCGCAATTGCCGAATGATCGCGTCGAGGGAGCCCATTAACCGATCACCTTGCCGGAGCTCGCCGACGCCGGGCGCCGGCGCCACGGGAGGTGCCGGATCGGCGGGAGAAGGATAGCGCCCACGATGAGCGCGACCACGCAGATCGCCAGCTGCATCGTCACCGTCGCCTGCCAGTATTGCCAGCCGGTGAAGAGCCCGCTCGGGATGGTCGTCCCGGTCGGCTGTGCCTGGCTATACCCACGCCCCACGAAGCCTTTGCCGACCGGCGCGCCGTTGGGACCGATCGGGTAGCAGCTCTGCACGCCCCCGGGTGTGGTCGAGCACGCCATCCCGGTGCCTCCGGAAAACCCGTTGCCGTTGCGTATGCCGAAACCGCTGAGCGACCCATTCGTCCCGATCGTCACCAGGGGCACGATCGGACTCAGATAGGTCACCGCCGGCGGCGCCGGCGCGGTCGTCGCATTGGGGTCGGGGTCCGTGGGGAAGAGCACACCGTATAGCAGGCTGCCGGCCAGCAGGACGAAGGCTGCGCCGTAGGCGCAGACCGTGGCGGGCAGCGTGCGGCGAAACGCGGTCGAGCAGGCAATCCCGACGATCCCCAGGGTCAACGCGCTCACGGCCGTGACGAGAAAGGCCGCACCCACCTGGTCGAGTTCGATCCCGCCGAACAGGAACACGAGACTGAAAATCGGTACGGACAAGAGCAACAGCAAGAGCACGAAGGACATCGATGCCAGCAACTTGCCCCAGAGGATCGAAAATGACGGCAGCTTGGTGACGAAGAGCAAATCGATCGTCTGCCGTTCGCGCTCGCTGCTGATCGCCCCCGCGGTCAGCGCCGGGGTGATGAACGCGAGCAGGACCATCTGAAATAACACGAGGTAAAGAAACAGACCCTGTCCGTAGTTGGCGGCCTGCCCCCCGTTGAACGAGTTGCGCGCGGAAAAGGCCATCGCCGAAAAGATCGCCCAGCCGAGGCCGCCCAACAACAGGATATAGACCGTCATGGCGACCGGCGATCGCCAGGTGCGCATTCGGGAGCGATACTCCTTGGCGACGATCGGATTCCAGAGCGCGACGGCAACGCGGTTCATTCCGTCGCCCTCATGAACGCGTCCTCGAGCCCGCCCTCGAGCTGGCTGAACGCCGAGACTTTGATGCCCGCCGCCGTCAGCGTTTGTAATATCCCGGCCGCCGTGGCGTCGTCGCCCTCGTACTCGGCTTCGAGCGCCCCGTTGACCACCGTGACGGCGTGGACCATGGCCAGCGGCTTGAGCAGCGCGACCGCCTCTTCTTTTTGACCGAGAACCGTGATGCGCAGGCGTCGCCCGCTGGTCAATTGCCGGATCACGTCCTGCACCGGGCCGGTTGCCCGCATCCGGCCCTCGTCGATGATCCCGATCATCGTGCAGAGTTCCGTCAGTTCAGGCAGGATATGACTCGAGATCACGATCGTCTTGCCCATTTTTTGAAGCTCTTTCAGGATCTCGCGCATCTCCACCCGCGCGCGAGGATCGAGTCCCGAGGCAGGCTCGTCAAGTAGTAACACGGCGGGGTCGTGGACCAGGGCCCGGGCCAGGCAGAGCCGCTGCTTGAGCCCGCGCGACAGCGTGTCCACCGCTTGATCTTTTCGGTCCGTCAATCCGACCAGTTCGAGCAGGTCGTCCGCGATCTTCTTGCGACGGGTCTTGGGCTGCCGGTAGCAGGCGGCATAGAAATCCAGATACTCGGCGGCAGTCAGTTGATCATAAACGCCGAAGAAGTCCGGCATGTACCCGAGGCGCTCGTGCACCCGATCGGGATGCTGGATCACGTCGGCGCCGTCGACGACGGCCCGTCCGGCGGTCGGCTCCAAGAGCGCTGCCAGGATGCGCAGCGTCGTGGTCTTGCCCGCGCCGTTCGGTCCGACAAAGCCGAAGATCTCGCCCTTCGGAACTTCGAATGAGACGCTGTCGAGCGCCGTACGGTTGCCGTACACCTTGGTCAGTCCCTCGACGGAGATCATCGGACGGTCCCCGCGAGGGTAAGGGCCCCCGCCATGAGGCCCGTGCTCGTGCTCAGCCGAAGACGGACCATCCCGGTTGCCTGATCGACCGCGCTATCCGGCAGCGTCGTGGTGCCGTTGTCCTGGTAGGCGACGTCGGTCCATGCCGACCGCGACCAATCCCAGACCTGCCCCTGCACCCCCGGTTGCGACGAACCGGCGCTGCCCGGCGGCACCCCCTGGAACTTGGCGCCGTAGGGATTTTGGGATGTAAGCGAGACGCCGCTCAAGTGCGCGCCGGCCGCCAGCCCCGGCGCGAACTCGTAGGTCACGCTGCCGCTCTGCAGCATCAGCATGCCTGGCGGCCCCTGGCCCTGACTGTCGCCCACGACGTCCACGATGCGGCCAGTCACGACTCCGGCGGGCAACGGGCCCGTTCCAATCTGGTCCACCGGGAGCGACAGGACCACGGCGGACTCCGCGGTCGATCGCGGATGGCTTCCATTGACCGTAAGGTCCTGGAAGGGCTGATGCGTCCAGGCGACCAGCAGCGGCGCGGACGCGGACGACGTGCCGTTGAAGCCTGCACCCGTCGGGAGCACCGCCAGGATCTGGGTCTTGGCAAAGTCCTCGCGTTGGGCGTCGGTCGGCTGGTTCGGCTGCGGGCCGTTGTAGAAGGCCGTGCCATAGATCCGCGTGTAGGTGGGCTGCCCGAATGGATTGGCCGGCTTGGGCGCCAGGCTCACCGTCGCCGTCGCGCCGGGTTTCAAGGCGCCGATGGTCTGAAAGCTGTCGCCGGCGATCAAGACCGCATCCGTAAAGGCCAGTCCGGAGTGATTCTCGATGGTTCCCGTCAGCTTGCCGTTCACCAGCTGCAGGTGCGCGGCCAGTTGTGGCGCCGGGCTGATGGCTTCCGTGGCGAAGCCACCCAGCACGAAGGCGGTCATCCCTGGCAGCGTCACTCCGTTGTTGTCCACGTTGACCCGGATGCTGCCCGACCCGGACCCCGGTCCGAAGCTGCCGTTGGTGGCGATCGGGCTGATCAGCAGCCGGCTCCCCGCGATGCTCGCCTGGTAGTCACCACGAGCCGGCGCCATGATGCCGGTGTAAGTCTCCTGGTAGGCGTGGTCCCAGCCAGCCTGCAAATGCAGAATTGTCACCTGGTTTGTTTGCACCGAGCGACCCTTGGTAAAGACCCCCGTGCCATAGGCGGCGCCGGCGGCGATCACGGCGATCAACGGGACCGTGACCCAGGAAAGCGCGCGACGCCGCATGGCGCCCAGGACGACATAGTTCACCGGGCCGACCAGTAGCACATAGAGGAGGACCAGGGCGCCGGTCAGCTGGAGCGAGGGCAGGTCGAGGCCCGGCAGGTTGCCCAACACCGACGTCAGTGCGCTGCTTTTCGAGCTGATCGACGGCTGGGCCCCCAACGCCATCGGGGCGGGCCCGCCGATGCCGTAGGCAAAGTTCTGGCTGGAGCCTCCCGCGCCGAAGGAAGCGCGAGCGATCAGCTGGCGGAGCAGCGCGTTGGTGCCGCTCCATCCGGCGACGGGTTCCTGGGTCCAATCGAACGTGGCCATGGTCACCGTCCCGGCGCCGACGATGCGCTCGAGCAAGAGCGGCTGGCTGCCCGATACCAGCCAGGCCGGCCCCGGCGTGGTCGAGCCGGTGGCGACCTCCACCGGGGAGCCGCCGAGCAGCGCCGTGCTCAGGATCGTTGTGCCGCTGACATTCATTGGCAGGATGGCCGGTGACAGGCCGGCCAGCGTCTTGCGCCAGGCGGCGCCGGTTCCCAGCAGAAGGTCCCCTCCAGCCCGGACGAAGTCGGCGATGGCGGTCCGCTGGCCCGCCGTGAGGCTGTCGGTCGCGAAGTCGTCGATGGCGAGGATGTCGAAGGCGCGGAGCGCAATCGGTGACTCCGCAACCTCGTCCGCGCGCAGGTGGACGACGCGGGCGGCGACGCTCGCCGGGTGGACGGCGGCGAAGGTATCGAGGGCCGTGGGCTGGTCCGACAGCACGCCGATCAACGTCGACGTCGTGGCGGCGGCGCTCGAGTCCTGCGAGACGACAATCCGGCCGCTCTGAACGATCCGAGCCGTGATGGTCGCACCGGTCGTGTCCTCGACGACGTAGGTGCGAATTCGCTTGGTCGCCCCGCTGGCCAGACTGATCGGCTGCTGGTAGATGGCGAAGCCTCCGACGCCGGGTTGGGCGTTCAGCGCTTCCTGGATCTCGAGCGTGCCGTCGATCCCAGCGCCGGTGTTCTTGGCGTCCACCGTGACCGGCATCCAGTCACCCGGCTTGACGACGTCCTGGTAGCCGACGTGGACGGTCAGGGTCAGACCGTTACCGGCGGCCAGGGCGCCCACCGAAGCGCCGGCCAGTGCGATCCCGGCGAGGATCGAGGCCAGGGCGATCCGCGCGGGCAGCCGGCAGCGCTGGACACGCATCTACGTCATTAAGACGGTCGCGGGAGTGAAAAGTTCCGTTCTGGCCCCCACCGCGGGCAGTATGCCGGGCGGCCGGGGGGTCGTCAATCGGTCACCGGCCCGGTTGATCTCAAGAATTGCACCCACAGTGACGGGCTGCGTCCGCTCATCCCGGGGAGCGAACTGCCGGAGGAGGGACTCGAACCCACACGGACTTACGCCCAGGCGCTTTTGAGGCGCCCTCGTCTACCATTCCGACACTCCGGCCTGCGGCGAAACGTCTCAAACACTCGTGTGGCACGTTCCGCGCCACTCGTGTGGGGCGACGCCCCGCGTTTGGCGCTAAAGCCTTACTCGCGTCGGGCGACGCCCGGGGCGAGTATATCCAAGTACGCTCGTTGGGAACTTATTAGGGATGTTTCCGTCTAAAAGCTCGAACGACGATCGCGACCTGGTGGGTCGGGCCCGGCAGGGCGATCGGGAGGCGTTTACCCAATTGATCATGCAGTATCAGGTGCCGCTCTACAACATGGCGCTGCGGATGGTCGGCGGACCGGAGGATGCCGCCGATATCGCGCAGGAGGCATTTCTGCGCGCCTGGGAGAAGATCCGCACCCTGCGCGACGCGCCGTTCAAGGCCTGGCTGTTCCAGATTGCCGCGAATCTCTGCTACGACCACTTTCGGCGCGGCCGGCGCTATGGCGTCATGCCGGACGAAGCTCAGACCAGCAACGTCGTCGGCCTTGGGATCGCGACCCCTGACCCGCAGGAGCGCGCCGAGGCGAACGAGCGGACGCGCCTGGTGCGTGACAGCATCCAAGCGCTCGACCACGACATGCGAATCGCCATCGTCCTGCGCGACGTCAACGGCATGGCCTATGACGAGATCGCGGCCGTACTCCGCGTGCCGCTCGGAACCGTCAAATCGCGCATCGCGCGCGCCCGTGCGCAGGTCCAGGAACGGCTGCAGCAGCATCCTGGGCTCTTTCCGTCGCCCTCGACACGGGAGGACGCCCATGCCGACTGAGTCGCGCGTCCCGGCCGAGCCGACCGTGGAGGAACTCTCGGCGTATCTCGACCACGAGCTCGACGCGGCGGCCCAAGCGCGAGTCGCCGATCATGTTGCCGGCTGCGCAGAGTGCCGGACCCGGCTCGACGGGTTGCGGCAAACCGCCTACGCGATTCGCGCGCTCCCGATGGAGACGCCACGACGGACGTTCACCATCCCGGCCCAGCGTCGCCAGTCATTTCGCTGGGCACCGGTTGGGTGGCTTGGTGGCACCGCCGCGGGCTTGCTGGTGGTTGTCTTCGGGGTGACGCAGTTGCATTTCCACGGTCCCGCCGGCAGTCCGGCCAGCCCCAGCACGGTCAGTGGAGGCTTCTCCCAGGGTGCGCCCTACGGCCCGGTCGCGCCGCTCAACCAGCCAGCCCAGGACGGTGTCAGCGCCCAACGTGCGTCCGCCACCAACTCCAAGAGTGTGGTCGACCCCCAGAATTCATCGCGCTCGGTAACCGTCAGCACGGATGCCACGTCCTACCCGGCGTCCGGCGTCATCACGCTTCATGTCACCGTGAAGGGGCTTTCGGCCAGCGAGGCTTCCTCGGTGCGGCTCTTCCTCACACGGGACACCAGCGGTGGAGGGTACAGCGTCCGGCTCTTGCCCCCGTCAAAAGAGTCCACGTTTCCCTTCGACTACGATGCTGCCTACTCGATCTCGCAGATGCAGCTGCCGGCGCCGGCGGCGGGCAACTACACGCTGCAGGTCGCGATCGACACGAGTGACGGCCACGCATTGGTCGCCGCGCAGCCGCTGACGATTACGCCCTAGCTCTTCTCGGGCGGAGGGCCTTCCAGGTCCGGTAGGTCCATGCTGTTGATCAGCTCTTTGAAGATCGACAGCTTGTCTTCTTCTTCCTCTTCTTTCTCGGGGAACACGCCCGCTTTGTCGAGAACGTCCTGCGAGACCAGGATCGGACAGGTCATCCGGACCGCCAGCGCGATCGCGTCGCTGGGCCGCGAATCGATCTCGACTTCCTTGCCGTTGACCGCCAGGAATAGCCTGGCGAAGAAGACTTCGTTCGTTAACGACGTCACCTGGATCTTCTTGAGGCGCATCTCGGCGCTTTGAAGAATATTGGCGACCAGGTCATGCGTGATCGGGCGTTCCGGGGTGATGCCGGTGATTTTCAACGCGATGGCGTTGGCCTCGTAGATGCCGATCCAGATGGGCAGGTATCGATCCGTCTCTTTTTCTTTCAGGATCACGACGTGCTGTCCGCTGGGCATATGCACGCGGATGGAATCGACCTGCATTTCAACGAATTTGGCCATCCTGAATTCGAGCCTATCTTATCATCGGGTTTTTCACAAACCGACCAGTATCGCGGGATTCCCGCATGTCTACACTTTGATGGTGATCGATCCCCGGAACGAGCCAAAAAAGCTTCGGCTCGTTCTTATCGACGGGCACTCGCTGGTCTACCGCGCCTTCTTCGCGCTGCCCTCGCTGACCGACCGGGAAGGCCGCGTCGTCAACGCTGCCTACGGGTTTACGTCGATGCTGTTGCTGGCCCTGCAGGAGCATCCGGACTATGTGCTCGCGTCGTTTGACCTGGGTGGCCGCACCTTCCGGCACGAAGAACTGGCACAGTACAAGGCGACCCGCCGTCCGACCCCCCCGGAGCTCTCGCCTCAATTTCCATTGACGCGTGACATCGTCCGCGCCTTCGGGATTCCCATTTACGAAGTCCAGGGCGTCGAGGCGGACGACGTCATCGGCACCCTGGCGACGCAGGCCCGTGAACAAGGCCTGCACAGCACGATCCTCACCGGCGACCTCGACGCACTGCAACTCGTCAACGACGACGTTGACGTGCTCACCAGCAAGCGCGGCGTATCAGAAACGATCCTGTATACGCCGGAACGAGTCCGGGAACGCTATGGCCTCGAGCCAATACGGACCGTTGACTTGAAAGGCCTGGTGGGCGACGTATCGGACAACATCCCGGGCATCCGTGGCATCGGCGAAAAGACGGCGATCCGATTGATCCAGGAGTTCGGCTCCGTCGAGAGCCTGGTCGAGAACCGGGAGCGCGTCGCGCCGCCCAAGGTCAAGAAGCTCCTGGACGAGCACTGGGAGCAGGCCCTGCTCAGCAAGAGAATGGCAACCATCGTTCGCGACGTCGACGTCAAGCTCGACCTGAGCCAGGGTTCAGCTCGCGATTACCGACCCGATTCGGCGCGCACGATTCTGGCTGACCTGGGTTTCCGCAGCCTGGCGGCACGGGTGCCGACGACGTGGAGCGATGGCAGCACCATGTCGGCGCCGCCGATCTTTGCCCCACCCGCCCGCCAGCAGGGCCGGCTTCCCCTGGACGCCGAGCCGGCCCGACAACCCGCGCAGTCGACGCTGGCCCTCGAAACGCCGTCGGCGTTGGCCGTCACGGTCGTCCGCCGGCCCGTCGAGCTCGACCGGCTGGTGGCCGCTTTTAACGCATCTGATCGTGTCGCATTCCAGGTCATCACGCTCGACGACGTCCCGAGACACGGCCGCATCGCCGCGCTGGTCATCGGCCTGGACGAGCGCGACATCTATTACGTCCCACTGAACCACGAGCAGGAGCCCTGTCTCGAACTCAAGGACGTTCTTGAAAGACTTGCACCGGCCCTTCGCTCGGCGAAACCGTCCAAGATCGGCTTCAACCAGAAGGCGGACTATCTGGCGCTGCGTGCCCACGGCATCGAGCTCGGTGGCGCCGACTGGGATTTGCTGGTCGCCGCGTATTTACTGAATTCTGGTGTTCGGACCCCGAGCCTCGAGGCGCTGGCGTCGGACGTTTTACATCGATCCATAGAGGGCCGCGAGGCCCTACTTGGTACCGGCAAGACGGCTCTTACGTCCGACCAGGTCGAGATCATGCGTTCGGCGGCATTTTTCGGTGAACGGATGCGGGTGATGCTGGAGCTTTTCCCGAAGCTTCAGTCCGAGCTCGACCGGCTCGGCAACGCCGAATTGTTCCGGGATCTCGAGATGCCCCTGCTGCCGGTCCTGGCCGAGATGGAGCTGGCCGGCGTGGCGGTCGACATTCCCTACTTGCAGACGATTTCGCGCGAGTTATACGAACAATTAGTTCGTCTTGACCAGGAGATCGCGGATGTCGCCCATGGCCCCATCAACGTCAACTCGCCGCAGCAGCTCGCGAGATTTCTGTTTGAAGACCTGAATCTGCCCGGTGGCAGAAAAACAAAAAGCGGCTACTCGACGGACGCGACCGTCCTCGAGGGCTTACGCGACCAGCATCCCGTGGTGCCGAAAATTCTCGAGTTCAGGCAACTGAGCAAACTAAAAGGCACCTACGTCGACGCGCTGCCATTGCTGGTCGATTCGAAGACGCATCGCGTCCACACGAGCTTCAATCAGACCGTTGCGGCGACCGGCCGCCTCTCATCGTCCGACCCGAATCTGCAAAACATACCCATTCGCACTGAAATCGGCCAGAAAGTACGGCGGGCGTTCATCCCAAGCCGCCCCGGAGATTTACTGCTTTCGGCTGATTACTCGCAGATTGAGCTGCGCGTCCTCGCGCACATGACCGACGACCCGGTGCTCGTCGACGCCTTCGCCCGCGGCGAGGACATCCATGCACGGACGGCCGCCGAAGTCTTCGGCATCCCCCAAGCCGAGGTAACGGCGAACCAGCGGCGTCTCGCCAAGGTGGTGAACTTCGGCCTGTTCTACGGCCTGAGCGACTTTGGCCTGGCGCGTGACACCGGCATGTCCACGGAAGATGCGCGAATTTTTATCGATGCGTATTTTCGTGCTTACAACCGGGTGCGCGAATTCCTCGAAGGCATCAAGATCCAGGCCAGGGAGCAAGGCTATGTCGAGACCCTCCTGCACCGGCGCCGCTATATCCAGGATATTCGCTCGCCCAATCGCATGTTGCGCCAGGGCGCGGAACGAATCGCGATCAACATGCCGGTGCAGGGATCGGCGGCCGACATCATGAAGCTGGCCATGATCAGACTGGATAACTATCTTCGCGAGCAGCGGCTTGCTAGCCGCATGATTTTGACCGTCCATGACGAGCTGGTCTTCGAAGTCCCGCCGGCGGAGCGCGATCGTCTCGTCGAAGTCGTCCCCGACTTGATGGCCAATGCCTATCCACTGACCGTGCCATTGCAGGTCGATCTCAAGCTCGGCCCGAATTGGCAGGACATGGAACGGGTCCGCCTGGTTGCCGCAAAAGCCTCGTGAGGGGGCATGCCCGAACTTCCTGAAGTCGAGACCGTCGTACGCGACCTGCGGCCGCAACTGACTGGTCGTCGCGTCGAGTCCGTGGCCATCACTCCGGACCCGCTGGTCCGCGATCGCGTGATTCGATATCCAAAAGCCGGTCAATTCGCGCGACGCTTGCGCGGCCGAACGATCGAGACTGTCATGCGGCGCGGCAAGTACATCGTCATGCCGTTGGAGAGCCCTGCGTCGGGGCCCAACGGAGGCGCCAACGATCACATCCCCGCGCCCGAAGCCGAACGGCTGGTCGTGCACCTGGGCATGACCGGACACTTGCGCGTGTGGGAACCCGAAGAGGGGCCGGTCAAGCACACGCACTTCAGGGCGATGCTGGATAGCGGCCTGGAGCTGCGCTATGACGACCAGCGTCAGTTCGGCCGCCTGCTACTCGGCAAGCAAGCCGAACTCGTGGCCGCCCGCGCCTTTCCGGCCAGGCTCGGGCCAGAGCCGATCCATGGCGATCTCACCGAAGCCGAGTTCGAGCGCCTGATCCGCGCCCGCCACCGGCCGGTGAAGTCAGCCTTGCTGGATCAGTCGTTCCTGGCCGGCGTGGGCAATATCTATGCCGACGAGGCATGTTTTCGGGCCGGAATCCGTCCTAGCCGGTGGACTCACCGGCTCACCGTGCGTGAACGGCGGGCTCTGTACGCGGCGATCCGGGAAGTCCTGGAGAACAGCATTGCGGCACGAGGCTCGTCGATCATCAGTTACGTCGATGGCTTCGGCGTGCGCGGCACCAACCAGGAGAAGCTGCTCGTCTACGGGCGAAGCGGCCAGCCCTGTCTGAGATGCGGGACGCCATTGAAAGGGACTCGCCTGGCCGGCCGCGGCACGGTCTACTGCCGCACGTGCCAACGCTGAACCGGCCCCGCTGGCCGGCACTCAGCCGCCGCCTGATGATCACGGCGGGCAGCTTCTTCGGCGCCTTTCTTTTGATTGCCATCTTGGTCAGCGCCGGCGCGTTCGATCGTTTCAACCTGCGTCTCACGCACTACATCCAGGGCCGCGGTAGCACGGGCCAGGATATCGGCCTGGGATTGTTTTCGTACCTGGGCAGCATCGAGGTGACGCTGGTGGTGGCCGCGCTGCTCGGTCTCGCACTTTTTCGCGGCCTGCGCCTGCTGGCGGTCCTGCCGGTGGCCGTTATTCTGGTGTCATCTGCGCTTGAGTTTCTCGGCAAGACGATCGTCCCCAGCGTGAGTCCGGGGCCATCGTTTCAGCACTTCCCCGGATTCCTCCCGACGTTCGCGCACCGGGTCGGCCACTATTCGTTCCCCAGTGGCCACGTGCTCCGGGCGACGATTGTCTACGGCCTCGTGCTCTACCTGGCGGAGCGCTGGGAGCTGTTCGGTCGGGATAGCTCGCGGCTCAGCCCCGTACTCGTGCTGGTCGTCCTGTTTGTCGCCTACGCGGTCGTCTACCTCGGCTGGCATTGGTTCTCGGACGCACTCGGCGGCCTGCTGCTCGGACTGACGCTCCTGTTCGGCCTGATCGCCTACCTCGAGCGCAAGCGGACCGTCAACCCCGGCCACGCCCACATCGAAGACTAGCGACCGTCGCCGGCGAGCGGCGCTGCCATTGCCGTACTCGGGGCGGGCGCAGACTAACAGGCCGGCCGACGCATCAGGCCGATCGCGCGCTGGCGGCCACCTTGAGGGCCGGCGGGATCGCCTTGAACCGTCCGTCCTTCTGACGCTCCAGCCTCCAGCCGCCTTCGTGCACCATCCGGTGATGGGGTCGGCAGAGCAGCGCCAGGTTGGGCAGCGCCGTCGCCCCGCCCCTGGTCCACCAGACGAGATGATGTCCGTCGCACCAAGCGAGCGGCCGGCCGCAGCCCTGGAAGACGCAGGACCGGTCTCGCGATTCGAGTGCCCGGCGGGTGGCGGCCGGGATGGTCCGGCTGGCGTGGTTGAGCTCATGCTCCAGCTCTGCGTGGCCGGTGATGCGGATGAGCGCCGTGTCGCAGGCATAGCGCTGCACCGTCTCGGCCGGGACCGTGCCGCCGCCCTCCAGCTCGCCCGCCGGCGCGCCCGGCACCCCGGCCAGGGTGTCGACGCTGGCCCGGATGATCAACTGCGGCCGGGGGCCGGCGCCGTCGCGCTTGCCGGAGCCCTGCCGGCCGAGTTCGACCAGGGCATCGGCGCAGCGCTGGCCGTAGGTGCGCTCGTCATCCTTGATGGGCTTCATCAGGCCGCCGAGTGCCGTCCGCAGCGT
>DATBYO010000116.1:0-16003 GCA_036513655.1 Candidatus Dormiibacterota bacterium | reverse complement strand
TACCGAGAAGCCTGGTTACACCTGGGATGCCGACCTCGCCTTCAAGGATGTCAATCCCGCCGACTACGCCGCGGTCGTCATCCCGGGAGGCCGCGCCCCCGAGTACATCCGTAATGACAGAGACGTCCAGCGGATCATCCGTCATTTCTTCGACCAGGAGAAGCCCGTTGCCCAGCTCTGTCATGCGCCGCTGGCGCTGGCCGCCGCCGGCGTACTGAAAGGCAGGCGGACGGCCGCCTACCCAGCGCTCGAGCCCGACGTCAAGGCCGCCGGCGCCACCTATGTCGATTCCGACGCGGTGGTCGACGGCGAGATGGTCTCGGCCCGTGCCTGGCCCGACCATCCGAGCTGGATGCGCGAGTTCATCCGCCTTCTGCAGAAGAAGGCCCCGGTATCCGAGAAAGAAGCTGCCGGCGTCCGCTAAGAAGACGACGACCCCCGTCTATATCGAGTCCAGTCGCACGCGCACCTTCGCCTGTGCCTACGACTGGCCCGGCTGGTGCCGGTCCGGAAAGGACGAGGCCTCAGCGCTGGCCGCGCTCGCCGCCTACGCGCCGCGGTATGCCGCGGTCGTAAAACAAGCCCGCCTGCCCTTTGAGACGGACGCGGCCGACACGCTTCGGGTGGTCGAACGGCTGGCCGGGTCGGCGAGCACGGATTTTGGAGTGCCGGGGACGATCGCGAAGCAGGACACCAAGCCGCTGTCTGCCGCCGAGGGCAAGCGGCTGGCTTCCCTGGTGCAAGCCGCCTGGTCCCACTATGACCATGTCGTGTCTGGCGCGCCGGCGGAACTGCGGAAGGGTCCCCGCGGCGGCGGCCGCGACCGGGACAAAATGACCGATCACGTTCTCGACGCCGAGGGCGCCTACGTGCGCAAGCTCGGGCTTCGGCTCAAGCCGCCGGCCCGTGCCGATCGTCGTGCCGTGGCGGAATTTCGGGCTGCGATCATTGCGGCCCTGCAGCGGCCCTCGAGCGGAGCCGCGCTCGTCGAGAAGGGCTGGCCGCAGCGCTACGCCGCCCGCCGGATTGCGTGGCACGCCCTGGACCACGCCTGGGAAATCCAGGACCGCAGCGATTTACGCGAGTCCTGATTCATGGCGTTCGATTCCCTGGACTTCATCTACCACCCGAGCCGTGACGTCAAGCGCGACATGGCGTACTTCACCGACGTGCTCGGGGGTCGCCTCCACTTCGCCGTTGAGGGCATGGGCGCGCGCGTCGCGGCCATCGAACTCGCTCCGCCACCGCCGCTCCTCCTCCTGGCGGATCACGTCGAGGGGGACACGCCGATCCTGGTCTACCGGGTTCCGAAGCTGCGTGAGGCCCTCGTCGGTCTCACCAAGCAGGGGTGGGAAGAAGTGGCGACGTTCGAAATTCCGCACGGCCCGATCTGCTCGTTCCATGCACCAGGCGGGCAGCGGATCGCGCTCTATCAATTGACCCGGCCTGCTGCCGCGGCGAGCTTCGAGGGACGCCGAGACTTCTGATGGTGCCCTGGGGTGGCGTGGCCGGTAAGCGGGTGCTCATCACCGGCGCCACCAATGGGATCGGACTGGCGGCAGCGATCGAGCTGGGGCGACGGGGCGCGCAGCTCGCGCTGGTCGCGCGCAGCGAATCGAAGGCGGCGGAGGCCGTTCGCCGGATCAAGGCTGCGACAAACGCTGCGGCGCCGGTCGACGTGCTGCTCGCCGACCTGTCGTCCCAGTCGGCCGTCCGACAGCTGGCCGCCGAAGCGCTGGCCAGGTATCCCACGATCCAGGTCTTGATCAACAACGCAGGAGCGGTGTATTCGGCGAGGCGGGTCACCGACGACGGCATCGAGCTGACCTGGGCGGTCAACCACCTGGCCCCGTTCCTCCTCACCACGCTCCTCATCGACCGCCTCGAGGCGAGCGCGCCGGCCCGGATCATCACGACGTCGTCCGACGCTCATAAAGGGGCCCGGATCCCGTTCGAGGACCTGAATGCGGAGCGGTCCTGGGGCGGGGCCGGCTTTACCCGCTACGGCGAGACGAAGCTGGCCAACATTCTGTTCACCACCGAGCTGGCGCGCAGGCTGGAGGGTACGGGCGTGACGGCCAACGCGTTCCACCCCGGATTCGTCGCGAGCGGGTTCAACCGCAACAATGGGGTGCTGATGCGACTCGGAATGGCGATTTCGAAGCCGTTCGCACGCAGCCCCCAGAAGGGGGCGGAGACGCTGGTCTGGCTCGCCGACTCGGAAGAGGCCGGCAACGTCAGCGGCGGGTACTTCTTCGACCAGCGCCGCATCTCGGCGTCGATGGCGGCGCAGAATGAGGAGGAAACCGCTCGCCACCTCTGGCAGGTGAGCGAACAGGAGACGCGACCCTCTACCGATCGGCGGTGATCAGCTAGGAGCGGCGCCCCGTCCCGCCCTTCATCAGCTCGCGCCAGCTCTTGACGTGGATCTCCACGCCGAACTTTTTCGCCGCCGCCTTGATTCGCCGCCAGGCCGCTTCCCGCTCAGCCTCGGTAACGCCCTCGACCTGGTCGAAGCGGGCGATTGCGTTGCGAACGTGACGGGCGTCAGTCAGCGGCTCCTTTCGCTCTTTCGGAAAGGCGACCGTCTGCGCCGGCATCCGGCTTTGCTGCCTTGTACTCAGCCCGGTCGACTTCTTCGGGATACGCGCACCACGAGCCCGGGAGCTCTGCACGGTTCGGGCGCGTTTGATGTTTTTTCGGGCTGCGGCCTTCTGCTTCTCGGTGGCCATTTTATTGCCTCCTCTGCGATGTGAGCTTACCGCTATCACTTTATCGCTAAGCCCTCACCTCAGGCTCGCCCCGATCGGCATTCGCCCGGCCACGATTCCAGTACGCCTTCGCGGACACCTGGTCGGCGGTCCAGCCCCGAGTTAGGAGGGCGGCCTTGAGCGCGGAGACCAGTGCCACCTCCCCGGCCAGATAGGCGTGCCCGCCTGCGGGCGACATATCAGCTGCTGAGACGTCAGTGATCAACCGACTGGACGCTCCAGCGGTCCGGTCGCCCACGTATCGCCAGTTCATCGTCTTGTTCGTGCCTGCGACGGTGAACGATTGGCGCTCCTCGGGGCTGTCGACCTCAACCCATGCGCTGGCCGGGACGCCGACCGGCAATGCCTCCATCATGGCGAGGGCGCCCGGCAAGGCCGTCGCGTCACCGGCAAAAACGTGCCATTCTGCACCGGGAGCCAGCGCGATCTTGCCGCGCGGCCCTATCGCCTCGATGGCAACGCCCGGGCGCGCGGCCTGGGCCCACTTGATCCCAGGACCGTCGCCGTGCATCACGAAGTCGAGGTCGAAGAGCCCGCGGTCGCGATCAAACCGGCGAATGGTGTAGCGGCGGCGAACCGTGGTGCCGTCGTCGCGCACGAACCCCAGCGCGAGGTCCTGCCCCGGCAAATATTCAAACGACTCGAGCGCTGGGCCGGTGAGCTGGATCCGACGCATGTGGGGCGTGACGTCCTCCACGGAGGCGACCACGAGGGGCAATGTCCTCGGTTCGGGCATCAGTGCCTGTTGTACCCGAAAATGCTACCGGCAAGTTTGCGCCCGGCGGTACGGATGGAACTTGCCGAGGAAGCCTGATGCCGAGGAACAGACGAGACCGACGCCGATTCCGTCGCCTGACGCCATCCGCTCGCTGGTTGGTGCGCTCCCGACTGCCCCGGCTCGCGTTCCTTGCGGCCATTGGTCCCGGGTTGATCAGCGGTTTCGCCGACAACGATGCCGGAGGTATCACGACCTACTCCGTGGTCGGGGCCCAGTTCGGTTACGACCTGCTGTGGGTCGTCCTGGCGAGCATGATCGCCCTCGGCATCACCCAGGAGATGGGGGCTCGCCTTGGGCTGGCCACCGGACAGGGATTCGGCGGTTTGATCCGGCAGCAATACGGGGTGCCACGTGCCGTCTTCGCGATCGGTGTGATGCTGCTGGCGAACCTGGGCGACACGGTGGCCGAGTTCGCCGGCATCGGCGCTGCCCTTGCGATCTTCGGTGTGCCCATTGCGGTGAGCTCCGCGCTGGCGGCGCTGCTCATTGTGTTCCTCCTCTCCCGCGCGAACTTCCGTCGGATCCAGTTCGTTTTCCTCGCGGTCGGGATTGGCACAGCGATCGCGTACGCAGTTTCCGCGGTGCTGGCGCACCCAGACTGGGAGAACGCCCTCTCCCATACGGTCGTGCCGCACGGTTCGGTGACCACCCTCTACCTGCTGGCCGTGATGGGCACCGTCGGGACCACGATTACGCCCTGGGGACAGGCCTTTATCCAGTCTTACGCGGCCGACAAGCATCTCGGGCCCAAGGATCTCGCTGCATCGCGGCTCGACGTTGGGGCGGGTGCCTTCCTCACCAACCTGGTCGCGGGCTTCATCGTGGTGGCGTGTGCCGCCACACTGTGGTCGCACGGCCAGACAACCATTACGACGGCGGCCGACGCGGCGCGGGCGCTCGGCCCGCTGGCGGGGCGCTTCGCCGAGCTGCTGTTCGCCCTCGGGCTCCTCACCGCCTCGCTGCTGGGTCTGGGAACGGTCCCCCTCACCAGTGCCTACGCGGTGACCGAAGCGTTCGGGTGGGAGAGCGGGCTCGATCGAGGTTGGCGGCAGGCGCCCGCCTTCTACGGCTTGCTGGCCTTCTTCGTCGGATTCTCGGCGCTCTTCGTCCTGATCCCAGGCCTGCCCCTGGTCGCTGTCATGTATCTGAGCCAGGTGTTCGACGGATTGCTGCTGCCGTTCATCCTGGTCTTCGTGATGCTCATGACCCGCGACCGCCGGTTGCTGGGCCGCCTGCGCAGCAGCATCCCGCTGTACGTAGCCGGCTGGGTGGTGACGGGTCTGATCACGCTGCTGTCGGTCGCGTTAGTCGTGAGTCAGCTGATCGGCGCCCGCTAAGTCAACCAGCCTTTGCTGGTTCTGGCTTACCTAGGCCACAATCGCATCCTTTGTGCGCAGGCGCCGTCTCACGGATGCGGCCCGTGCTGTGAACCAGAGACTACGCACCCCCGGCGTGCCACTCTTTGTTCGTATCGCCGCCGGGTACGGACTGGTTCTGCTCGTGATGCTCGGCATCGCCGCGCTCACCCTTGTCCGTCTGCACGATGCCGCCGCGGTTGCGGACCGGCTCAGCCGCGATGATGCGCCCGACGTGCAACTCATCGACGATCTCCGAGTTCAGATCGTCAACGAGCAAATCGCCCTAACCCGCTTCGAGGGTTCAGTGGACACCTCACCTCGGGGTAACGAAGACGTGCTGCAACCTTACTTCCGAGCCCACGACCAGATCTTCGGTGACCTGTCCGCCCTGGTTCAGTCCGAAACCGATGCCGCCAGCTCGGCGCTGGCCGCGACGCTGACCCGGCTGCGGACCGAGATCCAAGCTGCCGAGGCGGAATCAAGCCGGGAGATCGCCACGATTCGCTCCGGACAACCTCTGGGCCCCGAGGCTGCCGGTGAGGTTGTGCTGGTCGACACGGTGCGGGCAACGGCGGCCAGCGTTGGCGACGAGCTGGCATTGCAGATTCGGATTTCGGCCGCGGACGCGCAACGAGCCGCTTCGCAGTCGACGCAGCTCGTGATCCTGGCCTCCCTGCTGGGAGCGGCCATCACCCTGGCGGTCGCGATCATCGTCACACTCAGTATTTCCAGGCCGCTGCGACGACTGAGGGCGTCCGCCGATCGCATTGCCGCCGGTGAGCTGGTGGAGCCCCCGCCCTCGAAGCGACGCGACGAGATCGGGAGCCTCTCCGGTGCCATGACCACGATGGTGCGGACGCTAAACCAACAGACCAACGAGCTCAAGCGATCCAACGCCGACTTCGAACAATTCGCCTATGTGGCGTCGCACGACCTTCAGGAGCCGCTGCGGATGGTCAGCGGTTTCACGGGTCTGCTCAAGCGCCGTTACGGCGGCAAGCTGGACGCCGATGCAGACGAATACATCGAGTTTGCGGTCGCCGGCGCGAACCGGATGCAGGCGCTGATCAACGATCTCCTCTCGTACTCGGGGCTCAACCGCGAGCAGATTGCGGGGAAACCGGTCGATACGCAGGTCGTCCTCGATCAAGCGCTGGCCAACCTTCAGATGGCGATCGAAGAACGGTCGGCGATGGTCTCCAGCGGTCAGCTCCCAACCGTCTGGGCAAACCAGGGGATGCTGGTTCGCCTGTTCCAGAACTTGATCGGCAATGCCCTGAAGTTCTGTAAGGCCGAGCGGCCGATCGTACGGGTCCAGGCCGAACGACGCGGCGGGGAGTGGGCCTTTTCCGTTGCCGACAACGGGATCGGCATCGAGCCTCAATACCGGGATCGTATTTTCTTGCTCTTTCAGCGATTGCACAAGCAGTCTGAGTATCCGGGCACCGGAATCGGCCTGGCGGTATGTAAGCGGATCGTCGAACGGAACGGCGGTCGCATCTGGTTGGAGTCAGAAGTGGGCAAGGGCACGACCTTCTTCTTCACATTGCCCGCCACAGGAGGTCAGCAGATCGCAGCATGAGTGACATCCACGAGCTCGTTCAGATCCTTCTCGTCGAGGACAACCCGGGCGATGTGCGGTTGACCCGCGAGGCGCTCAAGGAGGCGAAGTTCCGGAACACGCTCGACGTGGTCGGTGATGGCGTCGAGGCGCTCGCGTACCTCCGCCAGCAGGGGCAGTACGCCGGTGCGATCCGGCCGCACCTGATCATGCTGGACCTGAACTTGCCGCGGATGGACGGTCGCGAAGTGCTGGCCGCCATCAAGAAGGATGCGGACCTCAGGCGCATTCCCGTGGTGGTGCTGAGCTCGTCGCAGGCCGAAACCGACATCGCTCGAGCCTACGAGCTGCACGCCAACTGCTATGTGACGAAACCGGTCGACATCGATCACTTTCTACAGGTCGTCAAGTCGATCGAGGAGTTCTGGGTGGAGATCGTCAAGCTGCCCTCGCAGTGAGCTGATGTGGTAACCCAGCGAACCCGCGTCCTGCTCGTTGAAGACAACCCTGGCGACGCCCGCCTGGTGAGGGAGTCGCTAAACGACGGGGCACCGGGCCAGTTCATGCTTCAGGTGGCCGATTCGCTGAAGCAAGCGCTGGAGAGCTTGCGCGCCAGTGCCGGCGAGACCGACGTTGTATTGCTCGATCTCTCGCTGCCGGACAGCCATGGTCTCGAGACGTTTCGCGCCGTCCACTCCCTGGCTCCGGCCGTCCCGATCCTGGTGTTGTCGGGGCTGAATGACGATTTGATCGCGCTCAAAGCGGTCAACGAGGGCGCCCAGGATTTCATTCGCAAAGCCCGGGTCGATAGCGAGTTGCTACCCCGCGCCATTCGTTACGCGACCGAGCGGCACCGCCTGCTCGAGCAGGTCCGTCAACTGGCCATCGCCGATGAGCTCACTGGACTCATGAACCGCCGAGGTTTCATGATGCTGGCCGAGCACCAGCGTAGCCTGGCGGACCGAAAGGGATCGTCGCTCAGCCTGGTCTTCATCGATATCGACCGCTTCAAGCTCATCAACGACCAGTTCGGGCATGAGGAGGGCGACCGAGCCCTGCAGGAGGTGACCGGCCTCCTGCTGCGCACCTTCCGGCGATCCGACGTGGTGGCCCGCCTGGGCGGCGACGAGTTCATCGTTCTGATGGCCGACATCAACGGCGACGGTTTGCAGACCGTTCTCGATCGGATGCGCAAAAACATTGCGGCGTTCAACAACGAGGCACGCTTTTCCTGGCGTCTGGCGATCAGCCTGGGGGTAGTCGTGTACGACGCGGCGCATCCCGAGACGCTCGAGACGCTGATGGCGAAGGCCGATCAAGCCATGTACCGGGAGAAAGCGCAATCGAGGCTGGCATCGTGAGGGCGCTGGCCACACTGATGATCGGGGTGGCACTCGCCGCCAGCGGCTGTGGTGGCAGTGGTGCGGGCGCGCCGCGAACGATGACCGGGAACCTCGTAGTCGCCAACTTCAACAGTTTCTCCGGGCCGAATGCCGACTTCGGGCCCGAGCAATATGCGGGATGTTTTGCGGCGAGCCGTCTCATCAATCTTGCGGGCGGCGTGCTTGGCCATTCCGTGAACTGCATCAACGTCGACAGCCAGGGCGATCCGGTCGCAGCCGAGCGGGCGGCCCGCACGATGCTGGCCGCCAACCCAAACCTGGTCGCCATCACCGGCCCCGGTTCGAACGAGGCGTTGGCGACGATTCCCCTGTTCGATCGCGCTCGTATTCCATTCTTCCCCGAGGCCGGCCAGGCTGTCTTCGACAAGTCCAGCTATCACTACCTCTGGCGCCTGGTACCTTCCGACGATGCGGCCGGCTATGCGATGGCCCTCTGGGCTCACAAGCAAGGCTACCGACGGGGCGCCGCGCTCTTCGGAAGCGATGCAACCTCTCAGGCCAACGTGCCGACGCTACTGAAAGGATTCCGCCAGCTCGGTGGCACCATCGTGCTCAACCAAGCGCTGGAGGCGGACAAGGCCTCGTATGCAGCCGAAGTCGATGCGCTGGTCCAGGCTAATCCTGATGTCATCTTCACCGAGATCGATGGCAACACCGCGGCGGTTTTTCTCTCCGAGCTTCTCAAACGGCATGCACCTATCCCGATCGTCGGCACACAACCGACTCTTCAGCCCGCCTGGCTCGATGCCGTATCGCAGTCGATCGGGCCCATGGTCCTTGCCAAATCCTTCGCCGGCGTTCAGCCCTACGCCGCACCGCAGGGCCGAGCCTGGGAGATTTTCAACGAGGCCCTGATGGCTAGCGCGCCGGCCATCCCGAATCCTGGGCAGTGGAGCAGCGATCCCTACACGATTTCCAACTTCGACGCGGTGATAATCACGGCGCTTGCCATGGCGGCGGCCGGGACGACGGACCCGGCGGTTTTCAATCCAACCATCAGGACGATCACCACCGGAGGCTCGAGCACCGTCGAGGTTCATAGCTACGCTGAGGGGCTCACCGCGCTGCAGACCGGACACACAATCCAGTACGTCGGACCTTCAGGACCCCTGGCGTTCGACAAATGGCAGAACGCACCGGGTGGCTTTTCCATCGCGGCGTTCGATGCCGGCGGCCAAACGACGTTGATCGACTCGATCACCGCCGGGGCCGTCGGCCAGCTGAGCGGCTAGTTCTTCGGGGGACGCAGGAGGACCACGGCGCTGGCGATGGCCACCGCCCAGACCGGAGCCATGGTGATCACGAAGGGCCGGATCGTGTCGCTGTTGGAATGCGAGACACGATCGAATGCCATGAAGACCGCGACGGTGCCATAGAGGAGAAGAAGCAGGCCGACGATGAGCCCAGGCCACTTGAGCGATGTCATCGACCGCATTATCGCCCCTTCGACCCGACGAGGTGGTCGACGGAGAGGCGGCCGGGGCCGGTCAGGCCGAGGCTCAGGGCGACGGTGCCGAGCAGCAGCGAAAACTCGTAGCCACCCTGGCCATAGAAGCCGTTTTTCCAGTGCGCCTTGTAGGTGGCGACGGCCATGTTGAAGGCGACGGCGACGGCGGCCGGCCGGGTGAGAAAGCCCGCCACGAGCGCGAGCCCGCCGGCGAGTTCGGTTACCCCGGAGGCCGTGGCGGCGGCGTGAGGGTTGGGGACGCCCATCTTCTCGAGTGCGGCCGCAAAGCCGGGCCCGCTCCGCTCGACGGCCGCCGGATAATTGGGTCCCATCACTCTCGCAAGGAGTTCCGGCGGTCGCTTTCCCGGCCCACCGAACAGCTTCGGGTAGCCGTGCGCCGCAAGCGTAGTGCCCGCGACGATCCTGAGCAGCAACAGGCCAAGGTCACGCATATCTGGCGTCTCGGTCAGAGCGTAGCGGAGACTAAGGACGTCACGCGGCTTTCGAATCAACGGTCACCTCTTTCGAGCTGTGTCAGCATGAAGCGATGAGCGGACCAGCGTCCGGCCGCCAGCTGATGGTGACGACCGTCGACTATCACACCGCCGGGGAACCCTTTCGCATCGTCAGCGGGGGCGTCCCGCCCCTGCGCGGTCACACCATCATGGAGAAGCGGCGGTTCGCGCTCGAGCACCTCGACGCGATCCGCCAGCTTCTCGTCTTCGAGCCACGCGGTCACGCTGACATGTACGGCGGATTCGTGACAGAACCCGAGGACGAGGGCGCCCAGCTTGGCGTCGTCTTCTTCCACAACGCGGGCTACAGTACGGCCTGCGGCCACGGGACCATCGCCCTGGTCACCTGGGCGATCGAGGCGGCCATGGTCCGTGCAAACGGACCCCTGGCGGAGGTGACGGTCGATGTGCCGTCCGGCCGCCTGAGGACGGTCGCGACCTTGCAAGACGGGCGGGTTCGCTCCGTTCGGTTCCAAAACGTCCCGAGCTTTGTGCTCATCGATGCCATGGCGGTCACGACCGGCGGCCGACGGATTGAAGTGGCGGTCGCCTACGGTGGCGCGTTTTACGCCATCGTTCCAGCGGACCGCTTCGAGCTGCCGATCGAGCCGGCGTTCGTCCCCCGGTTCATCGAGTTGGGCCGCGAGATCAAGGCGGCGATCGAGGCGAAACGCGCCATCGTCCATCCGCTGGAACCGGAGCTCGAAGGGATCTATGGCGTGATGTTCACGGCAAAAAACCGAAACGTGACGATCTTTGCGGATGGCGAGGTCGATCGCTCACCCTGTGGCAGCGGGACCTCGGCGCGGCTTGCCCTTCTCGATCAGCGTGGCGAGCTGGCCCGCGGCACCACCTTGATGCACGAGAGCGTCATCGGCGGGCGGTTCGCGTCGCGCGTGGTCGGTGAGGCGCGGGTGGGTGATTACCCGGCGGTGGTGACCGAGGTAGAGGGCAGCGCCCACCTGACCGGATACCACCAGTTCGTGTTGGAGGCGGACGACCCGATCGGCCTCGGGTTCTTGATCCGTTAGCGGACCGCGATGATCTTCACCGCATCAACGATGAACTGCACGGCGATGGCGGACAGGAGGAGGCCGAGCACCCTGGTCATCAGCTGAATCACCGAGGGTCCCAGCAGCCGCGCGATCCGGTCAGCGAGCATCAGGCCGACCGCCACCACCACGACGGTGGCGAAAATCCCGAGAAAGACGCCGATTCTTCCGGGCACGTCCTCATACCGCCTCGTAAGGACCATCACGGCGGCGATCGCACCGGGCCCGGCGAGTAGCGGCGTCGCCAGTGGAACGAGTGCGACGTTCGCGGTCTCCGGTTGCGCCATGTCGTCGCCGCGGAGCATCTGCAGCGCGACGAGCAGCAGGAGCAGACCGCCCGCAATGGTGAGGCTTTCAACGGACACGTGCAGGTAATCGAGGATCAGCCGGCCGAAGAGCGCGAAGACGACCACCACTCCACCCGCGGCGGCCGCGGCTTCGAGGGCCGCCCGCCGCCGCGAGGCCGGCGTCCGTCCGGCCGTCAAACTGATGAAGATTGGCGCGCTTCCGAGCGGGTCCATGATCACGACCAGGGTGACGAATGCCTCGGCGAACGCCCTCAAATTCACGCCGTCAGCCTATCGTCCCGCAGGCCTAGGATGAAATCGAGGATGGCGAAGAAAGCCGAGGACCTGCTCTGGAAGCTGGCCGAGAGTGACGAGGTCGAGATCGAGACCCGGCGCGACGCGAAGTCGCCGCTCCACCGTGTCACGATCTGGATCGTGCCCACCGAGTACGGGGTCTACGTCCGCTCCTACAAGGGCAAGAAAGGTCGCTGGTACCAGGAGGCGCTCGCCAACCCCCTGGTGACGATCCGCGTCGGGCGGCGTAAGGTGACCGCGCGGGTTGAGCCGGAACACAACCCGCTCGTGATCCGAGCCGTGAACGCCGCCTACCGCAAGAAGTATGGTGAGCGCTGGCCGGACGAAACCAAGGAAATGTTCAAGCGTTCCATTCTCCCGACGACCCTTCGATTGACACCTCTTTGACCGGCGCTAGAACCTGAGCAGGAACACGGGGACGGCCGCCGCCAGGCCGGCGACAGCCTGCAATACCAGTACGAGCAGCGCCTGTCGTGGTGCTCGTGGTAGCCACTTGATGGCGAAGAACCCGATCACCGGTATTTGTCCCGCCATCAGCAACTGCCAGACGTGTGCTGCCGTTCCCTCATCGGCCTGGCGCGCCGTGCCGAACATCGCGACATAGCCAAGGACCAGGCTGAGGGCGGCAAACGACATCGCCAGCGGGATCAGGGCGCTTAGTCGCCTCAGTGTCCGGCCAAAGTAGGGTGGGTTTCCCGCGGCAGCGTCGTTATAGCGTCTGTGCTCGTCTCGAGTGGCTACAGCAGCGCTCCGTCGTTTGTCTGGGTGATCTTCGTCGTCTTCCTCATCATCGGGGGCATCGCCAGTATCCTCCGCGGGCTCGGCTCCGCCACGACCGGATTGGCAGCGATCAAGGCGATCAAGGCGGTCGTCGGCGATGGGCAGCTGCTCGCCGGGCGCCCGTCGACCGGGTCGTTGCGGCTGTCCGGTCCCATCGACCTCGTCGGGCAAGCCATGGCCACCGGCGTGCTGACGGACCCGCTGCTGGTCAAGGTCTCGGCGATGATCGGGATGATCCAACTGGCTCGCGAGGGCGTCGGCAAGGCGGTCCCGCGCCAGTACGTCACCGACCGGCTGGCGGCGAGGTGGGGCGATGGGTCGCTCCAGCTACCGCCGGGCCTGTTCATGGTTACCGAGTTGCACGCCAGGCCGATGACTCCCGGGCCGGCCGGCGATCGGATGCTTGTCTGGTTCAAGGGGCGACTCAGCACCAACACGGCGTTCACCGAATACTGGACCTTCGTTTCTGCCGGGCCTGCGCCGGTGCTTCCGCCGCAGTGTCCAAGCTGTGGAGCGCCAACTGCCGGTGTCACCTCCTACGTTTGCCCCTACTGCAAAACCACCCTCTGGCAGCCCCCGGCGGAAGCGCCGAGCTACTGGCTGGTCGACGACATTTCCACCGCGCCACCACCGGAACTTTCGGCCGCGGCCTAGTCAGTAAGGAGTCAGCAAGGCGGGGTCCCAGCGCTGCCGGCTGGCGCCCGCCTGGAAGGTCGACTCGGCAAATTCCAGGATCGCGAGCCGGGGATCGGGACTCTGCCGGACCGACTCATAGGGCAGGATGAATTCGCCGATCGACGGGTTCCAGCCGGCACCCTTCGGTCCGATCGACGCCTCCTCGACGCCTGCGGGCTTTGGATACGTGTAGGCGAAGAAGGCGGGTTCGCGAAGCTGTTCGTTGCCGGGCCAGAATCCCACGCACGCCTGCTCGGCGTCGCCCCCGACGCGCCGGATGATGTCCCATTCCGCCGGCGGCTCCGCCGGCCGGCCGGAGAACCGCGACACCGACAGGTCGAACGTGCCCCACCAGAACGAGACCGGGCTAACCTTGCCGCGAAAGCGTCCTCGGTGCTCCTTGAGCACCAGATCGATCCGGGCCAGCAGCCGCCAGAACCGGTGGGCCCAATCCGGCTCGTACGCCGCGTGAACCCTGTCGTCCGGAAAGGGAATCGGGTTGGTTACTTCCGATGGCGTGGTGCTGATCTCCGGATTGATGTCAAGCGCGTGGAGCCGGTCGAGCAGGTCATGATAAAAGTCGGCAACCGGTCGGGCCCGCAGGGCGACTCGCTCGATGCGCCCGTCGTGCACGGCGATAACGACCTCGTGGTCGATCAGGTCGACGTCGATCGCGAAACCCGTCTCGCCACTCCACATGGGCGACGTCGTGAGACCTCGGGCGGTGAGGTAGAGGGGTACGTTGGCCCATTGCGGCTCGCGGCGCGTCAGGGCCAGCCGCACCTTGCCGATGACCTGCAGCTTCATGTGCAGCGTTTCCATCGTCGGCGCCCACGCCTCGTAGGGCAGCTCGGGCCACTCCGCAAGGCGAATCGATCGCGCGGTGATCACCCATCCATCCTACCGAGCAGATAAAGAAAAGTCCCGGCCAAAGCGGCCGGGACCGGGAAAGGGAGGGAGCGCGTGCTGGGTCAGGCCACCCGCGACCGAACCAGGGCCGGGGCCAGTTCGAGTTGGGGGCGATGGACCACGGCCGGTGCCGACTCGAGGTCGAGCCGCTCCTCGCGTGCGCCCCGAAGCGCGCCGACGATGCCGCCATAGACCGCACCGGCGTAGACGCCGCAGACCATGAACACAATGGGCTCCAGCCCGACCATCACCGCGCCGAACAGGCCGAACGTAGTGCCACCGATTCCCCCGCCGAGCGCGGCACCGCCGATCGCACCTCGAGTCATCCGCTGCATTTCACCTGTCATCGTTGTGGACCTCCATGAATGGAATCGCGTTCTCATGAAGGCATGATGCGCCCGGCAACCTTTCGAAATCGTGACGTAGCACGACAGATTTACGAGTTACCGGCGGTCGCTTCCTCAAGCCGAAATCCGGTTCCGCGTACCGTCAGGATGCGGACTCCGGAGTTGACGAGTTTGGCGCGCAGCCGGCTCATCTTGACGTCGATGACATTCGAGCCGAGCGGCTCCGTCTCGTCGCGCCAGGCATGCTCGGCGATCGCTTTCCGGTCGACGACTGACGGGAAGCGTCGCATCAGCAGCTCGAGAATGTGGAATTCCGCGGTGGTGAGATTGAGGAGCCTGCCGTTCATGGTGACGTGGCGGCGGGCGGGGTCGAGCGATAAGGCACCCCGGCTCATCACCGGCGCATCCACGCCCCGAGGTCGCCGCTGCAAGGCTCGCACCCTGGCGACGAGCTCGCCAAAGTCGAACGGTTTGACGAGGTAGTCATCGGCGCCCGCATCCAGACCCTGGATGCGGTCGGGCGCCGTGTCGCGAGCCGTCAGCATCAGGATCGCCGTCGGCCGATCGTTGCGCCGCGCCCACGACGCCACCTCGACGCCAGGCACGCCCGGCATCCGCCAGTCGAGGATGGCCACGTCGTACTCATAGAACTTCAGCTGCTCGATGGCATCGTCGCCAGTGCCGACCGAGTCGACGAAGTAGCCGGCATCTTCGAGACCCTGAACCAGGACCTCGCGCAGTCCTTTATCGTCCTCCGCCACCAGGATGCGCATCAGGCGCCCTGCCGAGTCAGCACCAGCTGGAACTCCATCGTGGCATTGTTCTGCACGGTGACGAAACCGCCAATGCTGGGCGGGGTCATTCCGAAGTCACCAAAGGGGAACGTGATCGACCCGACGAGCTCGATCTGCGAGCCGCTCAGCCGGCCGTCGATCGGAATCGTCACTGTTTTGGTGACGCCATGGATCGTCAGGGCTCCGTTTGCGGAGACGTGGATCGTCTGGCCACTCGCAGCCCCAGCCGGCAGCGCGATCGGCGACGTCAGCTGGAAGGTTGCGGTCGGATAGCGATCGCTCTCGAGTCCCTGCCGGTGAATCCGCTGATCCCGCATGGATTTGTCGCTGGTCAGCTTGCTGACATCGACGGTGATGGAGGCGGCCGACACGGAGTCACCGCTTGCCGCCTGGGTCAGGGTGAGTGTACCGGCGACCGCGGTGGTGCGCCCGACGGCGTCGCTTGGCGCGGGTAGCGAGGCAAGTTGTTCGCGCACCCGATAGCCAGCTTGAGAACCGGAGGTCACGCTCCAGGCGCCGGCTCCCGCCGTGGACCCTGTGGCAGTTGCGGACGCCGAGGTTGATGGTGTGGGTGAGCTCAAGGTCAGTTTTTGTGGGCTTGATCCGGCGAAGACCGCGAAATAGAGGACCCCGACGCCGATCGCGCCCAGCAACAGACCGCCGGACACGACGGCGGTGATCACGTTGCGACGGTTGCTCCAGAAGCTCTTCATGGTTGAAGCCGTGCGAGGGCAGCATCGTGCTGAGTCACCCCTATCCGGTCGCGCGACATGCTTCGATGCTGAGGCCGGCTACCTTTCAGTTACATGACAGATCGTCGCACGTTTTCGAAGCTAGATCATGAGGCAACGCTAAGAACTGCGGCGCCGTGAAAGCGACCGTGGGCAAGGTCGTCGAGGGCCGCGTTCGCCTCGGCGAGGGGATAGGGATGCACCTCGGTCCGGACCGGGACCTTTGGCGCCAACTCGAGGAACTCCTCGCCGTCGCGCCTCGTCAGGTTGGCGACGGAGC
>DATBYO010000115.1:0-21138 GCA_036513655.1 Candidatus Dormiibacterota bacterium | reverse complement strand
GTCGAGCGCGATGACTTTGAACCGTGGAGCGAGAGCGGGGACGTAGCGCCACCAGGCTCCCTCGATGGTCGAGGTCCTGCCGCCGACCAGCACCAGGGGTGGACCACTTCCCTCCACGATGTAGTGGAGGCGCGTGCCGTCGGCGGCAGTTGCGATCATGCGCGCATTAGCATGAGGGCGGAGATGGCAGGGGCATCCTCAGCCGGTAGCAGCGCGGTTCCCGAGCCCGCCTGGCAGGCGCTGCGGAGTCTCGACCCGCAGGTGGAAGACCAGATCGTCACGCTGGCGACCTGCCTGGCGCTGGCGGAGCAGCGGTTCCAACTGCTGTTCGAGGACGTGCTGCCACGCTTTGCCGAGACCCCGGACGACCTCACCGGCGAAGCCGACGTGCTCGCCGATGCGCACCACGCCCTAACCTTGCTGCAGGAGAGCCTGCACGCAACCTCGCGGCGAATGCTGGACGTCCTCGACCGGGTCAGCCGCGAACTCGGCGAATAAGCTACAGACCCTGCCGGTCCAGACGCTCCCACGGCGGGTGTTCGCTACCAAGCTCCCGCTTGATGTCGGTCGCCCGGTCCACATTCTCGAGGCTGTCCTCGTCGGAGCCCGGCAGTTTGATCTGCCAGGGCGCCGGGTCGTAGTGCGAATGACGGATGGGCGGTCGAAACCCCCAGGCACGCCGCGGCATCACGCCGGCCGTCTGTCGCAACCGGAGCGGTTCGGACAGCGGCGTGTCGTACTCGAGCTCGCCGGCTCCGGGGCGCAGCGCCATGATCAGGCCGGTGGCGACGATGACGACTACCCAGCCGCCCATGATGAGGACCGACCAGTCAACCAGGGTCATCGACTCGCCATTGTAGGCGAGGGAAGAGCCTAAACTGAAGAACAGAAGCCGGAACTGATGCCCGGATTGGAGGAGCCCATGGCCACGGCGACGGCGACCTCGCTCGGCAAGCTGGAGTCGATGCTCGGCAACGAGGCCAGCAGCTTGCTCGAACACGAGTGCAAAACCATCCCGAAATCGCTGCTGCACCTCCCCGGGCCGGACTTCGTCACCCGAATCAATTCGATTAGCGATCGCCCGACTCGGGTGCTGCGCAGCCTCGAGTCGCTCTTCGACCACGGCCGGCTGGCCGGCACCGGGTATCTCTCGATCCTGCCGGTCGACCAGGGCATCGAGCACTCCGCCGGTGCGTCGTTTGCGGCGAACCCCGCCTACTTCGACGGCGAGAAGATCGTCGAGCTGGCGATCGAGGGCGGCTGCAATGCGGTCGCCTCGACGTTTGGGGTCCTGGGCTCAGTGGCGCGCAAGTACGCCCACAGGATCCCCTTCATCTGCAAGATCAACCACAACGAGCTGCTGACCTATCCGAACAAGTACGACCAGATCCGGTTCGGGACGGTGCGCGAGGCGTGGGAGCTCGGCGCCGTGGCGCTGGGCGCCACCATTTACTTCGGCTCGCCCGAGTCGGATCGGCAGATCCAGGAGATCTCGGCGGCCTTCCACGAAGCGCACGAGCTGGGGATGGCCACGGTGCTGTGGTGTTATGTCCGTAATCCGGCGTTCACCAAGGACGGCGTCAATTACGAGGTTGCAGCCGATCTCACCGGGCAGGCCAACCACATGGGTGTCACCATCGAGGCCGACATCATCAAGCAGAAACTCCCCGAGACGAACCGGGGCTTTGAGGTTTTGAAGTTCGGCAAGACGTCGAAGGCGGTATACGAAAAGCTGACCACCGACCACCCCATCGATCTGACCCGATACCAGGTGGCGAACTGCTTCATGGGTCGCAGCGGGCTCATCAATTCGGGTGGCGCTTCGTCAGGGGAGAGCGACCTGAAGGAAGCGGTTAAGACGGCGGTGATCAACAAGCGGGCCGGCGGGACGGGGCTGATCACCGGCCGCAAGGCCTTCATGCGACCGATGAGCGAGGGTATTCAGCTGCTGAATGCCGTCCAGGACGTGTACCTGATGGACGAGGTGACGGTCGCCTAGAATCGGCGGATGGCACGCCTGCGGGCGACCGAATCGGGGCAGGTGTACAACATCGATCTGCCCGAATTGAAGGTGACACGCGACGACGTCGACGGGATCTACGTGCTGCACGGGCGCGGCCACTTCCAGACGTTCACGAGCCGCGAGGAAGCCTTCGAACGCAAGAAGGAGCTGGACTACAGCACGTTCCGGTAGTCGGTCATATCCCGATCCAAGCCACAACTCAAGGTGCGAACGGCTGCTGATCCACCCCCCTTACGAGTGGCGTCTTTGGACACCCGAATATACCTTTGGAAATGACATCCTCGGGGGCCACACCGCCATCGAGAGTGACCACCTCGCCGACGGTTGCAATCCTCCGCCCCTTCGCGTCGAAGATGCTGAGGGGGTTGCCTTGGGCGGAATAGCCGGGAGGCCACAAGAGTGCGGCGCGGTCTTCGCCGCTGCCCAACCAGAAACAGGCAGACCCATCAGCGTTGGTTTGGCCATTGAGCAGACCTGTTCCTGAAGTCAGGGATCCGATACTTGGTGTCGTCGCATACCACGTGGCGACCTTATAGCTCTTTGGAAACATCACCGTGCCTAGGACGGCCATCAGCGCAATGGTTGCGGCTGCCATCGCGGTTATCGCAACGGTAGGCCAGACCCACTGTCGCTGTCGAGCTCGTGCGAGAGCCCTCACAGACATATGACGCAGCCGGAACGGCAACCCGTGGGGCCGGTCAGCACCCGTATCGCGGGCCTCACGCCGTCAGCCGCCAGCTAATTAGTGCTTGCCAGCGGCCTTTGCCTGCTGTGTGATCGTTTGAACTGGACTACCGCACATTCCGGTAGCGAGTCGGGGCCGCCGGTGCAACTACTTCAGGTGCCTTGCCCATACGCCGACCGGTATTGCCGCGAGAAGAAGCGCAATCCCGATCCACTTAGGAATCCCGTTCCAGAAGGCGAACCCAACCACGAAGGCCGCGGTCGCTAAGTAGAACGCGCCCACGTAGAGCGCCATTTTTGGCGACTGCTTGCGGCTGTAGATGAGGGCGCCGAACCCCGTGACCAGCGCGCCGACAGCGGCGAACCAAAGAGCGGGGGTCCGCCACGCCGGTACGTTCAGGAGGGTACTGGCCCAGCACATTCCCGCTGCAACCATTAGCAGGATCCAGCCCACAAACATGAAGGCTGGCTGTCGAGCTAGCCGAGTCAGCATGCAGTATCAAGAACGTCTGCCCCAGGCGATTCCCGTCCGTCAGTCAGATCAAGGCCCGCCCAATCCGCGCATCATCGGGACTCTCTACGTATTGACCGGCGAGGTTTGCTTGTTGCGTACTCGTTTCAACTAGACTTCAGCACGTTTCGGTAGCCGCAGAAGGAGGGCAACGTGGGAACCGAGAGCACCAAAGCGGCAGGCAAGCCCTGCATCTGCCAGATCAAGAAGTCAGGATGGCCGTGGAAGGCAACGGGGAAGATCGCTGCCGGTCAGAAAGAGGAGCAGTGCCGCATCTGCGGCGCCACGCACCAGGTGTCGGCCTAAGGGTCGCCCACCCAGTCGGCGGCGTGGGGGAGGGGAGAGGGTCCCCGGCTCGGCCTCAGATGCAGCACCCGCTCCAGGTCGCCGCCACGGTAGAGGCGGGTGCGTTTGATCCCCTGCCGGTAGCTCTTGAGCACCCCGCGGCTCACGTACGCATACAGGGTGGCCGGCTTGATACCGAGTAGCTCGCAGGCCTCCGCGGCGCTGAGGTAGGGCTCCCCGTGGATTTCGATCACGCTTGGCTCAAGCCTACGGGACCTGGGCGCGCTCGTCAACCTATTGCAATACAAATCAACATATGCCTACAATAAGGCGTGCCGGACCCCACCGAGCCGAACCTGCTGCGGGGCGACTTTCCGTACAGCCGGGTACCACCGATCCGCTTCGAGCCGGAGGCGGTCCGGCAGGCTCTACCACCCGACATCTGGATCACCGACACGACGTTCCGCGATGGCCAGCAGGCGCGGGCGCCCTATACCGTCGAGCAGATCGTCCGGCTCTACGACCTCGTCGGGGAGCTCGGCGGACCGCTGATCCGGCAAACCGAGTTCTTTGCCTACACACCGCTCGACCGGGAAGCGATCGCGGCCTGTCAGCAGCGTCGGGGCCCGGAAGTCACCACCTGGATGCGGGCGTCGCTCGAAGATCTGACGGCCGTCAAAGCCACGGGCGTCAAAGAGACCGGCATCCTGGTCTCGGCGTCCGACTACCACATCTACCTCAAGATGAAGCGGACCCGGGAGCAGGTGGCGGATGACTATCGACGCATCGTGCGCGCCGTCATCGACGCCGGCATCCGGCCGCGCTGCCACCTCGAGGACCTGACCCGCGCCGACCTCGACGGCTTTGTCGCGCCCCTGGTGACGTCGCTCCAGGAGCTCGGGCGGGAGGCCGGGGTGCCGGTCAAGTTCCGCCTCTGCGACACCATGGGCTTTGGGCTGCCCTGGCCCGAGGCGGCTCTGCCCCGCGGTGTGCCTCGGCTCGTGCAGTTCTTCACCCGCAATCTCGGCGTCGCGCCCGAGCTGCTGGAGTGGCACGGACACAATGACTTCCACCGCGGCGAGGTCAACACCGTCGCGGCCTGGCTCTATGGATGCTCCGCGGCAAACGGCTCGCTGTTCGGCTTCGGCGAGCGGACCGGCAACCCACCCTTGGAAGCGCTTGTCATCGATTACATTGGCTTACGGGGAGACCTTCCGGGCATCGACACCACGGCGATTACCCGGGTCGCGGCATATTTCCGGGACCAGCTCGGAACACCGCTCCCGGCGAACTATCCCTTCGCGGGCGCCGGCTTCAACGTCACCAGCGCCGGCATCCACGCCGACGGTCTGATGAAGAACGAAGAGATCTACAACATCTTCGACACTGCCCGCATCCTCGACCGGCCGCTCGGGATCACCGTCAACGACCGGTCGGGGCTGGCCGGCGTCGCGTATTGGATCAATTCCACCCTTGGCCTGAAGAACGGCGCCCAGGTCCGTAAGGACGACCCGCGAGTCCTGGCCATTCATCGTGAAGTCGAGCGCCAGTACCAGGCCGGCCGGAGCACGGGGTTTTCGCCCGACGAGATGCAGGCCCTCGCCCGGTTGCATTTCGGCAACGCCTTGGCAACGAGCACGCGCACCTAACAAGTTGCCCCGATCGCCCGAGTTGATGCTCACGAGGCATCCCGGCGATGAATACCGACGGCGATCTGACCCCGACTCCCCAACCCGATCCGGGTGAGGGCATCCCGCCGGTCGCCCCCGTGGTGGCGCCTCCCGCGCCGCGCTCCTGGGTTTTCCGCCATCGCCGGCTGCTGATTCCCGCGGCCGCCGTGCTCGCCCTCGGCACGGTCAGCGCCGCCGCGGTGCTGCTGCTCGCCAAGGCGACCGCGACGGTCGAGACGATGGTGCCGGCGACCGCGGACGTGATCGCGGTGGCGAATCTCGACCCCTCGGTGGCGCAGAAGGTCAACCTGATGCGGGCCGTCCACAGCTTCCCCGACTACAAGACGGACAAGGCCATTACGGACAAGTTCGACGCGGTCTTCAAAGGCTCCGGCTTTTCCTTCACGACCGACATCCAGCCGTGGCTCGGGTCGGAAATCGGCTTCAGCGCGAAGCTGAACCTCGCCAGCACCGACCAGAGTCCGGCCGCCTTCTATGCCGTCTCGCGTGATGACACGAAGGCGCTGGCCAGCCTGGCGAAGCTGCGCGCGAGCACCTGGGGCAAGAAGTTCCAGTGGAAGGACGAGACCTACAACGGCATCACAATTTCGGTTGGGACGCCGACCGCGACAACGGAGAAGGCGCTCGCCTACAGCCTTGTGGATCACGTGGTCGTGATCGCCACCTCGAGCGCCGTGATTCACGAGATCATCGACACCGATCAGAAGCGTGCCGCGCGCCTGGTCGACTCGAGCGACTACAAGGCCACCCTCGCCGGGCTGCCGTCGGACCGGGTTGGGTTCGTCTATGTCAACGGCAAATCGCTCGTCACCAACTTCAAGAAGGAGATGGCGAAGACGCCGGCGCTGGGCCTGGCGTTGAAGAACCTCAGCGACGTCGATGCGCTGCAGGGGATTGGAGCTACGCTTTCGGCGAACGGCGACGGCGTGGTAACCGATTTGCTGGTGAAGTTCGATGAATCGAAGCTCTCCCCGGCAACGCGCCAGGCGCTGACGCACGCGGGACGAGCGGACGTCGTGGTGCGCTGGATTCCCAAGGCCAGCGATGCCTTCATCGCCGTCACGGGCATCAACAAAACGATTCAGACCGTGCTCGACCAGGCGGGCTCCGGCGCCTCGGTGAAAGCCAGCACCGACGCCATGGGCCTGACCGGCCCCGCCGGCGTGCTCCCGCACCTCACCGGCGATGCGGGGCTGGAAGTCGAGTTTGCCCCAAGTGGCCTGCCCGCCGGGGCCATCCTGCTCGGCACCGATAACGCCACCAGCATGAATGCCTTTTTCGGAAAGCTGCTGCTGCTGGCGGAGGGCGCGGCCAGCTCCGGCTTGGGCGGTTCGAGCGGCGGCAACCTGGGCTCGTCGAGCGGCACCGGGGTCACCCCGTCGCCAGCCGTCGGCCGTCTTACCACGACTACCTACCGCGGGGTCGTGATCACCTCCTGGACCTCCCCCCAGCTTGACCTGCTCGGCGCCTTTGCTCCCTCCTATGCCGTGCTGGACGGGATGGGGATCCTGGCGTCCAGCCTCGCCGAGGTGAAGGCGATCATCGATACCCACAAGGACGGCGCAACCATCGCATCCGACGCCACCTACAAAACGGCGAGCGGCGCGTCCCTGGCCAACTCGTCGGCCATGATCTATGTCGACATCGCCAAGCTCGTGACCGCGATCCGCCAATCCCCGCTTGGATCTCAGGCCGGACTCGGGGCCAACACGACGACGTCGGCCAACCTGGAACCGCTGCGGGCGTTCATCCTGACGACGGCGTCGCAGAGTGGCCAGGCGCTGGAGCGCTTCTTCCTGCTGATCAAGTAGTCCCGATCGATCAGGCTGATCTCGGGGCCGGCATTCCCAGGTGGACAGAATTCTCCGCGTCCTGCTAGGCTGGTAACTGACGTGTCAGTCAGTAGCCGGCCGACGAAGGAGCTCCCGCTGACCGAGCGCCAGTGGGTTCGCCGCGGCGAACTCCTGGAGGCCGCCCGGCGCGTCTTCGAGCGCGACGGGTACCATGGCACGACCGTTAGCGCCATCGTGCAGGCGGCCGGGCTCTCCCAGGGGGCCTTCTATCTCTACTTCGGCGACAAGAAAGCGGTGTTCGCGGCCCTCCAGGACGAGATGGCCACCTTGCTTCGCCGCCGGATCTACTGGGCGACGCGCGATGAACCGGATGCTCGCCAGCGGCTGGACGCCGGGCTCAAGGCCTACTTCGACTTCTACGACGAGTACGAGGCCTGGAACCGTCGGCTGACGATCGAGGGCCTGGGGATCGACCAGAGCTTCGAAGCCCGCCAAACCCACCTGCATCAGACCCTGGCTACGGCCTTCGTACCGACCATGAGCGAGCTGGGCGTGCGGGCGACCGCGGTAGCCGCGTTCGCCCTGCTCGGGATGGCCGCGCAGCTCGCCTACTGGCAGCACTTTCAGCGTACAGACGAACCGTCGATGAGCGCCGCCGCGCTCACCCAGGCCTGCGCCGGCCTGTTTCTCAGGGGCGCCGCATCAATCCAACCAAACCAAGGAGGCTCACATGCCTGAAGCCAAGGAAGTCTTTACGGAGATCGAGAATCGAATCAAGTCGCATCCAGAGAAAGCCGCGGGTCTGAACGCGACCTACCAGTTCGACCTGAGCGGCGAATCATGGACGTTGAAGATCGCCAACGGCGCGCCCACGCTGAGCCCTGGCGCGGCGCAGAGCCCCAACACGACGCTGATCGCGTCGACGGATGACTGGATGAACATCGCCACCGGCAAGCTCAACCCGGTCACCGCCTTCATGCAGCAGAAGCTGAAGGTCAAGGGCGACATGGGGCTCGCGATGAAGCTGCAGGGGCTGTTGCAGTAGTGACGGATCCGCGCTGGGTCGGCCGGAGCTACCAGACCGCCCCCTTCGAGGTCACCGAGCAATCGATCCGTAACTACATGGCGGCGGTCGGCGACCAGGCCGCCACCGGCGAGCTGGTGGCGCCTCCCACCTACGCCATGGTCTACGGTTTCGACGCCTACTGGCAACTGTGGACCGACCAGGAGGTGGCATTGGACGTCGCCCACCTGGTGCACGGCGAGCAGAGTTTCACGTTTGAACGGCCGGTCCGGCCGGGCGATCGCATCACGACCACCGGCCGGTTGACGTCGATCAACAATCGCGGCGACATGGACCTGGTGACGTTCGAGTTGACCGCCAAGGATGCGCAGGACCATCCGGTGTCGGGTGGAACCGCGCTCTTCATCATCCGCAAGCCATGAAGACCATGACCGCACAGGACTTCGAAAAGATCACCATCGGGCAGACGTTGCCGGCGCTCACCAAGCATGTGACGGTTGAACAGATCCGCCAGTACGCAGAGGCATCGGGGGACCGCAATCCGATCCACCTGGACGAGAGCTTCGCGCGGTCGGCCGGGCTCCCCGGCATCATCGCCCATGGGATGCTGACGATGGCGTTCGCCAACCAGATGGTCACCGACTGGCTGGGCGACCGGTCGCTGTTGAAGCGGTTGCAGGGGCGCTTTGCCGGCATGGTTCTGCCGGGCGACGACGTCACCTGCTCCGGCAGCGTGGCATCCAAGAATGATGAGACTCGTCGCATCGTCATCAACCTGGTCGTGACCAACCAGCGCGGAGAGCGCGTCGTGAACAAAGGTGTGGCCGAGGCCGAATTCCCGCCACAAAGGAGCGATACCCATGCCGCTTGACTTCACCCTGACTCCTGAGCAAGAAGAGATCAAGGCACTGGCCCACGAGTTCGCCGAAAAGGAGATCCGGCCGGTTGCCCCGCACTACGACGAGACCGAGGAATTTCCCTGGCCGGTCCTGAAGAAAGCCCACGAGGTGGGCCTGACGCCGGTGGCGGTGATGCCCGAGGCGTACGGCGGTGGTGGCCTCGACATCATCTCCAACATGCTGATCGCCGAAGAGTTGCATTGGGGCTGTGCCGGAATTGCGGTGGCGATCACGGGCACCGGCCTGGCGGCCGCGGCCATCCTCGCGATGGGCAACGAGGCGCAGAAGAAGAAGTGGATCGGCGAGTTCTGCAACGCCAAGACTCCGGTCGTCGGTGCCATGGGTCTCACCGAACCAAGCGCCGGCTCGGACGCGATGGCGATACAGACGTCAGCCAAGAAAGTTGACGGTGGCTACCTGATCAACGGCGCCAAGCAGTTCATCACGAATGGCGGCATCGCCGACCTGCACGTGATCTTTGCCAATACCGACCCCAGCGCCGGCGCCGCCGGGATCGCCGCCTTTGTCGTCGAGAAGGGCAACAAAGGGCTCAGCATGGGCCGCAAAGAAAAGAAGCTCGGGGTCCGTGCGTCGCACACGGCGCAGGTCATCCTGCAGGATTGCTTCGTGCCCACCGAGAACCGGCTGGGCGGCGAGCCCGGCGACCCGGATGCAGGTCCCGGAGCACTTGGCGCGCTCCTGATGCTCGAGCATTCGCGACCCGCAGTTGCCGCCGGCTCGATCGGCATCGCCCGCGCCGCCTTTGAGTTCGCGCTCGATTACGCCCAGCAACGGGTCGCCTTCGGCAAGCCGATCATCAAGCATGAGGGCATCGGCTTCAAGCTCGCCGAGATGGCGATGAACATCGACGCGGCCCGGCTACTCACCTGGCGCGCCGGCTGGATGGCGCAGAACGACATGCTGTTCAAGCGCGCCGAAGGCAGCATGGCCAAGGCGTTTTCCGCGGACATGGCGATGCAGGTCACGCTGGATGCCGTGCAGGTGCTTGGCGGCTACGGCTACATCCGCGAGTACCCGGTCGAAAAGTGGATGCGGGATGCCAAGATCTACCAGATCTGGGAAGGCACGTCCGAAATCCAGCGGCTGGTCATTGCGCGCGCGATCTCCGGCGACCGGCGCCCGCTGACGCGCGAACAACCGAAGCCCCAGATCCGGAAGGCGAGTTGACCATGATCGACCTCAAGGGGAAGGTGGCCCTGGTCACGGGTGGGTCGCGTGGTCTCGGCCGGGCCGATTGCCTGGCGCTGGCTCGCGCCGGCGCCGATGTCGTCGTGACCGACATCTTGATCGAGAGCGATCCGGAGCTCGAAAAGACGGCTGAAGCCTCGGGGAGTGCGCTCTCCCAGGTGATGGCCTCGCAAAAGGCCGTCTACTCCGAGAAGACCTCGAGCGAGATTCGCGAGATGGGCCGGCGGTCGGTAGCCCTGAAGATGGACGTCACCAATCGGGAACAGGTCAAGGCCGTCGTCGACCAGGTGGTCAGCGAGTTCGGCAGCCTGGACATCCTCGTGAACAATGCCGGGACGCTCGACCATGTGGCGACCGTCGATAACCAGGTCGACGCGCTCTGGGACCGCGATTTGAAGGTCAACTTGACGGGTGCATTCAACTGCTCGAAAGCCGTCTGGCCGCACATGAAGCAACGCAACTGGGGCCGAGTCATCATGATGTCCTCGATCGCCGGCGCGCTCGGTGGCTTTGGCCAGGCGAGCTACGCGACGACCAAGGCGGGACTGGTCGGTCTCGCCAGGACGCTCGCCCTCGAAGGTGCCCGGTACAACATCACGGTCAATGCCATCGTGCCGGGCATTATCGGCACCGAAGCATTCAAGATGGGCCGCCCTGACATGAACGAACGGATGATCAAGCGCGTCGCCCTGCGCCGCCCTGGCGAACCGGAGGATATCGCTAACGCGATCACGTTCCTCTGCTCGCCGGTTGCGGGCTACATCACCGGGGTTGCCCTGCCAGTGACAGGCGGCCTGGACCTGTTCACGTTTTGATGGCCGGGCTGCTCGAAACCACGACCGATCAGTTTGTGACCACGATCCGGATGAACCGGCCGCCGGTCAACGCCCTCGTGCCCGAGCTCCAGGAGCAGTTGCTCGAGGCGCTCAACCGGACCAAAGACGATGACGCGACCCGCGTGGTTGTCCTCACGAGTGCGATCGATCGCTACTTCATGGCCGGCGCGGACATCAAGGCCATGGGTGGCGACGGCGGCTTCGACCGGGAGAATCCGGCGACGCTGGAGCGGGTCGCGCAGATGTCCCGGCGGAGCCAGGCCGCGTTCACCGAAATCGAGCACTTTCCGAAGCCGCTTATCGCGGCCATCAACGGGCATGCCCTCGGCGGTGGCTGCGAGCTGGCGCTCGCCTGCGATTACCGGCTGATGGTCGACGACGGCCGCTCAACGATCGGTCAAACGGAAACCAACCTGGGACTGATCCCGGGCGCCGGCGGCACCCAGCGGCTGCCCCGCCTCGTCGGACGGGCCCGCGCGACGGAAATGATCTTTGAGTCGATCCGGCTGAAAGCGCCGGAGGCGGCTGCCATCGGGTTGGTCAACGCGGCGCTCAAGGCCGACGGATTCGAGCAGGCCGTGCTGGAGCGCGCCCGGCGGCTGGCGCAAGCCGCGCCAGTCGCGTTGCGGCTTGCGAAAGAAGCGCTCCTGGCCGGCCTGGAACGGGCTCCCGGCAAGGGATACGAGGTCGAGGCGGAGAATTTCGGTCAGGCCGCGATGACCGAGGACGCGATGATCGGCATCATGTCGTTCGTCAGCAAACAGCAGCCGGACTTCAAGGGCAAGTAAATCTAGCTCAGCGGCGCGTACTGCGTGACGCGGTCACGAATCGCCCTGATCACCGAATCGACCCGGTCGGGATTGGGGCCGCTCGCCCGCAGGATGAGCTCCCGAGTTTCCGTCTGCGGGTAGGACCCCAGCGACACGTCCGGGTATTCCCCCTCGAGGTCCTTCATAACATCGTGGAACATGCTTTCCGGCGCCAGGCGGTAATGCAACTCGCGGACCACGTCCGCCTGGCCGCCACCCAGATACCTCACCTCGATGTCGTCGTAAACGGCGCGTAGCTCGTGCGGCACGCCGGGAAGGGCGAACAGATATCGGTCGGGCCCGAGGTCGAGGGCCAGCCCTGGCGCCATGCCGGCGCCGTTGCGGACGAGGGTCGCGCCTGCTGGCAGCATCGCCATTCTCCGATTGCCGGCATTCAGTTCCGCGGTGCCGCGGCGCGCCGCCATGTTTCTGATGAACATCAGGTTCTGCATCTGCGCGCCGACCTCGCGCCGGTATTCCAGCGGCTGATCGAGCGCGCGTCCGAGCGCGACGTACGTCCGATCGTCCGGTGTTGGCCCCAGTCCGCCGCAAACGAAGATCCTTGATAGCTCGGGACGCTGGATGTGATCCCGAATCGCCGAGACAATGTCTTGATCGACGTCGCCGATCGTCGTGATGGCTCGAACCGGGTATCCGCACCGAAAGAGACGGCCCGCGAGCCAGTTCGAGTTGGTGTCGACCGTGAACCCGCGGAGGATTTCATTGCCCACGACGATGATGCTCGACTGCGGCACGCGCCCCATAATGACAGGGAATGCCCAGATCCGCCTACGAACGCAGCAAGGGCGTTGAAACGGTCACGTGGCGTGAATTTCCCCTCGGCAAGGGCATCGCCCTGGCGATCCTCGACGAAACCACCGCGGCCGGCCGGCAAGCGAAGGGCCAGGCGTTACTCGATGTGCTCGATGAGGCGGCGGGGCTGCCACCCTGCAAGCTGACGGTGGCCGACCGCCCCCAGCGACACCGGACGCGCGAGGGGCGGCTGGAGCTGAAGACCTACGGCTATTACCGAATCGCCTGGGAATCGACGCCCCGGCGTGGGTCCATCCGGATATACAACCTGACGGCGATTCGGCATCAGGTGCTGGCGCCGAAGGTCTTCCTCGAGACCTTGCTCCACGAGTGGGTGCATCATTACGACTTCACCGGCCTCGAGCTGGATCGCTCGCCCCACACGACGGGGTTCTTCGGCCGGATCCGGGACCTGGCGGAAACCCTCGGCGTTGGTTTCGTCGCGCCGCCGAAGCGCGAGCTGTCGACGGCCGCGCCTGCCCAGGATGTCATGGTGTCCAAGGACCACCTGCGGCCGGGCGGCATCCCGCCCCCGAAATGGATCCGTGACCAGGTCCTCGCCCTCTTCGGCCACTCCAGGTCATAGCCAGGTGTAAAACTCGAACGCTACAATACGGCGGGCGCGTAAGCGTCCATACTCGGGAAGGGAGAGAAGCTAGCCCTGTTCGTCGCGGCCGCCATTCGCATCGATGACTCCACGTCGACGGCTGTCCTGGCTCTCGTCAGCCTGGCGGCGTTGGTCGCGCTGGCATACGGCGGCCTGCTGACCCGCTGGGTGCTGGCGGCCAACCCGGGAAACGAGACCATGCAGCGGATCGCACGCGCCATCCAGGAAGGGGCGGCCGCCTATCTCAACCGGCAGTACAGCGTGATCGCCGTGATTGGCGTCGTCCTCGCCCTGGTCATCACGTTCGCGATCAACTGGCAGACCGGCGTGCTCTACGTCGTCGGCGCCGGGTGTTCTGCGTTGGCCGGCTACGTGGGGATGAACGTCTCGGTTCGGGCCAATGTCCGGACCGCGCAGGCTGCCACCGGCGGCCTCGACCCGGCGTTGCGACTCGCGTTCCGTGGCGGCGCGGTCACCGGCCTCTTCGTCGTGGGGCTCGGCCTGCTCGGCGTCGCCATCTCGTACTGGGTCTTTCAGAAGCCCGAATCACTCGTCGGCCTGGCGTTCGGCGCCAGCCTGATCAGCGTGTTTGCCAGGCTTGGTGGTGGCATCTTCACGAAGGCCGCCGATGTCGGTGCGGACCTGGTCGGCAAAGTCGAGGCTGGCATCCCCGAGGACGATCCGCGCAAACCGGCCGTCATCGCGGACAACGTCGGCGACAACGTGGGCGACTGCGCCGGCATGGCCGCCGACCTGTTCGAGACCTACGCCGTGACGGCGATTGCCGCCATGCTGCTGGGCAGCCTGCTGTTCCCGGGACAGGTCCAGTACGTTCTCTATCCCTTGATCCTGGGTGCCGTGTCGATCATCGCCACCGTGATCGGCACCCAGTTCGTGCGGCTGGGCCGCAGCACCTGGATCATGGGCGCCTTGTACCGTGGCCTGGCGGTGAGCGCGGTCCTGGCGCTGGCCGGCTTTCTGCTGGTGACGGTCTTGATCGGCCTGAGCATCAACCTGTTTTGGGCGGCGGTGGCGGGTGTCGTCGTGACGATCGCGCTGGTGGCCATCACGGAGTTTTTCACCAGCGCCGACTACCCTCCGGTGCGGCTGATCGCCCGCGCATCGACGACCGGGCACGCGACCAACATCATTGCCGGCCAGGCGATCGGCATGCTCAGCACGGCGCTTCCGGTGCTCGTGATCGGCGCGGGCATCCTGGTTTCGTACTTTCTCAATCAGCACCCCTCGGCCGGTGAATTTGGTCTTTACGGGATCGCCATCGCGGCGATGGCGATGCTCTCCATGACCGGCATCATCGTCGCGATCGATGCCTACGGTCCGATCACGGACAATGCCGGAGGCATCGCCGAGATGGCCAACCTCCCCGAATCCGTGCGCAATATCACGGACCCACTGGACGCCGTGGGCAATACGACGAAAGCCGTCACCAAGGGCTACGCCATCGGTTCCGCCGGCCTGGCGGCGCTGGTGCTGTTTTCGTCGTACACGCAGGAGGTCGGCCACGCACGCCATGTCAGCTTTGACCTGACGGATCCCCTGGTGATCGTTGGACTTTTCTTTGGCGGCATCCTGCCGTTCCTGTTCGGCTCGCTGAGCATGCTGGCGGTCGGTCGTGCCGCCGGCCAGGTCGTGGTCGAAGTCCGCCGCCAGTTCCGCGAGATCAAGGGCCTGATGGAGGGCACCGCCCAGCCGGAATACGGTCGGGCGGTCGATCTCGTCACGCGGGCGGCGCAGCGGGAGATGATCGTCCCTGGCCTGATCCCGGTGGCGGCCCCGCTGCTGGTCGGATTCACACTGGGGCCGAAGGCGCTCGGCGGCATGCTAATTGGGTCTATCGTGACCGGGATCTTCCTGGCGATCCAGATGACGTCGGGCGGTGGCGCCTGGGACAACGCCAAGAAGTACATCGAAGATGGCCACTTTGGCGGCAAGGGCACGGAAACGCACGCGGCCGCCGTCACCGGCGACACGGTGGGCGACCCGAACAAGGACACTGCGGGACCGGCCATCAACCCCATGATCAAGGTGGTCAACATCATCGCCATCCTGATCGCGCCGATGGTCGCCGCCCACTCGCTGATCCAGTAAAGGCCTGTCGCTCCCCCCGATTCTTGAATAAACTTGACGTATGGACGAGTACCTGCTCGAGATCAACGACCTGCGCCGCCGGATCGCGAAGCTCAAGTTCGAGCGCGCCTCGGTCACCATCATCGAGGAGCTCGAAGCCCAGCTGCGAATTTTGCGAGCGATCTACGACTCGGCAACGAAGCTCTTTACGTCGGGAGAGGACGATCGCCGGCTGCAGGCCAGCTTCCGTGACCGCCAGCTCGGCAACTGGACGTTCGAGAACGTGTATTTCTACGTCTACGAGCAAGCGGTGGCGCTCGAGCCCGACGGCCACGACCTGGCGACGCTGATCTGGCAGCACGACTACGTCGGTCCCCTCTTGAGCCCGGTCGCGACAAAATAAAGAACGAACTGGCCCGCCGGCCACGGGTAACGGCACCGGCGGCGGCCTGGCGGGATCGGTTGTTGCTGCCTCTCGCCTTCACCGGCGGACTGGCAAGCCTGGGCATCGAGTTCGGGGCGGCGCGGCTGCTGGCGCCCTTCTTCGGGCAGTCGCTCTTTATCTGGGGCACCTTGATCGGGCTGATCCTGATTTATCTGACCATTGGCTACTACGCCGGTGGTCGGCTGGCCGACCGTCGCCCGGATGCGCGGCTGCTATTTCAAATCGTCGCGGCGGCCGCGCTGCTGACGGCGGCGATCCCAATCGTGTCGCGGCCCATCCTGTCCCTGGCGCAGACGGGCTTTGCGCGGCTGTCGGTCGGCCTCGTCCTCGGGTCGCTGTTCTCGGTGATTGTTCTCTTTGCCGCGCCCGTGATCCTGCTCGGCATGGTGTCGCCGTTCGTGATTCGCCTTCGCATCCGGCAGCTGGAAACCGCCGGCAACGCGGCAGGCGCGGTCTACGCCCTCTCGACGTTGGGAAGCATCCTGGGGACGTTCCTCCCGGTGTTCTGGCTGATCCCGACCTACGGGACCCGGCCGACGATCTTCGTCCTCGCGTTCTTGCTGGGCGCGATCGCGACGGCCGGGCTCTACGAGCGAGGCCGGCGCCGCCTATACCTGCTGATTCCGATCGTCATCGTGGCGCTTGCGCTGCTCTCAGGCGGTGCGATCCGTGCTGCGACCTACGGCAGCCGAATCTACGAGACGGAGTCCGCGTACAGCTACGTTCAAGTCATTCGCGCGGGCAACGAGACCCAGCTGCTGCTGGATGAGGGCTCGGCGATCCACTCGATCTACGATCCGACAACGCTCTACACGCACGGCTACTGGGACGACGTCCTGCTGGCGCCATACTTCGGTTCTGGCCGCGTCCCGGACCGGGTCGCCCTGGTCGGGCTCGCTGGGGGTACCGTGGCGCGCCAGTTCACGGCGATTGATGGTCCGATCCCGATCGACGGGGTGGAGATCGACCCGAAGCTCGTCGACGTCGGGCGGCGCTACTTCGCCATGACGGAGCCGAATCTTCACGTGACCGTGGCCGACGGCCGCTACTGGATGGCGACCCAGGCCGGGCGCTACGACGTCATCCTGGTGGATGCGTATCGCCAGCCGTACATCCCGTTCTATCTCACGACGCGCGAGTTCTTCCAGAGCGCCAAGGCGCACCTGGCGCCGGACGGCGTGCTGGCGATCAACGTCGGGCGGACGCCGACAGACAACCGGCTGGTGGATGCGCTCAGCGGCACTCTGAACGCCGTCTTCCCGAACGTCTTCGTGCTTGATTCCAACCGTCGATTTACCAACAGTGTCATCTACGCGACCTCGAGCCCAGCCACGGTTGATCAGTTCGTCGCCCGCGCCAGGGCGGAGACGAACCCCAAGCTCATGCCGATCGGCGCCGAGGCGCTCCAAACCGGAAACGTCCGCCGGGTGGCCCCCAACGGCATCGTCTTCACCGACGACCTCGCGCCGGTGGAGCGCCTGATCGACGACATCATCCTGAGTTACGTCCGGACCTCGCGGTAGACTGGTCCTGATGGCCGTAACTCAACTTTCGGAACAGACGGTCTTGCAGGCCCTGGCCACGGTACAGGATCCCGAGCTTCATCGTCCGATGATGGAGCTCAAGATGATTCAGGACGTGGCGGTCGTGGATCCGCAGACGATCGCCATGCGGGTCGTCCTGACGACGCCGGCCTGCCCGCTCAAGAACAAGATCCACGACGACATCGACGCGGCGCTGGCCGTGCTGCCAGGCTCCCCGAAGGCGGAGATCAAGTGGGACGCGCAGGTCTCGCGCACCGGTGGTGTGCCGCAGAAGCAGCAGGTCGACGGTGTCAAAAACATTATTTCCGTCGGCGCCGGCAAGGGCGGCGTCGGCAAGTCGACCTGCGCCGTGAACATCGCGCTGGCCTTGTCGCAGCTGGGCGCGCGGGTGGGCGTGCTCGACGCCGATGTCTACGGTCCCAACGTGCCGATTCTCTTGGGTGCCGAACACGAGAAGCCGTACGCCGAGAACGACAAGATCGTCCCGATCCAGCGCTATGGACTGAAAATTATCTCGATTGCCTTCTTCATCGAGCCCGATAAGCCGGCGATCTGGCGCGGGCCGATGCTCTCCGGGGCCGTCAAGCAATTTCTCTTTGACGTCAACTGGGGCGAGTTGGACTACCTGGTCGTCGACCTGCCGCCCGGGACCGGCGACGTGCAGTTGACCATGTCGCAGAGCATTCCGATGACGGGAGCTGTCGTTGTCTCGACGCCGCAGGATGTCTCGACGGCCGACGTCGGCCGGGCGATCCAGATGTTCAACACGCTCAAAGTCCCAAACCTCGGGCTGGTCGAAAACATGAGTTATTTCACGTGCCCCCACTGTGGCCAGCGTGAAGATATTTTTGGCCACGGCGGCGCCAAGAGCCTCGCCGAGCGAATGAAGATCCCGTTTCTGGGCGAGATCCCACTAGATCGGCGGATTCGTGAGGGCGGCGGCCCCGGCGTTCCTCTGATGGTGCATGAGCCGGATTCGCCGCTGGCTGCCGTCTACCGTGACGTCGCCTCGCATCTGGCGGCCCAGGTCAGCATCCGGAACTTCAAGCAGGCAAGCGTCATTCCACTCAGGACAATCTAGAGCTATAGTTCGTAGTCATTGAGTTCTCGACGGCGCCTGGTTGCGGTCTGCGGTGAGTCAGACCCCCAGACGTCACTCGCGGTTGTGGCCTTCGAGTTGGGCCGTGGCATTGCTGAACGAAATGCCGTCCTGATCTGCGGCGGGCTGACCGGCGTCATGGAGCACGCGGCCCGTGGGGCCCGAGCTGCCGGCGGAATGACCATCGGTTTGTTGCCGGGCGACGATCCGGACGAAGCGAATCAATACATCGATCTGGCGATCCCCACCGGACTGGGTCAGGCGCGCAACGCCGTGCTGGCCCGCACGGCCGATGGCGTCGTCGCGCTCGGCGGCGGCTTGGGGACACTTTCCGAAATTGCTTTGGCCCTGCGCAACGGGCGGCCGACAATCGGCATCCAGACGTGGCATTTCGATCGCCAGGGCCGGACGGAGCCGGAGTTGCCGGTCGCCGCCAATCCGGCCGAGGCGCTTGACTGGCTTTTCGCGCGGATGGACAGAACGCCATGAGCGCGACGCACCAGCTCGATGAACGCGCCCGTAGCGGGTTTCGTCAGGCGTTTGGCTATCCGCCCGGCGCCGTCGCGGTCGCTCCTGGGCGGATCAACATCATCGGCGAGCACACGGACTACAACGAGGGGTTCGTGCTGCCGGCCGCGATCGACCGGCATACCGGGGTTGCCCTTCGGTTGCGCCGAGATTCCCGGGTGGCGTTGCGCAGCGATCGCTTCCAGGCGCCCATCGAGTTCGATGACTTGCCGGCACGCCGGCTTGGCAACTGGACGGACTATCTGGTTGGCATCGCCCGCGAGATCGACAAGGAGCACGGCTCGGGACCCGGCTTCGATGTGTTCGTCGCGTCAGACCTCTCGGTGGGAGCCGGCATGAGCTCGTCGGGCGCCCTGGAGGTCGCAACGGCTGTCACCATGCTGGCCGCCCGCGGCATCGAAATGGCGCCGGTCGAGATCGCCCGCCTCTGTCAGGCTGCCGAGAACGGCTTCGTCGGCGCCAGGAGCGGCATCATGGACCAGTTCGCGGCGCTCAAGGCTCGCGGTGGCAACGCCATGCTGCTCGATTGCCGGTCGCTGCAGGAGGAGCAAGTGCCGCTGCCGGACGGCCGCTTCGCGTGGGTCCTCGCGGACAGTCGCGTCCGGCATGAGCTGGCCTCAACCGCCTACAACGAGCGGCGCCGGGAGTGCGAGGCGGCTGCCGCCGCGCTCGGGCTCAGCAGCCTGCGCGACGCAACGGAAAGCGATCTTGATCGGATCGAGAACTCGGTCGAGCGCGGCCGCGCCCGGCACGTCGTGACGGAGAATGCCCGGGTGCTGCAGGCCGCCGACGCGCTCCGCCGGCGCTCGCCACGAGGGCTTGGCCCGCTTCTGTACCAATCTCATCAGAGTCTTCGCCTGGATTTCGCGGTAAGCTGCCGGGAGCTTGACTTCCTCGTGGAGCTCGCCGCCGGGATGCCGCACGTGATCGGCGCGCGGATGATGGGCGGCGGCTTCGGTGGCTGCGTGCTGGTGCTCGTCGAGGCCGCCGGCACGGATGATGTCGAGCAGCACCTGGCCGAGGGCTACGCGGGCGAGTTTCACAAATCGCCGGAGTTCTACCGCGTCCGTTCCGTGGACGGGGTCATGCCCGAAAGGACACGTTGATGCCGCTGAACGATTGCCTCTCGCTGTTTCCCGCCCAGGCGCTGAACCGGCAGGAACTGAGCGCGGGTTGGCGGATGGCGATCGCGACCCTCGGCGAAGGTGAAGACCGCGGATTTCCGAGACTTGACTTCGACGACGATAGCTGGGCGCCGGCGCCGGTGCCGCGCCTGCACGGCGCGACGAGTGGCAACGAGGCCATCTGGTATCGATTTCGCTTTCCGCGGCCACGCCACCGACAACGGACGCTGCTGCGATTCGAGGGCGCCTTCCTGGTGGCGAACGTCTGGCTCAACGGCCGGCTACTCGGCAGCCACTACGGCTATTTCGCGCCGTTTAGCTTTGACATTTCGTCGTTTTTGCTCGAGGAGAACGTGCTGGCCGTCTGCATCGAGGCGCCCGTCGAGACGGACCTGGCGGCGAAGCGCCACCTGATGGGCCTCTTCAACGACTCGGACGCAAAGCCCTACCCCAGCCGCGAGCTCGGGCGTCTCGGTGAGCAGTACGTCTGGCATGTGCCAATGGGGCTTTGGCGGCCGGTGCTGCTCGAGCAAGTTGGCCATGTCGTCGCCGAATGGATGCATTGCGAGCCCCGCCTCGAACAGGGTGATCTGGCCAGGCTGGCCCTTCGCATCCGGCTGCGCAACCTCGATGGCCGGATCATGACCGGGGAACTGGCCATCCGGGTGGCGGGGCATAACTTTGAGATCGCTGCACCGCTGGAGATGCGCCGAGCCTTCCGGCTGAACGGCCACGACGTCCAGGACGTGCTCGTGGAGCTCGCCTTGCCGGATCCGCAGCTCTGGTGCCCCTGGGCCCACGGCGAACCGGCGCTCTATCGGGCGGAGCTGGATGTCACCGCCGACGAACGCAAGAGTGCAAGCCTGCGGGAGACATTTGGCATCCGCGACGTCGGGCTGGAGACCCGAGCGGAAGGCTGGGTATTTTCCGTAAGCGGGCGGGCGATGTTCATGCGCGGAGCCAATTACTGTTCCGAGTTTTTTCTTGATGCCGCTGGCGAAGAGCAACTCAAGTCTGATGTCGATCTGGCGCGGCAGGCGAACATGGACATGCTGCGTCTGAACGCCCACCTGGAGGCTCCGGCCCTGTACGACGCCACGGACCAGGCCGGTCTTTTGATCTGGCA
>DATBYO010000114.1:0-7713 GCA_036513655.1 Candidatus Dormiibacterota bacterium | reverse complement strand
CGTCCCCACCACCGAGACCGGCGCGAAGAGGCGAGCCGCCAGCGTGAAATAGGTCGCCGATCCACCGAGGCCATCGGTATTGACGCCCATCGGCGTCCGAACGTCATCACGGGTGATGGTTCCGGCGACCAGCAAGGGCCATGGCTGATTGAGGGGCATGACGCGGCCCCAATTCTACGGAGGTGTCAGACGGCCAGCAGTTGGGGGTCGGGTCGCGCCAGCTCACCCTCGACGGCGGCGACGAACCGGCGCACCGCGGTCGGGTCGGTGAGCAGCCACGCTTCCTCCGGCTGGGTCGCGTCGGGCCGGCAGATGACCGCCATCGCCGTGTCGTCTCCCATCACCGCGCTGAACCAGAGATGCGCCAACCAGCCGAGGCCGGGCTCGCGACGGTCGGCTTCCTGGGGGAGGGGAGTCGTTTCCGGCGTCGTGACGACCGCCCGCCGCGCGCTCCGTAGCAGTGCGACTTCCTGGTCCCACTCCTGGCGGACCGCCGCGGGGTCTGGCCGGCCCAGGTAGACCGTGTACCGGCCGGGGCGCATGGTGGCCAGGCTCTCGACGACCCGCCGGAGCAGCGGTACCGTCGTCACGTCGGCTACCGCCCGGCTGCCGGGGGTTCCCTGGAGTAGCGTCGCCATCTCGCCCATGAGCGCAGATTAGCAGAAACAGCCGGAAAAAGCAAACATATGTTCGTAGGCGTTGGGCGAGTGTCTCCCTCAGCCGGCGAGGGAATCAGGTCCATAGACCCTCCCCCTCTGGGGGAGGGCAGGTTGGGGGGCTCAGGGGCGGCGAAAGAGGGGAACGATGTTCCCCGACCGATCGCGCCACCGGCCCCGAGCGGCCAGCATGAGAGCCTCCTGGGCCTCGAACAGGACCTCGGCGGTGCGGTCAACCGATCGGTCGATACCAAGCTTCTCGGTATAGCTGCGGTCGAGCTGGCCGAGCAGATGGACGATCCGCCGCCAGATATGGGTCGGGATCAACTTCAGTTCTCGGATGCGGCATTCCTCGATCGCACCCAGCAGCTGATCGGTTTCGCGCAATTGATTGCGCGGCGTCGGGGCTGTGCGGCGTTGCCAGGCCCAGAAGCGGTGCTGTGCGATTTCTAAAACGGTGCGCTCGATCATGACCTAAGCAGCCATGATAATCCGCATATGGAGGAAAGGGTCGAGAGCCAGGAAGTCTACGCCGGCAAACTCTTCAAGGTGTACCGGGACAAGGTACGTCTACCGGACGGCCATCTCACCACGAGGGAGATCGTCCGGCATCCGGGCTCCGTCGGCATCATCCCCCGCCACAACGATGGCCGGATCGTTTTGGTTCGCCAGTTTCGATACGTAACCGGTCGCGAATTGTGGGAGATCCCTGCGGGCACCCTCGACAAACCCGGCGAGGAAGTTCCCGCGGCGGCACGGCGGGAGCTCGCTGAGGAGGCGGGGTTGAAGGCTGAGCGTTGGACGACGCTCGGCACCGCATACCTGATGCCCGGGTACTGCGACGAGCGTATGACGTTTTTCCTCGCTGAGGACCTCTCGCCAACCGAGGCCCACGCTGAGCTCGACGAATCGTTCAAGGTCAATCCCTTCGACGCGCACGACCTTCAGGTCCTACGCTCGAGTGGCGAGCTCCAGGATGCGAAAACGCTATTGGGTCTAGCCTGGGCCGGCGTGCGGCTCTGGGAGATGCCCGCCCGTCGCTGACCTACTCATCTTCTTCCTCGCCGCCCTTGGACTTCTGATACGCGGCGATCACCACCTGTGCCGCGTGCGACGGCACTTCTTCGTAATGGGAAAACTTCATGGAGTATTTGCCCCGTCCCTGGGTGATCGACCGCAGATCGATCGGGAATCGGTACATCGAAGACAGGGGCACCTGCGCCTTCACCTTCTCCATGTGATCGCCAGATGGCTCCATCCCGGCGATCTTGCCGCGCTTGCCGTTGAGGTCGCTGATCACGTCACCCATGTTGCGCTCCGGGACCAGCACCTCGACCTCCATGATCGGCTCGAGCAGCACCGGCTTCGCATCCATTACCGCCTGCCGCATGGCCATGGCGCCGGCCAGCTTGAAGGCGATGTCCTTCCCGTCGACCGCGTGGGTTGATCCATCCAACAGGCGGACTTTGATGTCCACCAGGGGGTTGCCGGTCAGCACCCCTTGCTCCATCGTCTCCCGCACGCCCTTTTCGACCGACGGCCGGAAGTTCTGCGGGATGGAGCCGCCGAAGATCTTGTCTTCCCACACGAACCCGGTGCCGCGCGGGACCGGAGCGATGTCGATCACACAGTGGCCGTAGAGGCCGGCACCGCCCGATTGCTTTTTGTACTTCTTTTCCGCCTTGGCGCTGCTGGTGATCGTTTCCTGGTACGGCACACGCGGCACCGTCAGCGTGCCCTCGACCCCGTACTTGCGCTTCATCTTCTCGAGCACGACGTCAAGCTGGATGTCGCCCATGCCGTGGACGATCGACTCCTTCGTGATCGGCTCGTGTTCCAGCGTCAGGGTCGGGTCTTCGTCGACCAGCTTGACGAGGGCCGCGTTGACCTTCTCCTCGTCAGCCTTGTTCTTGGCGCTGACGGCGGCGCTGTACGTCTGCTCCGGGTACTCGATCGGCGGAAGCCGCAAGGGATGTTCGCGACTGGCGAGTGTGTCGCCGGTGGCGGTCACCTGGAGCTTGCTGATCCCCGCGATGTCGCCGGCAACGACCTCGGTGGCGGGCTCCAGGGTCTTGCCTTTCGGAAAGCCAATCGTCCCGGCTCGCTCAGGTTGGTCCTTCGCTGCATTCAGAAGGGGTGTACTGGGGGTGAGAACGCCGGACACGACCTTGACGTAACTGATCCGGCCCACGAACGGGTCGGCGGTCGTCTTGAAGACGATTGCCCCAAGGGGTCCGGCCGGCTCGCGGGTCAAGGTCTCGGCTTGCTCGGTGCGCGGATTGACGGCCTCGACGGCCGCCGCCTGATGGGGCGAAGGGAGTAGCGCCAGGATGGCATCCAGCAAGGTGCCAATGCCGATCGACTTGCCCGCGGCGCTGCAGAGGACCGGGACGATGGCCCCGGCCGCCACACCCTTGGCGAGCGCACCGGTAACCTCCGCATCACTCAACTCGCCGCTCTCCAGGTACTTCTCCAGCAGCGCGTCGTCCGTCTCGGCGGCCGCTTCGACCAGTGGCGATCGCCGGGACTCGACCTCGGCCGCGAGATCAGCAGGTAACGGGACCTCCTTGGCTCGCCCCTGCTGGTCGAACTCATAGGCCTTTCGAGTGAGGAGGTCGACCACCCCTTTGAACCCCGCCTCGTAGCCGATTGGTGCCTGGATCGAGACGGGCCGTGGGGAAAACTCCTTGAAGGTGTCGACCGCTTTCCAGTAGTCGGCGTTCTCCTTGTCCATCTTGTTGACGACGACCAGGGCGGGGAGATTGCGGGCACGCAATTGCTGCCACGCCAGCTCGGTGCCGACCACGACACCGGTGCTCGCGCCGACCACCAGGAGGGCGCCCTCGGCCGCGCGAAGCGCTCCATAGACGTCGCCGGCAAAGTCCTGGAACCCAGGAGTGTCCAGCAGGTTGATCTTGGCGTCGTGCCAGGTCAGGTGCGCGATGGCGGTGCCGATCGAGATCTTGCGCTTGATCTCTTCCGGCTCGAAATCGAACGTAGTGTTGCCGGCGTCCGGGCGTCCCAGCCGCTCGACGGCCCCGCCGGCGTACAGCATCGCCTCGGCCAGGCTGGTCTTGCCATCGTGGCTGTGCCCGAGCAGAGCAACATTTCGGATCTTGTCCGGGTCGACTCTGGCCATCGATTCTCCCTTCCAAAAGAGAGTGTAAATCCAAACACCGTCCCCTCTCCCATGCGGAAATCTCCCTCCCCCCTTGCGGGGGAGACGCTTCGGTTAATTTCCCTCCCCCTCTGGGGGAGGGCAGGGGTGGGGGGGTTAGTCGATCGGCGCCAGCGGGATGACTTCGACCGGCGCGCCCGCCGGTACGTCGCTCGTCCCCTGTGGAACAACGATCAAGCAGTTGGCGTCGGCCATGGAACGAAGCACGTGCGATCCCTGATCGCCCGTGAGGCGGACGACGACCCGGCCGCCGTCGCGCCGCGCGACGCCTCGGAAGTACTGCTCCAGGTGTGGCGGGTTGGACAGCGCCGCCTCCGTGATCGCGGTGACCCGTGGCCGCTCGAGATCAGTACGACCCTGCATCTTCAGGATGGCGGGGCGCACGAACAGCTCGACGCCGACGAGCGTCGAGACCGGGTTTCCCGGCAATCCGATGAGCGGCCGGCCCTCGATCGTTCCCACCAGGAGGGGCTTACCGGGACGGAGCGCAACCTGCCAGAAGTCGACCGCCGCCTGCTCTTCGACGAGCGCGCGGACCAGGTCATAAGCTCCCATCGAGACACCACCGGTGCTGATGATCAGGTCGGTTGCCGCCGCGGAATGCAACCGGGCAATCAGCTCCTCCCGGACATCGCGCGCCACCCCAGCGTCGACCACCTCGGCCCCCGCCTCTTCGAGCGCGGCCCGCAGGGTGTAGCGGTTGGTGTTCGTGATCTGCCCCGGCCCGAGCGGCTCGCCGGCGTCGCGCAACTCATCGCCAGTCGTCAGCACGGTAACGCGCGGACGGCGAATCGTGCGGACGCGGGTACGCCCCGCCGACGCGAGCACCCCGATGATCCCCGGGGTGACGACCCGGCCCACTTCGGCGACGACGTCGCCGCGGCGGATATCGCTGCCGGCACGCCGGACGCTGGTGCCGGGTTCGACGGCAACGCGGACCTCCACCCGGCCGTCGCGTTCGACGGTATCCTCGACGCGCACGACCGCATCAGCGCCTGCCGGCATGACTGCGCCGGTCATGATCCGTAGGGCGGTGGAGGAACGCACGGATGTCGGTGGCGCCACTCCGGCCCGGATCTCGCCGAGCACTTCGAGGTGTACCGGCTTTCCCGCCGAGGCAGCCCCCGTATCAGCCGCCAGAACCGCGTAGCCGTCCATCGCGGAATTCGTGAACGGTGGGACGTCCCGGTCGGAGCGCACCTCTTCGGCGAGCACCCGCCCGCGGGCCGCCATCAAGGGGACGTCCTCGGCGTCGAGGACGGCGATACGAGAGAGAATGCGGTCGCGCGCCTGGGCGACCGTCAGAAGGGGTGGCTGTTCGCGGTTACCGATCGTTCCAGTGACTGTTTTCGAACTCAGGTCCGCCGCCCTCGCCGTCGGTGACGACGTTCTGGTGGAACCGAGCTGCGACCATCTGGTAGGCCATGGCGCGTGGAATCCCCAGCTTGGTCAGGGCCTTGACCTCGTCGGCCATCACCTTGTCGCGCGCGGCCTCGATGGCGGCGATCACGTCATCGATCGCCGTACGGGCCTTGCTGGCGCCGCCGGCGCCGTTCTCGGCGGCCGCCTCCGAGGGGACCTCAGCTTGAGGTTCCTTCGTGGCTTTTACCTTTCCGTCTTTGGTCTCTTTGGCCATAGAATTTTCACCTTACCACTGGAATGCGCTCAGGCGGACACGCTCAGGTTCGCCGCCCCGCGTTTAGCCTTTACCCGTTCCATCGCGAACAGAAACGTCTCCTTGGCGAGCGCGGTGAGGGGGGCAGCCAGGAACATGCCGATCAATCCGAAGAGTGAGGCACCCAGCAGGGTGCTGAAAATCAGCAGGAGCGGATGGACGCGGGTGAAGCGCCCAAGGATGAGGGGCGCGAAGACGTGGCTATCGACCTGCTGCGCGACCAGGGCGAAAACACCGACGTAGATCGGCAGGGGATTGCCGGGCCCCGCCTGGGCCAGCGCCAGCACGACCGCCAGAGTGCCCCAGATCAGCGGGCCGAAAAATGGCACCGCCTCCAGGAAAAAGGCGATCACACCGACGAGTAGTGCCATTCGCAGCCCGATCAGCCAGAGCCCGATGCACGCCACCACCCCGATGAACAGGCTCGTCAACAGCTGGCCGCGCACGTACTCGAGCAGGATCCGATGCCAGCGTTTCATCAACTCGCCTGCGTCTCCCTGGCGGGAGGGCGACAGGAATCCCCGGGCTTCCCGCGCCAGCCGCGGTCCATCCAGCAGCATGTAAAACGTCAGTAAGGGGACCGCGATCAGCTCGAGGAGCCTGGGAAAGAACGCCAGCGACCCCTGCACCATGTTGGCGGCGGCCTCTCCCAGTCCCGTGACGAGGTCGCGGACTTCCTGGTCCAGCTGTCGTTCAACGTCCGCAGGAAAGACCCCGGTCCCGTAAATCGTGTCTCGCCAGGCCTGGAAGGTCACGCCCAGGCGGCGAGCCAGCGGCGCTTCAGTTCCCCCGGTACCGAAGAGCGCCCTGGCCAGACGATTGGCTTCTCCCGCGACCACCGGGGCGAGCACCAGGACGGCGACCAGCACAACGCCGATGAAGGCGGCCAGCGCGAGGAAGGATGCGAGGGCACGGGGAGTCGCGCGCCGGCCCCCCGAGGCGGTGGCCATGGCATTCACCAGCGGGAGGAGCAGATAGGTCAGAAACAGCGCCAGGACGAACGGGAGGATGATCTGGCGAGCCAGGTAGACGACCGCGAGCGCGAACGCGGCGGCGATCGCCAACCAGAGGACGCCGGGCATGCGGGCGCGCATCCGCCGTGGCTCGCCCGCGATGCCGCTCAGAGGGCGATTGTAGGCAGGGTCGTCGAATTGCAGACCCATGAAGGCAGTGCTACGGTCAGCAACGTGAATCAGGCGGCGCGCTTGCATCGGCTACTGGTCATTCTGTCGATGGCGACCGCTCGTCCGGGCATTCGCGCGGTCGACCTGGCGACGACGCTCAAGGTCAGTACCCGGACCGTTTTCCGTGATCTAGCCGAGCTTCAGCGACTGGGCTTCCCGGTCACTTTCGGTAACGGCTACCCGGCTCAGCAGGAGCTCTTTCGCCGCCGGCGCCGGCAGGAAATGCCCCAGATCATGGCCGACCTGGTGGAGCAGCAACTCGAGGTCGTTCGCCGCACCCTCCCGCCGGACGAGGCGGATCGAGTGGTGGCCGAGGCCATCCAGTATCTGCCGATGGAAGCCGCGGAGGCGGTCACTCGGGCCCTGGCGAAAGCCGCCCGACACTAACCGCCGTCACCCTATGGGGAGGGTTCAAACGTTTCCCTCCCCCGCTGGGGGAGGGCAGGGTGGGGGCGTTAAAATCACCGCACTAAGGTCGGCTAGCTCAGCTGGTTAGAGCGCTTGGTTCACATCCAAGAGGTCGAGGGTTCGAGTCCCCCGCCGACCAGTCCCCACCCGAGCTCGACCGCAGGCGCGTGCCTTTGTTTGTGGCAACTCGTTCTTTGGTAGACTTACCAACGCTTTCCTGCTCCGTTGCCGCCGCGTTGGCTATAGCCGGAGCAAATCCCATAGGAAAGGAGGTAGCGTTTGTCAGCGTACGAGCTCATGTATATCGTCAAGCCCGAGCTTGACGATCAAGCGGTCCAGCAGGAGATCGATAAGGTCGGCCAGCTGATCCAAACCAACGGGGGCCAGCTCAAGAAGGTCACACCGTGGGGCAAACGCCGGCTGGCGTACACCGTCAAGGACAACCGGGAAGGGCATTACGTCGTCGCGGAGTTCGACCTCGAGCAGGCCAAGGTCCAGGAGGTCGAGCGCGTCTTGAAGATTTCCGACACCGTCTTCCGCCATTTACTGGTTCGACAAGATGAGGGGAAATCATGAACCTGAACAAAGTGATGCTCATTGGCCGCCTTACCC
>DATBYO010000113.1:0-10651 GCA_036513655.1 Candidatus Dormiibacterota bacterium | reverse complement strand
ACGATCGAGGCGTCGGCGGCGTTCGCCGACCTGAAGCCAAGCCTGCACCAGGAAATCCAGTCGCTTGCGCCGTTTGGCGTCGGTAATCGCGAGCCGCTGCTGCTCAGTCGGGAGGTCGAGGTCGTGCGGACCGAGACCTTTGGCTCGGACCGTCGCCATCTCCGGGTGCAACTGCGCGACCGGACGGCCACGGCGGAGGCGATCGCGTTCGACAAAGCCTCGGCGGCGCCGCATTTGCCCAGCGGCCGGCGGATCGACGTCGTGTATGCGCTGCAATGCGAGCGCTGGGACGGCTTCGACCGCATCCGCCTGCATCTGCGCGACCTGCGACCGGCGGTGCAGCCCGCCCTGGTCCTCGCCGGCGTGTAAATTCACTACCGAACGTCTTTACTCGGCCGCAAGCCCTGTGCTACGGTAGCCGTCAGGCAGGTGCTTTGGGGAAGAGGCACCTTGTTGAGCAAGTAGTAGCGAGGCAAGGATGCTGGACGAAGTACGTACTCCAAGGCTGGTCATCGCCGGTACCGCCAGCAACGTTGGCAAGACGATCCTTACGGCTGGGCTGATTGCGGCTTTCAAAGCCCGTGGGCTCACGGTGCAATCCTTCAAAGTCGGCCCCGACTACATCGACGCGGCCTACCTGGCGCACGTCAGTGGACGGCCATGCCGCAACCTCGATTCCTGGATGCTGGGCGAGGGGGCGTTGCGCCAGGTGCTCGCGCAAGGCGCGCTCGGCGCTGACCTGGCACTGGTCGAGGGCATGCTGGGACTTTTCGACGGCCGTAGCGGCAGCACGGGCGGCAGCACCGCGGATGTCGCACGCGTCATCAAGGCGCCGGTGGTGCTGGTCATGGACGTCAGCGACATGACGGAGAGTGCCGCGGCGGTGGCGCTGGGATTCAAGACCTATGCCGAGTCGCCAAAGATCGCCGGCGTGCTGCTCAACAATGTTCGCTCTGACGCCCATCGGCGCATTGCCGAGGACGCGATCTGGGGCATCGCCAAGCTGCCGGTGCTGGGCGCCTTGCGGGCCATGCCGCAGTTCGACATTCCACAGCGCCAGCGCGGGCTCCTGCCGGTCACCGAAAACAAGGAATGGGATCGGATGATCGCTGTCCTATCCGAGACGCTTGAGCGCGACGTTGATCTCGACCTGCTGCTGCGGATTGCCAACAAGGCGGAGCTCGTGCCCCTGGTCCCAAAGAAAGTGTTCCAGGGGAAACCAGACATGGGCCAGCCGGTCCGTCTCGCCGTTGCTTATGACGACGCCTTCAACTTCTACTACCCCGAAAACCTGGAGCTCCTCGAAGAGCACGGTGCCCAGGTTGTACCGTTCAGTCCGCTGGAGGACGATCATCTGCCGCAGGACGCCTCGGGCGTGTACCTTGGCGGCGGCTTTCCGGAGATTTTCGTCGAGCCGCTGGCGAGAAATCATGCGATGGCCGAGTCGATCCAGCATGCCTACCGCAGCGGGGTGCCGATCTACGCGGAGTGCGGGGGATTGATGTACCTTGGACGATCGCTCCGGACCGACTCCGGGACGAAATACAGCATGGCGGGGGTGATCCCGGTCGACGTCGAGATGGACGGCGAGATCCATCGCTTCGGGTATCGCCAGCTCCTTACGCTCGAGGAAAACATCCTCTCACCCCGCGGCCAGTTCTACCGCGGCCACGAGTTCCACTGGAGTCGAATCACCGGACACAACGGCGACTTGAAGCCCGCCTACCAGATGCAGAACGCGGATGGCGAAGTGATCGGCTACGAGGGTTTCGTGGCGCCGAACCTGCTGGCCAGCTACGTGCACCTGCACTTCGGACAGAATCCGCTGCTGGTGGACAAGTTCGTCCAGCACTGCCGCGAGTTCATGGCTGTCCGCAGTTCCTGATCCTCGTTTTAGGGCGGCCGGTTTCGGGCATCACTGAGTAAACCGAATGGCAACGCCTCAATACAAGGACTACTACCAGACGCTCGGCGTGTCACGGACCGCCAACGAGAAGGAGATCAAGTCCGCCTACCGGCGGCTGGCCCGCCAGTATCACCCGGACGTCAACAAGGATCCCAAGGCCACCGACCGCTTCAAGTTGATCAACGAAGCCTACGAGGTGCTCAGCGATCCGAAGAAGCGGTCGAAGTACGACCAGCTGGGCGCGGACTGGGAGCGGATCGAGCGCGAGCAGGAGTTCGCCCGCCAGTACCAATCACAGCCCGGCCAGGGCGCGGGCGAGGCCGCCGGTTTCGGCGACTTCAGTGACTTCTTCAACACCTTCTTCGCTGGCGAAGGCGGCGGGTTTTCCGGCTTCGGCTTCGAGGGTACACGCGGGCGAACCGCGGTCCGGGAGCGGGGCGAGGACATCGAGCACCCGATCGAGATCACGCTCGAGGAGGCGGCCCGCGGCGGCGAGCGAACGATTCAGACCGAGGTGCCGGAGACCTGTCCCACCTGCGGCGGGTCGGGATTTGTGGCCGAGCGGCGCAAGGTCGGCAACCGAACGGTGATGGAGAGCGTGACCTGCTCGACCTGCGGCGGCGCGGGAGTGCGGGCGACCCGGCGCCAGATCCAGGTCAAGATCCCCGCCGGCGTGACCGAAGGCTCGCGTATCCGGGTGAAGGGAGAAGGCCAACGCGCCGCCCAGGCCGGCGACCTCTATCTCCGCGTGCATCTCCTGCCGCATCCGCGGTTCGCGGCTAAGGGGCGCGACCTCTATACACCGCTGCCGGTGCTCGACGACCAGGCGGCCCTTGGTGATGAGGTCACCTTCCAGTCGCTTACCGGCGGCCAGCTTCAGCTGCGGATCCCGGCGGGAAGCCAGGCCGGCAAAGTCTTCCGCCTCAAGGGCAAGGGCTTACCCGCCCTGAAAGATGGATTGCCGGGCGACCTCTACGCCACCCTCGAGATTCGCATCCCCGAGCCGATCACCCCGGCGCTGCAGGACCTCTACCAGGGAATCCGCAAGGCCCGAACCGGCTGAGGTCAGCGGCGGAAGAAAAGGTTCAGGAGAAGGGTCAGCACCAGGCTCAGCAGCAGGCAGGTGACAATCGGGAAGTACAAGTGCACATTCCCGCGGTCGATCGAGATGTCGCCCGGCAACTTGCCGAGGTAGGGAATCCGAAGCCCAAGCGCGAGAAAGAGGCCGACTAAGAGGATGAAGCCGCCAACAATGATGAGCAGCCTGCCGATGTCGGGCACGAATTCATCGTACCCGCCTCAGCACACGTGGCGGTCGCGGGTCGGTAGCGAATTCTAGAAGCCGATCCAGCCGATCGCTTGCTCGATCTGGGCCTGCTGGACCCCGGCGATGGCGACGCCATCGATCACCGTCAGGGGAACGTCTTTGACCTCGATGTCGAGGGTGCGCAGGTCCCGACCATCCAGCTTGCCGTCGGCGCAGATGTGCTCCTGGAAGGTGACGCCGCGGTCCTCCAGGATCTCCTTGATCCGGCGGCTGCTTTCGCAGTTGGGCCGGGTGTAGACGATGACTTCCATGTCGCCCTTGCCTCCGCTGTGCTCCCGCTCGCCCCGGGGTGACACATGACTTGATATCGCGCCTATCAAAAGGCTATACCAAGGCTATCAAGGGACCTGTTATTTGTCCAATTCATTTCTCCGATGAGATCGATCAAGACCGTCAATACCAGGACCGAACGGGCGGTCGATTGACAACTCCGGGCGATGGCCCGTAGACTTGCCGGGACCTTCGTCCTTTAACCCGGTCCAGCGAGACCGAAAGGAGAAATCCGGTGCGTGACACCCTGACCGTTCCGCCCGCGCGGACGCAGGTTCCCCTCCGACATCTGACCGGGCCGCACGCCCTCGACCGGGCCTTGATCGAGCGGCTCCTCGAGCGAGCCTCCGCCTTCGAGCAGGCCAACGAGATGGACGCCCGGCTCCCGGGACGGCTGCTGGCGACCGTCTTCTACGAGCCCAGCACGAGGACCCGGTTTTCCTTCGAAGCCGCGATGCACCGGCTGGGTGGGCAGGTGCTCAGCGCCGAGAACGCTACCATAGCCTCCTCGGCGGCCAAGGGCGAATCGCTCGAGGACGCCATCCGCGTCATCAGCGGGTATGCCGACGGCATCGTGCTTCGCCACCCGGATATTGGCGCAGCGGATCGGGCAGCGCAAGTGGCGCAGGTGCCGGTGATCAGCGCCGGCGACGGCGCCGGGCACCATCCGACCCAGGCGCTGCTCGATCTGTACACGATCAAAAAGGAGCTTGGCCGCCTCGATCACCTTCGGGTTGGCCTGGCCGGCGATCTGCGCAACGGGCGCACGGTCCGCTCGCTCGCGCAGCTCCTCTCGCGCTTCCCCGGAAACGAGCTGGTGCTGATCTCGCCGCCTGGCCTTCGCCTGGGCGACGAGATCGTCCGCTCTCTGGAGCAGGCGCAGCAGCGCGTCCAGCAAACGGGTGACTTCGGCGCCGCGATCCCAACCCTCGACGTGCTCTACCAAACGCGCATTCAGGCGGAGCGCTTCGAGTCGCCCGAAGAATACGAGCGGTATCGCGGGGTCTACGTGGTGACCGCCGACCTGATGCGTCAGCTGCCGGAGGAGGCCATCGTGATGCATCCGTTGCCGCGGGTCGCGGAGATCGACCCGGTCGTCGACGCCGACCCGAGGGCCGCATATTTCCGGCAGGCGCGCAACGGGCTATGGGTGCGGATGGCGGTCCTCGATTGGGCGCTGGGCGGCTGATGTTGCAGACCCCATCCGCCAAGGCCGTCATCCTGGATGCCGAGGGCCTGCGCCGGGCCTGGCGCCGGATTGCCCATGAGGTCATCGAGCGACAGCCGAACCTGGCGCGGCTGAGCCTGCTCGGCATCGTTACCCGCGGCGTGCCACTGGCCGAGCGGCTGGCGGCCACCCTCGAGGAGCTGGAGGGCGTGCGGCTTCTGGTGATCCCGCTCGACGTGCGAGCCTATCGGGACGACCTGCCGCGCGCGGCGGCCGCCCCGTTGCCGGTGCTGCCCGCCGCGGCCGTCGACGGGCGCCCCATCCTCCTGGTCGACGACGTCCTCTTCAACGGGCGCACGGTGCGAGCCGCGATCGACGCCGTCATCGCGGCCGGCCGGCCGACACAGATCCAGCTCGCGGTGCTGGTCGATCGTGGTCACCGCGAGTTGCCGATTCGGCCCGATTACATCGGGAAGAACGTGCCAACCTCGCGGCAGGAATGGGTCGACGTCAACCTGAGCGAAACCGATGGTGAGGATTCGGTCCGCATTCTCGAGCGGTCGGAGCCCTGATGCGCCTGCACGACGTCCGGGTGCTGGGGCCGGCGGGTCTCTCCATGCCGCAAACCGTGGACGTGAACGCCGAGGACGCCGACGATCGCAACGCAACCGGGCTCGTGCTTTCTCCCGGTTGGATGGATCTTCACGCTCACCTGCGCGATCCCGGGTTCCCCCACAAGGAGACCTTGTTGTCGGGTGCCACCAGCGCTGCCGTCGGCGGGTTCACGCATGTCCTCGCCATGGCGAACACCGACCCGGTGACCGATCGGCCGGAGCGGATGCTGAGCCTGGTGGCCAGAAGCGCGGCGCTTCCGATCCGGATCAGCTTCGTGGGAGCGGTGACGGCGGGCCTTGAAGGCCGGCGGCTCACCGATGCCGTCGGGTTGAGGTCAGCCGGCGCGGTCGCGCTCTCCGACGATGGACGGCATGCGATGAACGGCGTCGTGCTCCACGCGGCCCTCGAGGCGGCAGCCGAGGCCGGATTGCCGGTCCTCGTCCACGCGCAGGCCGAGCGTCTCGGGAACGGCCCGGATGCTGAAATCGCCGCCATCGACGAGGCGTTGGACGCCCTCCGAAACCTGCGTGGCGCGCGTCTGCACTTCCAGCACGTGAGCACCCGCGGGGCTGTCGGACTCATCCGCGGGGCGAAATCGGACGGGTTGCCGGTGACCGCTGAGGCCACGCCGCACCACCTGACGCTGACCTCGCGGGATGCGACGCCGTTGGGCCCCCACGGGAATGTCAATCCTCCGTTGCGGACGCCAGACGATCGCGACGCACTACGCCAGGCGCTGATCGAGGGGGTGATCGACGTAGTCGCAACCGATCATGCGCCCCACGACCAGGCCGCCAAGCAGGCAGGCGCGAACGGTTTCCACGGCTTCGAGACGGCCGTGAGTGTCATCCTCGGACTCGGCCTTTCTGATCGCACCGTGTACCGCGCCTGCGTGTCGCGCCCACGAGAGATCGTCGGCCAAACCCTGGACGACGAATGGATCCTCATCGATCCGGACTACGAGTGGACGGTTGACGCGTCGTCTTTCAAGAGCCGCGGCAAGAACACGCCATTTGCGGGTCGCCGGTTGCGCGGACGGGTCATCATGACCGTCTGTCGCGGCCAGGTGGTGACGGAGCGCGTGATGCAGCATGTCTGAGCCGATGGTCCTCGTCCTCGAGGATGGATTCACCGTCTTTGGCGAGCGTGGCGGGCAGGCCACCCAGGCAAGCGGCGAGGTCGTGATCAACACCTGCATGACGGGCTACCAGGAGGTGCTCTCCGATCCCTCCTACGCCGGGCAGATGATCGTCATGACCTATCCCCTGATCGGCAACTACGGCGCAGCGCCAGAGTTCCAGGAGTCTGGCCGGCCCTGGGCGCGGGCCTTGATCACCCGGCAGCTCAGCTCCTTCCAGCAGCACTGGCGCACCCATCAGTCACTCGCCGAGTGGCTCGACGGCTACCAGGTGCCGATCCTGACCGGCTGCGACACGCGACGGCTGGCCCGGCACATGCGAGGCACGGGCGCGCAGCGGGCCATCATCGGGCCGCGTCACGAGCTGCCCGGGCTTCGCGAGCGGGTCCAGCGCGTCACGCCGCTCGAAGAACAAGACCTGGTCCGCCAGGTCTCTGACGGATTTAGCGACGTCGCCGAAGCCCTCGATCCGGCACTCGCGGTCGGGTCATCTCGCCAGTGGACCGGCGTGCGGGTCGTCGTCGTCGACTATGGCGTCAAGCGAAACATCCTGCGATCGCTTCGCACGCGGGGAGTTGAGGTCGAAGTTCTGCCGCACGACAGCGATCTCGACATGATCCTCGCTCGGCGCCCCGACGCGGTGGTGCTCTCGAACGGTCCCGGTGACCCGGCGCGGCTGCAGCCTGCCGTCGCGATGACCCGGCAGCTCATCCGGCGCGTCCCGGTGCTTGGCATCTGCCTCGGGCATCAGCTCGTCGGCCAGGCGGCGGGCGCCCGCACCTCACGACTGCGATTCGGCCACCATGGCGGCAACCACCCCGTACTCGATCTGCGGTCCGGCCGGGTGAGCATGACGTCGCAGAACCACGAGTTCGAGGTCGATCAAGAAAGTCTGCCCGCCGGCAGCGGGTTCCAGGTCAGTCATCGCAACTTGCACGATGGCTCGGTCGAGGGCCTGGTGCACCAGCACCTCCCCGTCCGCTCGGTGCAGTTCCACCCCGAAGGAGGACCAGGTCCCCAGGACAACCAGGTGATCTTCGATGAGTTCCTCGACCTGGTCACCGGCCGGCAATCGGAGCCGATCGCCGTACGACAGCCGGCACGTCCTCCCGCCAGCGTCCTGGTCATCGGATCCGGGCCGATCGTGATCGGCCAGGCGGCCGAGTTCGACTATGCGGGAACCCAGGCCTGCAAGGCCCTTCGCGAAGAAGGCGTGCGAACCATCCTCGTGAACTCGAACCCGGCGACCATCATGACCGACGAGGGAATCGCGGACCGCGTCTACATCGAGCCACTGACGGTCGAGGCGCTCACCGCGATCATCGAACGAGAGCGACCCGATGGACTCCTGCCGACCCTGGGCGGCCAGACCGGCCTCAACCTGGCCGTCGCCCTGGCCGACGCCGGCGTTCTCGAACGCTGCCAGGTGCGGGTACTCGGGACACCGCTCGCGGCGATCCGAGAGGCGGAGGATCGGGAGGCCTTCAAGGCCGTCCTGCTGCGAATCCGTGAGCCGGTGCCGGACAGCCGCACCGTGACCACGGTCGAGAGCGCCCAGGAATTTGCGGCATCCATCGGGTTTCCGCTGGTGGTACGACCGGCCTACACGCTGGGTGGCACCGGCGGCGGGATAGCGGGAAGCCCGTTGGAGCTCGAAGCGGTGGTCCGCGAGGGACTCGCCGCCAGCCCCATCCGTCAGGTCCTGGTCGAGCGCTACCTCTCCGGCTGGAAGGAGATCGAGTACGAGGTCATGCGCGATGCCAATGACACCTGCATCGCCGTCTGCAACATGGAAAACCTCGATCCAATGGGCGTCCACACCGGGGACAGCATCGTCGTTGCGCCGAGCCAGACGCTCTCCGACCGGCAGTACCAGATGCTGCGATCGGCCGCGCTGCGCATCATCCGGGCCCTGCGCATCGAGGGTGGGTGCAACGTCCAATTCGCGCTGGACCCGACCTCCGATCACTACTACGTCATCGAGGTAAATCCTCGGGTGAGCCGGTCCTCGGCGCTGGCGTCGAAGGCGACCGGATATCCGATCGCACGCGTGGCCGCGAAGATCGCGGCAGGGCGGGGGCTCCACGAGATCTCCAACGCGGTCACCGGAAAGACCAGTGCCGCGTTCGAGCCGGCACTCGATTACTGCGTCGTGAAGATCCCCCGCTGGCCGTTCGACAAATTCCCGGCGGCGGATCGGACGCTGGGCACACAGATGAAGTCCACCGGCGAGGTGATGGCGATCGAACGGACCTTCGAGGCCGCGCTCAGCAAGGCGTTGCGGGCACTCGAGCAACGTCTGCCCGATGCGTCACAGTTGCGCGGCCGTCCCGACCTGCTGCATCAACCCAACGACCGTCGCCTGATGGCGGCGATGCAGGCGCTGCGCGACGGCTCGAGCCAGGAGGAAGTCGGTGCCGCGACCGGCTACGCGCCATGGTTCGTCGACCGGCTCGCCTTCATCACCGGGCTGGAGGCCGAGCTCTCGCAAATCCCCTCCGCCGCTGGGGAAGAGTCCCCGCAAGTCCCTTCCCCCGCGGGGGAAGAGTCCGCGCAAATCCCCTCCCCCGCTCGCGGGGGAGGGTCAGGGTGGGGGCTTCCCAGCGATCTTGTTCTGCGCGCGAAACGCGCCGGCTTCGACGATGGCCGAATCGCGGAGCTCAGCGGTGACCGGATGCCGATCACCGCGCTGGAGCCGACCTACCGGCAGGTCGACACCTGCGCCGCCGAGTTCGAAGCGGTGACGCCCTATTTCTACGCTACCTATGAGGACGAGGACGAGATCATCCGCAGCGGGAACACGGCAGTTGCCGTGATCGGCTCCGGCCCGATCCGGATTGGGCAGGGGATCGAGTTCGACTACTGCAGCGTCCACGCCTCGGCCGCGATCCGTGAAGCCGGTCTGGATAGCGTGCTCATCAACAGCAATCCGGAAACCGTGAGCACCGACTTCGATGCCTCGACCCGCCTCTACTTCGAGCCCCTCGACTTGGAGGGCGTTCGCAACGTGCTTCGCCGCGACCCGGTGCTCGGCGTGATGGTCCAGTTTGGTGGCCAGACCGGCCTGAACCTGGCCGACGCGCTGGCCGAAGGCGGCGTTCGGATTCTCGGTTCGACGGTGGACACCATCGACCTGGCGGAGGACCGCCGGCGCTGCGAGGCGCTGCTGCGCGATAGTGGCATCCCCCAGTCACCGGGCGGCTCGGCCTTAGACGCCGAGGCCGCGCTCGGTGTCGCGGCCAGGGTGGGCTACCCGGTGCTGGTGCGGCCGTCTTACGTCCTGGGCGGGCGCGGGATGGAGATTGTGCATTCACCCCAGGACCTTCGGCGCTACGTCGAGGCGGCCCTGGCGTTTGGTGTCCGCGGGCCGATCCTGGTCGACAAATATCTTCTCGGTCGCGAGCTCGACGTCGACGCCGTCTGCGACGGTGAGACGGTGTTGATCCCGGGCATCCTGGAACACATCGAGCGGGCGGGCATCCATTCCGGCGACTCGTTCGCGGTCTATCCGCCGATCACGCTCACACCGGCCGAGACCGACCGCGTTGTCGAGGCGACGACCATCATCGCCCGGTTGTTCAAGGCGGTTGGCCTGATCAATATCCAGTTCGCCATCCAGGAAGGTATCCCCTACGTCCTCGAGGTCAATCCTCGGGCCAGCCGGACCGTGCCCTTCCTCAGCAAGGTCACCGGGGTCCCGATGGTCAACCTTGCCACCCATGCAGCGCTGGGTCGCTCTCTGCGGGAGTTCGGATTCCATGGTGGGCTGCAGCCGAGCCGGCAACTTTATGCCGTCAAGGCCCCGGTCTTCTCCATGGCCAAGCTTCCTGCCGTCGACGCCGTGCTCGGTCCCGAGATGAAATCAACTGGTGAGGCGATGGGCATCGCGGAAGACCTGCCCACCGCCCAATACAAGGCGTTCCTCTCGACCATGCAGGAGCTGCCGCCCGACGGCGCCGCGCTATGCTCGATTGCCGACGCCGACAAGGCTGAGGCGCTGCCAATTTTGCGAGGACTTCACGGTCTCGGTCTCCGGCTCTACGCCACGACCGGAACCGCGGCGATGCTCCGCGAATCCGCGATCCCAGTCACCATCGTGCAGAAGCTCCGGGACGGCCATCCCAATGTTGTGGACGTGATCCACTCCGCCCAGGTTCAGCTGGTGGTGAACACCGTGTCGTCATCGGGGCCGGTGACCACCAACGGAGCCGGCGTTCCCCTGCGGGA
>DATBYO010000112.1:0-11119 GCA_036513655.1 Candidatus Dormiibacterota bacterium | reverse complement strand
GCGGTCGCAAGGAGCCGGCGCTGCAAGCGTTACCCAGAGCGAGGCCACGGGGAGTCATGCCGCCAACGATCCGAGTGCTGTTAGTAGAGGACCACCAACTGGTGGCCGAGGGAATCCAGGCGCTACTCGACCGCGAGGGCGACATCCGGGTCGTCGGCGTCGCCGGTTCGGTGAAGGATGCCGTCGCGATGTCCGCGGCAGATCGCCCGGACGTGGTGGTGATGGACTACCGACTTCCGGACGGGACCGGTGCGCAAGCGGGAGAAAGCATCCGCAGCCAGCGCCCTCGGCCCAGCCTGGTCTTTGTCAGCGGCGATGAAAGCGAAGACGCGCTGCTGTCAGCGGTCCAGGCGGGCGCCTCGGTGTTCCTTCCAAAGTCACGGGCCTCCGCCGAGGTTGTCAGCGCGGTGCGCAAGGCGGCCGGCGGCGAGATGCTGATCCCCGCCGCTCAGCTGGCGGCGTTGCTCGCCCGCGTTCGCGAGCGTTCGCAGGAGGAGGCGGAGCGCGTCCGGCTGCGCGCCGAGTTCACGCCGCGCGAACGCGAGGTGCTGCTGCTGATGGCCCACGGAATGGACAACAAGACGATTGGGCGCGAGCTGGGGTTGAGGCTGACGACGATCCGGAGTTACGTCCAGGACATCCTGGAGAAGCTCGACGCCCACTCCAAGCTGGAAGCGGTGGCGACCGCCGCGCGCCACGACCTGCTGGTCGAATAGCTGCTAGCCGCGGCCTAGATCAGCTCGTGCTCGACGGCGTAGCGGGTTGCGGCGCTCCTCGATTTCACGCTCAATTTCGCGTAGATCGATCGCAGGTGGGCGTCGATGGTTCGGGTGCTGACGCCGAGCTCCTCGGCCAGTTGCCGGTTCGTCCGGCCGCTGGTGACGAGCCGAAGGATCTCGAGCTCCCGGGAGGTCAGGCCGTCAGCTCGGGGTCGTCTAGGCAAGGCGACGTATGATTGAGTAGCTTCCCACGAGCGCCATTAACTGCTTATCATAACAGTCACAGAGAGCGCATTGAGCGATAAGTTGCTCACCACGCGCGAGGCGGCCCGGTTTCTCCGCGCCAGCGAAGCGTCGCTGCGGCGCTGGGCCGATGCCGGCCTGCTCCCGGCGAGTCGGGTGGGGCGTCGCCGAGCCCGACGCTTCAAGGAGGATGACCTCCTGCGCTTCATGGGACCAAGCCAGGGTGGGCCCTCGGCCGCGATCACCGGGCTGCCGCGCGCCATCGTCATGGAGGGCATGGCGATCCCACTGGGAAGTCATCTGGCGAGCTTCTACAGCACCGACGCCGGCCGTCTTCGTCTCGGTCTGCCGTTTCTGCGTGACGGCATACGGTCCGGCCAGGCGTGCGTGCTGTTCGCGCTGCCCGACGCACGAGCGGAGTACGTGCGGGCGCTGGAACGAGAGACGATCGATGTCGGTGCCGCCGAGCGCGATGGGCTGATCAACATGCTGACGTTCGGTTCGGTCTCACCCGAGGAATTCATCGCGCAGCTCGAAGGCGTGTTCATCGATGTCATGCGGCAGCGACCCGGACCGTTCCGCTTCCTCGGCGAGCCCGTCGCGGGATTGAGGAGCGTGCAGACGGTCAGGGCCTTTGTCACGCTGGAGCATCACTGCGGTGCCCTCGCCAAGCGGTTTCCGATGGTGATGCTGTGCGCATACGACGTGCGGGCGTTCGACGGGCAGACCGTTCTCGAATGCCTGAAGCTGCACCACGACACGTTCGCGCACGAGCTCGGTTACTTTCTGAACTGACGGACGGCGTCGCGCCGCCGCGCTACTCAGAGCAGTCCGTGCTGGATGGCGTAGCGAGTCGCGGCGCTGCGATGCCCGACGTCGAGCTTGTGAAAAATCGAGCGCAGGTGCGCATGGACGGTGCGGCGGCTGAGAAAGAGCGCCTCGGCGATCTCGGCATTCGTCATCCCCCGCGCCACCAGGCGCAACACCTCGATCTGTCGCGCGGTCAGGTGTTCGAGGCCGGCAGGCACCGTCTCCCGATCTGCCAGCTCGGAGCGGGATGACGAGCCGAATCCACCCGCCGTGCTCACGTATGGCTCCCCCTGTGCCTCCGATGGTCGGGCGATGGGAGGCACTTTCTATATTTCCTTTTCCTCACACAGCGTTGCAGTCACTCATCGCTACTGCATCGGTAGGAATGCCTATTTTTGTTGCGCAAAGTGTTGCTTCACGGCCTGCGCATTTGTGCCTAATAGCAAAAAACCACGCAAGAACCAGTTAGGTTCACGCGTCGCGCCAAAAGACGAGGGCATTGATCACGCTTTGCTGAGCAACCTGATCGAGACCGTCCCCGACGCGATGGCCATCACCGGTGTCGACGGCGAGATCCGTCGCATCAACCGTCCCTGGCTCGAGCTGTTCGGCTACTTGCCCGAGGAATGCGTTGGCAAAGGGCTGACGATGGTGCTGCAGCCGGGAGCTACGCCCAGCCCGGACTGGATGCGGGCATGCGCGCTCACGCCGCAGCGGCTGGAGGTGGTCGGCCGTCGCAAAGATGGCGTGAGCTTTCCGGTCGACTTCCGCACGACTCCGCTGAAAACCTCGCGGGGATCCCTCGGGCTGGTCGCCGCGCGCGACCTGACCGAACGGTGGCACGCCGAAGAGCGTCTGCTCCGGGCGCTGGAACAGGAGCGAAAGCGGATCGCGGACGACATCCACGACGACAGCCTCCAGGCGGTGACCGCCGCGAGTCTGCGGCTGCAGCTCCTGCGGCATAGTCTGAGCGACCCGTCGCAGTTGGAGGTCGTGTCGGCCCTGGAGGAACTCCTCGACCTGACGATGGTGCGCCTCCGGAAGCTGATGTTCGAGTTGCGGCCGGCGGCACTGGAAGGGTCGGGCATCGCGGCCGCGGTTCGCGAGCTGCTCGAGGGGCTGCGGGGCGAGACCGGCGTGGCGTTCCAGGTTCAGGCACGTCTGGAGCGTGACCCTCCGGCCGGACGCCGGGCGTTGCTCTACCGCATCGTGGAGGAAGCCGTGAAAGGCGCGGTCAGTTCCGACGGCATTGGCTCGATCCGTGTCGACCTCGACGACGACGACCAGGGCTGGATGGTGCGCCTCGCCCACGATGGGGCCGGCTCCGATGGAAATGGCCTGTTAAGAGAGCGGGCGCGTCTCGCGGGGGGCTGGGCGCAGATCGAACCGTCGGTCGGCGACGAGCACCGGGTCCAGGCCTGGATTCCAGGGGATCCCCTGGGATGAGATCCCTGAACTCGCAACAACGGAAGACGAGAATCCGTGTCCTCGTGGTGGAGGATCATCGCCTTCTGGCGGAAGGCCTGGTCGCGCTGCTCCGGGAGCGAGCCGACTTCGACGTGCTGGGATGGGCCGCCACCGTCCGCGAGGCCCTTGTCATGGCCGCTGAGGGTCAACCGCACGTCGTCCTCATGGATTCGCGCCTTCCGGACGGTACCGGCGCCGAGGCCGCCGCGGGCATCCGCCGTCGCCATCCCGAGGTGGCGATCCTGTTCTTGAGTGTCGACGACAGTTACGACGCGATGCTCGCCGCCATGGAAGCCGGCGCCCGCGGCTACCTGTCAAAATCGGTGGCCGCCACCGAGTTGGAGGCAGCGATCTACGGGGCAGCCGATGGCGACATGCTGATCTCCGCGGAGTTGCTCGCGACCCTACTGAGCCACCAGCACGACCGCGGCGCCCGGCCGGCCGAGCCGGCGCGCCGGATCGGCGAGCTGACCTCCCGCGAGCGCGACGTGCTGGAATTGCTGGCGGTCGGACTGGACAACCGCGAGATCGCCCGCCGGCTTGGCATCACCTACGGGACCGTTCGGACGCATGTCCGAAACCTGCTCGAAAAAATCGGCGCGCACTCGCGACTGGGGGCAGTTGTTCGAGCGGCGGAGGATGGGTTGCTGGCGCCGCCCTTGCGCAGCCTCCGGCCGATGACCTCCCTCAATTAGGCTCCTGTTCTCCCCACATTCGTCGGTGGATTGAGGTATCGATCCGCGTTACAGTCCAGACGATGCTCCGGCTCGCCGAGGTCCAACGGCGACCCTACTCGCGAACGGTCCTGGTCGCCGACGATAGTCCGGTGATTCGATCCGGCCTGGCGGACGTGATCGGTGCCTCGCCCGGGATGGCGATCAGCGGCCTGGCGGCCAGCGCGGAGTCCGCAATCGAGATGGCCGGATCTTTCCGACCCGACATTGCCCTGCTCGATATGAACATGCCAGGCGGCGGCCTCGAAGCCGCGAATGGGATCCGCATCGCCTGTCCCCAAACTCGCCTGCTGGCCTTTTCCGTGCGTCGTGACAAAGACGCTGTGATTGCGATGCTTCGTGCCGGGGCAAGCGGCTACTTGCTCAAGGGAACGCGACCCCCGCGCATCATCAGCGGCATCGTGCAAACGTTGCTGGGTCGCGCCGTGCTCTCCCCGGAACTGGGGCGTCATGTGACCCAGGAGCTGACCTTCGATCACGAGCTGGGGCCGATGCTGACCGACAGACCGGTCCGGGTCATGGCGATCGACGACGACCATGCGGTCGTGTCGGCGGTTGGAGAGCTGATCAGCGGTGAAGCCAGCCTGCAACTGGTCGGCACCGCCACCAACGTCGACGATGCGGTCGCCGTGGCGGCCGCGACCCACCCCGACGTCGCCCTGGTAGACGTCCGGATGCCGGAGTGGGGAGGAGAGAGGATCGCCTTCGAGCTGGGCCTGGTCTCGCCGGGCACCCGCATCCTGGCCTTCTCCGCCAGCGATGACGCCGACGAAGTGGTCGCCATGCTTCGCGGCGGCGCCGTCGGCTACATCGTGAAGGGTTACGGCAGCCAGGAGCTGACCAACAACATCCGGTCCTGCGCAAAAGGCCACACCGTCCTCGAGATCGGGTCGGACGTCTTGCGCGAACTGGTGTCGTGGCCACGGCTGGGGCCCCTTGGCGCATGGGCCGCCGCCGCATGATGTCGTGGAGGCCGGCCGATCCCGGCGGGCGCGCTGCCGACGAAGATCTGCTGATGCAACGGCTTGCGGAGGTGGTGACCGTGTCCAGCGGGCGAGCGACGACCAGCTTCAAGCGCCGGCGGTCGAGCGGGCTGCTCTTCCAGATCCGGCGGAGGATGCGGCGCGCCGGGCCGCTCGCGTCATTCATGCCGCCCGGGCATCCTCCCGACTAGGTCAACCGACCTGCATCAGGCGGGTCGGCACTAGTGCCTAATTCAGGCGGCAATACGCAAGGAGGCCCAGCGGCCGCCGTCGCGCGGACAGTGGTGCGAAGCGTTTCGGTCCTGATCGCCGATGACGATGCGGCGGTCCGGGAAGCGCTGGCTGACCTGCTCTCCGACGAATCCAGCCTCACGCTGGTCGCCCTGGCGGCGACCGCCGATGAAGCCATCGAGATCGCCGCTCGGGAGCGACCGGATGTGGCGCTGCTGGACGTGCGCATGCCGGGCGGCGGAGGTCCAAGGGCGGCCCGCGAGATTGCGGTGCGCTCCCCGTCAACCCGCTGCCTGGCGCTCTCCGCTCGTGAGGAGAACGCGAGCGTCTACGAAATGCTGGAAGCGGGCGCTTCAGGGTACCTGGTAAAGGGCGCGTCCGACCGGGAAATCGTGGAAGCGATTCACCGCGCGGCGCGCTTGCAACTCAGCATGTCGGCCGAGCTGGCGATCGCGTGCTTCCGGGAGCTTCTCCAGGACGTCAGCCAGCGCAAGGCGCTCGAGCTGAGTCTGCAGAAGAGCGAAGAAAAGTTCCGTAGTCTTCTCGAATCGGCGCCCGATGCCAAACTGGTGGTCGACAGCCGCGGCTTGATCGAAGAGGTGAACGCCCAAGCCGAGCGGCTCTTCGGCTACCCGCGTGAGGAGCTGGTGGGCCGGGCGGCCGACATGCTGCTGCCGCAAGGCCTGCGAGAAGCATGGGTTCGCAGTAGTCCGGTCTGGGCGGATCCGGGGGAGCGGGGGCGGGCCGACCAGCCGATGGAGTTCGTCGTCCGGCGCAAGGACACGACGAAGCTTCCGGTGGATGTCAGCCTCAGCCCGCTGGAGACCGAGCACGGGCGTGTGGCGGTCGCCACCATCCATGACCTCACCGAGCGGAAGCTGGCCAAGGAGGTTGAGCGGAAGTTAGAGGAGCGTTTTCGGGCCTTGCTCGATTCGACGCCCGACGCCATCGTCATCGCCGACGTCACCGGCGAGATCCAGCTGGTCAACGTTCGGACGGAGCAGCTCTTCCGCTTCACCGGGGATCAACTGGTCGGCCAACCGATGGAGACGCTACTTCCGGAACGATTCCACCGGGCGCATGTCGTCGACCGGGCCAAGTTCATGGAGCGACCGGAGCGCCGGCCGATGAGTCTTGGACCGGACCTCGCTGGCCGTCGCCAGGATGGAAGCGAGTTCCCGATCGACATCAGCCTGAGCGCGATCATGACCGACGACGGCAAGCTGATGGTGGCGGGCATACGCGACGTCACGGAGCGAAAGCGCTCCGAGCAAGAGCTCGAGGCGAGTGTCGAGCTGGTTCGGAAGACTGAGCGCGAACGTCAGGAGTTGTTGGTCCACCTGGTTCGCGCCCAGGAGGCCGAGCGAGTCCGAATCGCCGCCGATATTCATGACGACAGTATTCAGGCCATGGCGGCGGCCGCGCTGCGCCTCCAGCAACTGCGCAAGCGGCTGAGTACGGAGACCGAGGTGGACGCCGTGGATAAGCTGGAAGAGGCGTTTCAAGGGGCCCTGACCCGACTGCGCCACCTGATGTTCAACCTTCGGCCACTGGTGCTCGAGCGGTCGGGGTTGGCTGCCGCGTTGCATGCGCAGCTGGAGCAGATCCAGTCTGAATCGAGTCTGCGCTTCCAGCTGGCGGACCAGCTGACCTCCGAGCCGCCGCCGGAAACGCGCGTCATCCTCTACCGGATTGCCATGGAAGCCCTGGTGAACGTCCGCAAACATGCGGGAGCCGGCCTGGTACGGGTGCGGCTGGAAAACGCCGACAACGGATGGCAGGTGCGAATCGATGACGACGGCGCGGGATTCGTGCCGGCGAACAACGGATCGGCCCCCGGACATCTGGGTCTGACCGCGATGCGTGAGCGCGCCCAGATCGCGGGTGGCTGGTGGAAGCTGGAATCGCGGCCGGGCGCGGGCACGAGCGTCACGTTCTGGCTGCCCGTCGTCGCCGAGCCGACCCCGGTATCGCGCGCGGCGTTATCCGCCTGAGCTGTCGGCTTCTATCATTCAGCAAGAAGGCATGCCATGAGGCGGAGTCGCGCTCACTGAGACCACCTCGGGGCGGCGTGCCCGCACCGCTGTTCGCGCTCGGCGCGATCGCGTCGGTTCAGGTTGGGGCGACGGTCGCCAAGCATCTTTTTGTCTTCCTCGGCCCGACCGGGACCGTCTTTCTTCGGGTCGGATTCGGTGCCGGTATCCTGCTGGCCATCGCGCGGCCGCGATGGTCGCGGTTCGACGCCCGGCAGTGGCGCTCCATCGTGCTCTTCGGACTGATCATCGCGGGCATGAACCTGAGTTTCTACCAGGCGATTGCGCGCATCCCCCTTGGGATCGCGGTCACGATCGAGTTCATCGGCCCGCTGGGCGTCGCGGTCGCCGGCTCGCGCAAGCGCCTCGACTTCGCCTGGGCGGCGATGGCCGCCGCCGGCGTGTCCCTGCTCTCCTTCGGCGGCGGCAGTGTCAACCCGCTGGGCGTGCTCTTCGCCCTGGCTGCGGCGGCGGGCTGGGCATCCTATATTGTGCTCGGCCAGCGGGTGGGCCGGATGGTACCGGGACCGGATGGTCTCGCCCTCGCCCTCACCGTGAGTGGGCTGGCGCTCCTCCCCTTCGGGATCGCCGGCGCAGGCAGCCGGCTCCGCGACCTCCATAACCTCGGCCTGGGCCTGGTCGTCGCGATCCTGTCGTCGGCGATCCCATTCTCGCTGGAGTTCGCCGCGCTGCGGCGGCTGTCGAGCCAGGCGTTCGGCATCCTGATGAGCCTGGAGCCGGCAATGGGAGCGGCCGCCGGCTTCGTCTTCCTTGGTCAACGGCTGTCGCTTCGTGACCTCCTCGCGATTGCCCTCGTGATAGTCGCCAGCGCCGGCGCCACGCGCACCGCAGCAGCGCGGCCGGCGGCCACCGATGTTCCCTGATCGGCCGACGTTTGAAGCCGCCCAAAGCCGGGTACACTAAGTTTGTTGCCAGCTAAATTCACTTCGCCCTTCAACCCCGGTGAGCTGGTGTTGCACACGACGCATGGCCTCAGCCGCTACGCCGGAACTCGTCAGCTCGAGGCGACCGACGGCACCACAGCCCAGTACTTCCAGCTCGAGTACGCCGACGGCCACCGCGTTTTCGTGCCGGTCGAGCACGTCGAGCGGCTCAGCAAGTACCTCGGCGAAGAGGCTGCCCTGGCCCGGCTGACCACCGGCGAGCAGCGCTCGCCGTACAGCCGCAGTCAGAAACCGCAGTAGGGCGACCTTAATCGTCGGCTCGTTTCCGCTCGGTTGATGCCGCCACCTCTCGCTTGATCTCGGCGTTGTCGCGCTGCATGGCGGCGCGTGAGCGCTGCAGCGCCGCCTCGGCTCGGATCAGCCGCTGCTCAGCCCGGTGGAGGACCTCCCGGCTACGATCGATCGCCTCTTGCTGGCGACGCACCACGTCGGGCACCGACTCGCGCAGGGCCCGAGCACGCTCGTCGAGCATGAGCTCGATACCGGCAAGTCGCTTCTCCTTCTCATCGAGCCGGGTATCACGGGCGTCCGACGCCGCTTCTCTCTGATCGGCGATATCATCTCGCTCGTCGGCGACGCGATCGCGGTCGTTGGCGATTCGCTCTCGCTCCTCCTGAGCCGACTCGCGATGCCGTAACGCCGACTCTCGTCCGTCCTGGGCCTCGTTCCGGGCATCAGGGGCCGGCTGCTTCATGCGTGCGCCAGAGACCACGCCGTCCCGGACGGAGTGTCCTGAACCTCCACACCGCAATCGGCCAGGATCGCGCGCAGGCGATCGGCATCTCCAAAGCGCTGCTCGCGGCGCGCCTCGCCACGCAGCGAGAGGAGCACATCGACCACGGGCGCCACGTAGTGCCGCAGGTCGTCGTCCACGCCGTCAGCCTTAAGGTCTGGGAGGCGCGTAACCAGGCGATGCATCTCGGCCCGCACTCGATCGCGCTCATCGGTTCCGGCAATCTCCGCCACACCCTCATCGAGCACGCTTTCCATCTGGCGGATGGCCGACACGACTCGGTCGACGTCAGGTCGATCATGGTCGTCGTGGTGGGCCCCGCCTCGCGTCCACGAGACGACAGCCGGAGCGCTCCCGGGATCCTGCAACTCGCTCAACGCAAAGCTGGTCCGTTCCCACCGTCGTTCGATCCCTCCGCGTCGGGCTGTAACCCCGCCTCGTCCGCGAACCGTGACGGTTTGCGCCTCCAGGTCGATCAGGCACGCGGTGTACTCGTCGACGCCCAGGATCAGGAGCCCGTCCAGCAACATCGATTCGAGAAGGCGGAGCCGTGACTCGCCCATGTAGCAGAAGCGCGTATCGTGCGTTCCGCCCTCGCGGTTGTTGTAGTGCGGGATGACGGCGCATCGAACGCCGATCGCGCCGAGCAGGTCGAGGCCCGGCGTCCAGGACGGGTCATCACCGACCTTGTAGATCTCGTAGACGGGCAGGGCATAGGCCCCCAGTCCAATGGCGGCGGCGCTCGCGAATGCCAGGCAGCCGCCCATCGCCACCTTCTCCAGGAGCCGGTCGCGCACCCCGTGATCCCGCCAGTGCCGCAGCGCGTAGGTTGGACTGCCGGGTCCCGCGAAGATGTAGTTGGCCTGGCCGAGCCGGGTGAGAAACCGCTCGAACTCCCGCGCCGTGGCCCGGCCGCTGTGCCGCAACGAGGCGAGACCGATGTCGCACCCGACATGCTCGTGGAAGTAGGTCATGATCCGGGCGGCGAGCTCGTCCGCGTTCTCCTGGAAGCCGAAGGGCGTATCGAGAAGGATGGCGTCGAGCCGCGGATCGCTTACCCGCGCGATCAGGTCCTGGTGGACCGACGTCATCACCGGACTTGTCTCTCCGGAACCGAAAATGGCGATCAGTCGCGGCAGGCGCGCGTGAGGTCCGGCCACACCGAGAATGCTACCTCCCGCCGCCGCGAAGAAGCCTCCGCTCGGGGAGGCCTCCTCTATGCGACCAGCGAGATCAGGCTGCTTCGGCGCCGCGAGCCCGGGTCATCATCCGGATCAGGGAAACAATTCCCCAGCCGATCAACGAGTAGATGGCGATTGCGACCAGCGACTCGGGCTCCAGGATCGAGCGTCCCTGGACGGCGGTGTTGAAGATGCCGTGGAAGGGCGCCACCAGCGGCTGGGTGATGTCGTACATGAAGGTCACGAAGCCGGACACGGTCGAGCCGCCGAGTAGCTTCAAGACGAAGCGAATCGCCAGCAGGATGTCGACGAACCCGACGATCCACCAGATGACCGGGACCACCCGACCGGTGTAGTTGCTGTCGTGGACGGATGTCATGGAGGTGCGCGACACGCTACTCGCGCCGTTAGACGAGGCGGGTGCCACTACCGGGGTGGCGGTCGACGCTGGCGTCACTACCGGTGTAGCCGTCTGCTCGGCGGTCGACTCCTTGTGAACGATCTCCTGGTCCAATACCGTTGCCATGGATTCCTCAAGCCTGGGTGACGCGCGGATTTTTGTGCGCGGGCGCATCATCAATGCTTGATATGTATAATAGCAGGTTTGGTTGTAGGTTTGCTGGCGGGTTTTGGGTAAACGCCCCCTGGCGAAAGGAACCCGAGGCTGACGTGCTCGCCTTATCGTTTGTCGGGGGGTCCCTCGAGAACGAGGCAGTACCCGCGGCCCTTTTCGGTGACCAGCTGGCACCAGGCCTGAAAAGGAGAGAGCTTCTGCCGCATTCGGGTGATGTAGGTTCGGAGTTGCTCCCCCGAAGAGTCCTTCCCCCAGGTTTGGGCGAGGATCTCCTCGGCACGGAAATACTGATTGGGGCTGGCCAGGAAGAAGGCCAGGACCTCCCACTCACGTTTGGTGAACCGCGCTTCGGTCGCTCCCCGCAGGACGATACGCCGCTCGGCATCGAACACCAGCCCGCCAAGCTCGATCCGCGTCGCGAGCGGGACCAGTGAACTGGGACTCGG
>DATBYO010000111.1:0-2196 GCA_036513655.1 Candidatus Dormiibacterota bacterium | reverse complement strand
CAAGCCGCTGACCACGCGCAGCACCGTCGACTTCCCGGCACCGTTGGGCCCGACGATGCAGGTGATGGCGCCCTCCTCGACCGTGAGGTCGAGCTCGTGCAGGATATCGCCGCCGCCGTAGCCGGCGGTGACTCCCTGCAGTTCGAGCAAAGCGCCCACCTCAGGTCCCCAGGTAGGCGTCGAGCACGGCCGGGTTCTCGCGGACGTCTTTCGGCTTCCCCTTGGCGATCGCGCGGCCCTGGTCCAGCACGATCACCTCGTGGCAGAGATTCATCACAAACCCCATGTTGTGCTCGACCAGCAGGAAGGTCGTGCCCTGGGCATTGAGCTGCCGGAGGCGTTCCGCGATCCGTTCGAGCAGGGCCGGGTTGACACCGCCGGCCGGTTCGTCCAGCAGCACCAGCTCCGGCCCGGCCATCATCACCGCGGCGAGCTCCAGCAGCTTGCGCTGCCCGTAGGACAGCGCGCCGCCGATTGTGCCCGCGACCTGGCTGATGTCCATGAACGCCAGCATCTCCATCGCCCGGTCCTTCTCGTGCCCCCATTGCCCCCGCGAGAGGAGCGCCCGAAGTCCGGCGCGGCGCACCGGCACCAGCATATTCTCGAGCGCGGTCAGCCGCGGAAAGATGCGAGCCAGCTGGAAGGTGCGTCCGATGCCGAGCGCGTAGATCCGGTCTGGGCCGAGGCCACCGATCGACCGGGCTTTGAAGCGCACCTCGCCGCCATCGGGCGCAATGAAGCCGGTCACCAGGTTGAACACCGTCGTCTTCCCCGAGCCGTTCGGACCGATCAGCCCGGTGATGCTGCCGGCCGGGACCGAGAGCGAGCAGGAGTCGACCGCCACGACGCCGCCGAATCGCTTGGAGAGGTCCTTGACCTCGAGCAGGCTCATGGGCCCATCTGACGCCGGCGGCGCCAGCCGCGAAACAAGTCCGTGACCGAGGGCACGATGCCTCGCGGCAATAGAAGGATCACGATCAGGAAGACCGCCGCGTAGAAGACAAGGTAGAGCCGGCTGGCCCCGAATCGGTACGCAAACTCCAGTTGCGCCGGTTCGAGGAGCAGCGCGCCGATCACCGGCCCGCTCAGAGTCCCCAGGCCGCCGAGAAAGGCCATGAGCACCATCGAAATGCCGATGAGTGGGTCGACCACGAACTGGGGGTAGATATACGTGACGTAGTAGGCGAAGACGCTGCCGATCATCCCTACCAGCGCCGCGCTGATGACGAACGCCGTCAGCTTGAAGGTGCGCGTCGGGACGCCGACCGCGAGCGCCTTGTCCTCGTCGTCGCGAATCGCCAGCAACCCGAGTCCAAACTTCGAGCGGCGGATCCACCAGGACAGGAACAGGGCAATGACCGCCAGCGCCAGCATCGCGTAGTAGTAGGGCGTATTGAAGAAATCGCCACCCCACTCGCGAGCGTAGGGAAGGCCCAGGCCGGCGCCGCCCCCTGTCACTTTCACGAGGTTCTCCGCCAGCAGTTGCACGATGAACATGAAGGCAATGGTGACGATGACGAAGGTCGCCGCCCGTGTGCGCAAGGCGACCCAACCGATCCCCACTGCGAGCGACGCGGTGAGCAAGCCGGCGACGGGGACCAGCAGGAACGGGGCGTATCCCGGCGTGATGTTGAGGTGGTTGAGGAGCAGCCCGAAGGAGTACGCGCCGAAGCCGAAGAACGCAGCGTGACCGAGCGAGATGTAGCCGGTATAGCCGCCCATGATGTTCCAGGCGGTCGCCAGCCCGATAAACATCAAGGTCAGCACAGCCTTGTTGGTCGTCGCCGGGTCGGGCGCGATCGCGGGCAAGAGTAGCGCGACGACCGCGAGGATGACGAGCCCGAGCGCCTTGAGCGCCGCTGTCCGATTGATCGTCGTCGCAAGCGATCCGCGTCCGGTCATATGCGATCCCGCACGCGTGTGCCGTACAAGCCTTGCGGCCGGACGATGAGGACGGCGATCAGGATGACGAAGAAGACGAAGTTGGCCCATACCGGCGAGATCACGACGGCGGTGATGTCCTCGGTGACCAGCATGATCAGCGCCGCGATGATCGCGCCCCGCAGGCTGCCAAGGCCGCCGAGCACGATGATGGTGAGCAGGCGCGAGATCAAGTCGTAGTGGCTGTTGGGATTGAAAGCATTCGTGATGCCGAAGACCACGCCGCCCGCGGCGGCGGTGGCGACGCCAAGGCCG
>DATBYO010000110.1:0-2270 GCA_036513655.1 Candidatus Dormiibacterota bacterium | reverse complement strand
CGCCGGGGTCAACGTCGACTACAGCGTCTGGAACTACGTCAAGGAAGTTCTCAACCCGCGCAGCATTGGTCCCAAGTACTCGGACGTCGTGCGGTCTCGCGGCGATGCCAGCGTGGCGGCCGTCGTGATCGCGGTTCCCATCCTGGACTCGCGACGGGCCCTCGTTGGCTTCCTCGCCGGCACCGTCGACCTCTCCGAAGTGCAACGCCTGTCGAACTACAGCCGGATCGGCCAGAATGGCCAGGCGGTGGTCGTCGACCGTCGCGGACGCGTCATCGCCCACCCGCGAGCGGACTGGCGGGCCTCTGCCATGGACCTCTCCTCCTCGGGCATCTTCCAGCAGGCGGTCGGGCACGAGACCGGCGTCAGCTGGTACACCGACCTCGACGGCAACACGCCGCGTGCCGCCGGCTTCGCGACCGTCCCCCAGGTCGGCTGGAAGGTCTGGGTGTCGCAACCGGTGGCCGAGCTCCGGGCCGAGCTGACGCCCCTGATCGTGAGCACGATCGAATGGCTGCTGATCGCGATCGTGCTCGCCCTCGTACTGGGATTCCTGGGAGCGGCGTGGATCACCCGTCCGGTCGGCGAGTTGACCGGTGCCGCCGCGCGCTTCGCTAAGGGCGATTTCGTCACCCCCGTCAAGGTCCGAGAGCGCTACGCCGCGCGCGAGCTGCAGGCCCTGGCGATCACGTTCAATCAGATGACCGGCCAGCTCAGCGGCGCCTACCAGAACCTCGAGGAAAAGGTCTCGCAGCGGACCTCTGAACTGCAGGCCGCCAACCAGGAGCTGGCGCGCGCCAACAAGCTGAAGTCCGAATTCCTCGCCAACGTGTCGCACGAACTGCGCACCCCGCTCTCCGCCATCATTGGTTTCTCCCAGATCCTCCTCGACGGCATCGACGGGCCCATCAACGAAGAGCAGCAGCAGGACATCCAGCAGGTCAACAAGAGCGGTCAGTCGCTCCTGTCGTTGATCAACCAGATCCTCGACCTCAGCAAGATCGAGGCAGGAAAGATGGAGCTTTCGCTGGAACGCGTCGAGCTGCCGGCGCTGATCAGCTCGGTGCTGGAAAGCATCAGCCCTCTCGCCCAGGAGAAGGGACTGCGGATTGAAACACGATTCGCCCCGTCACTTCCGGCCGTCGAGGCCGATGCCGTGCGCCTCAGGCAGATCCTGATCAATTTGCTCTCCAACGCCGTCAAGTTCACGGAGCGCGGTCACATCGAGGTGAGCGCGCAACCGTCGGGCCGGATGGTTCGCATCGCCGTCAAGGACACCGGGACCGGCATCTCCCCGGACTCGCAGAAGGTGATCTTCGACGAGTTCGTCCAGGGCGATGGCAGCAGCACCCGGCGGCATGGCGGGACCGGCCTGGGCCTGAGCATCGTGCGACGGCTGGTCGAGATGCACGGTGGGGCCATCTCCGTCGTGAGCGAACCCGGCCTGGGCAGCACCTTCACCTTCACGATCACCGCCTGGGCCGCGGGGCAGGCCATCGTGGCGCCTCTCCAGCGGCGGCCGTTGCGCCGACCCAACCAGGGCCTCCCGGGGACCGCCATCCTGGTGGTCGACGACGACCCCAGCGTCCGTCAGCTCATTTCCAGGCACCTGGAGCAGGAAGGCTGGAAGACCATGCAGGCATCGAATGCCGCCGACGCCCTTCAGCTGGCGCGAGACGCGCGCCCCATGCTGATCACGCTCGACATCATGATGCCGGACGCGTCGGGGTGGTGGGTGCTCGAAAAGCTCAAGGAAGACCCGCAGACGGCCGGCATCCCGGTGCTGGTGGTCACCATCGTCGAGGATCAGCGGCTGGTGTTCGCCCTCGGTGCCTCGGACTACCTCGGCAAGCCCTATGACCGCGGGGCGCTGATCGCGAAGATCCACCGCCTCCTGCCCACCCTCGAAGGCAAGCGCGTGCTGGTTGTCGATGACGAGCCGAACGCCCGCTCCATGATTGCCAAGATCCTCAAGGAAGAGCATGCCGAGGTGCTGGGGGCGGCCAGCGGCGACGAGGCGATGGCGATGATCGCGATCTCGCCGCCCGATCTCGTCCTGCTCGACCTGATGATGCCTGGGATGAGTGGCTTCGAGATGGTCGCGCGGCTGCGCGCGCAGCCCGGTGGGACAAGCATCCCGATCATGATCGTCAGCGCCAAGCAGCTGACAGCCGAAGACATCCTCACCTTGAATGGACATGTCCAGCGATTTGTGACGAAGGGATCGATCGAACCCGAAGGCCTGACCAACGCGGTTCGGCAACTGCTCG
>DATBYO010000109.1:0-17534 GCA_036513655.1 Candidatus Dormiibacterota bacterium | reverse complement strand
GGCCGCGCTGATGCGCGGCGGCCATGACCTCCGCCACCGTGCCGTCCCCGCCCGCGGCCAGCACCAGCTGGAAATCGCGCCGTGCGAGCGCCGCCCCGATCGCCTCGACATTGAGCCCGGACTTGGTCTCCAACACCATCGCCTCCCAGCCAAGTTCCCCGGCCAGCTCCAGGAGGCGCCGTCCGAAATCCTTTCCCGTTCGCTGGAGCGCCGGGTTGACGACGAAGAGCGCGCGACGCCGCTCCGCAGCATTCTGCGGATCCACGCGCTAGCCGGCGGCTCGACGTGTCATCCGGTCGTGGGCATCGTCGGTATGGGGGTGGCCCTCAGGCTGGACGCAGAAAACGTCGCCCGGCCGGCAGACCAGGCTTTCGAACTGAATGGTGGTGTGCTCGATGTCGAACTCGTGGGCCAGCACCTCGCGAACTTCCGCCAGGATGTCCTGCGCCTGCGTGACCCGCTGGTCATCGATCAGCAGGTGCGCACTCATCGCCCGGCTCTGCGTGCCAAGGGACCAGATGTGCAGATCGTGCAGGTCGCGCACGCCAGGCACGCGCTTGACCGCGCCGACGACCGAATCGGCATGCAGGTCGGCGGGGGTCGATTCGAGCAGGATGTCGATGGCGGCCGCGACCACTCGCCACGCACTCCAGGCGATCAGCGCGGCGATCGCGACGCTGAGCACCGGGTCGATCGCCAGCCAGCCGGTGACGGCGATCAGCAGCCCGGCGATGATGATGCCGCCCGACGCCCAGGCATCGCCCCAGATATGCATCAGGGCGCTCTTCACCGCCAGATCGCGCTCCAACGGTTGCAGCAGCCGGGCGATGAGCAGCGAGATGAGCAACCCCACGACGGCGGCCGCCGCCATCAGTCCGCCCTGCACCGCGCCAGGCTGCTGAAGCCGGCGGACGGCTTCGACGACGATGCCGACCACAACCGCCCCGAGCAGGAGCGCGTTGACCAGCGCGATCAGGATCCCGACCCGTTGATAGCCGAAAGTTCGTCGCGCGGTGGCGGGCCGCTGAGCCTGGCCAAGCGCCACCATCGAGAGGATAAGGACCACGAGGTCGGTCACCACGTGCCCGGCATCGCTGAGGAGCGCGAGGCTGTGCGCGAGGAGCCCACCGACTACCTCGACCAACAGGACGATGGCGGTCAGGAGGAGCGCCAGCCGCACTCGGGCGGTTCCACGGACACCCACGCTGGGAAGTTGCATCGGCCTTATCTTATTGCGCATCTCGAACCAACCTGACGACCTTGCGTTCACACCGGCCAGTGGGCAGCGCCTGTATTGGGCGCAGCTTCCCGATCATGTTCGCCGCGCGCTCGAGACCCGCCTCGGCGCCGCCGTCACAGAGGCCGTTTCCCAGCCCGGTGGCTTTTCACCCGGCGTGGCGGCGCGGCTCCGGTTGGCCAACGGCCGGTCGGTCTTCGTCAAGGCGGTCAGCGCATCCATCAATCCACATTCCCCGGGGATGCACCGCCGCGAGGCTCGCATTGCGGCCGCGTTGCCGCCGTCGGTTCCAACACCGCGCCTCCTCGACGCCTATGACGACGGCGATTGGATCGCCTTGACCTTCGAGGACGTCGAGGGCGCGGCGCCGCAGGTGCCCTGGCGGCGGCCGGAGCTGGACCGGGTCCTCGCCGCCGTCTCGCAGTTGACGTCGCTGTTGACGCCGGCGCCGATCGACGTGGAGCGGGTCAGCGACCTGATGTCGGACGTCTTCACGGGGTGGCGTCAGCTTGCGGCGGATGTGGAATCGGGCAAGGACGATCTGCAAGGGGTCGATCCGTGGGTTCGACGACACCTCACCGATCTTGTGGCCCTCGAGATGCAGGCGGCCGGCGCGGCCGACGGCGCGACCCTTCTCCACACGGACATCCGTGCGGACAACGTCCTGCTGGCACCGGCGAAGGTCTTCTTCGTGGACTGGCCCTGGGCCAGCCGCGGCGCGGCCTGGATCGATCTCCTGTTCCTGCTCCCGAGCGTCGCGATGCAGCGAGGGCCCAAGCCCTGGGAAATCTTCGACACCCATCCGCTGGCGCGCGAGGTTGCCGGCGACCGCGTCACAGCCGTGGTCGCGGTGATCACCGGTTTCTTCATCCGCTCGTCCCGTCAGCCGAGCCCGCCGGGCCTTCCCACCATTCGCGCCTTTCAGCGAGATCAGGGACTCCCAGCGCTGGAGTGGCTCAAGCGCCGGACCGCCTGGAGCTAGCCGGAAAGCGCGGCGGCGATCGGCAGGTACAGCTGACGGTAACGCAGGTAGGCGTCCTCGTAGGCGTGGGTCGCAGAACCGGGAGTCGCAACCAGCTCCGCCGGCGCCGCCAACGCCGCAACCCGCTGCGCATCGGGCCAGGCACCGAACCCGACACCGGCCAGGAGCGCGGCACCGAGTGCCGATGCGGACGTCGTCGCGGTCGCCAGCAGCGGTTGCTCCAGAACGTCCGCCAGCATCTGCCGCCAGCGGGGATCGAACGAACCGCCGCCGGCAAGCCTGAGCTCCGTAGCCCGTACGCCGGTCGCGAGCAGCGCTTCCATCCCTTGTCGCACGGCAAACGCCACACCTTCGAGCGCGGCACGAAGCAGGTGCCCGCGCGAGTGGCTCAGGCGGAGCCCAACCCAGGCGCCTCTCGCGGTTGGGTCGAAGTAGGGGGTGCGCTCGCCGGTCAGGTACGGGAGAAAGACGAGGCCTTCGGAGCCCGGCGGGACCGCGAACGCCTCGGCGTACACCTCATCCCAGGTGGCGCCGAGCGTGGTCCGGACCCACTCCAACGCGATGCCCGCGTTTTGCATGGCGGCCATCGCATACCAGCGGTCGGGTGCGGCGGCGCGATAGAGATGGGTCCGGCCGGTGGGATCGATCGCCAGTCGGTCGCGCGGCGCCACCGCCTGCGCCCCGCTGCCGACGCTGAGCTGGATCGGTCCCGGATCGAGCAGTCCGCCCGCGAGCGCCGCGGCTGCCGTATCGGCCGCACCGCCGACCACGGGGAGGTTCGGGCGAACGCCGAGCTGCGCGGCCCCCGGCGGCGCGAGCACGCCGCAAATCTCCACCGATTCGCGGATCGGCGCCAGGAGGTCGAGACGGAGGTCCAGCTCGTCGAGCACGTCCTTGGCCCAGTAATCGGTGGTCAGGTCGTAAAGCAGAGTTCCGGACGCATCGCTCGGCTCGGTTGCCGCCTCATTGATCAGCCGCAGACGCAACCAATCCTTTGGCTGCAACGCCCAGTGTGCCTGCCGGTAGTGCTGCCGCTCGTTGTCGCGCAGCCAGAGCAGCGTTGGGCCGGCCATCCCGGTCGCCGGCGGGTTCGCCAGCTTGCGCCGCCACTCGCTACTCAGGGTTTTGTAGTCCTCGAGCTGGCGACGGGTCCGGGTGTCGGCCCATAAGATCGCGGGCCGTAGGGCGTTGCCCGCATCATCGCTCAAGACGACGCCGTGCATCTGGCCGGACAGACCGACCGCGGCGATCTCCGATGCATGCGCCCCAGCCGCTTGCGCGACCGCGGTCGCCGCGGCCTGCCACCAGGCCTCCGGGTCGGACTCCGCCCAGCCGGGCTGCGGGGTCGCCATCGGATAGCTGGCCGACCCGGTGCCCACAATCGTTCCATCGACGTCCAGGACGAGCGCCTTGAGCGAGCTGGTGCCTAGGTCGATCCCGAGGAACATATCGCTCCTTCCCACGGGTCCAGTGAAAGCCCGGCGTCGACTCGTTCGCCCTCACGGGAACGGGTGGTACTGATCAGGATCGTGCCACCGATCGCCGGAACCCGAAGTCGTGCGCCTGACAGGTTGATGGCGATCGTCGTGCTACGACCCCGCTGCCAGACCCAGGCGCCCGCCGGGGAACGCAGCTGGCGGTAGGCCCCGCTTCGCAGGTCGGGCCGCCCTCGACGAACCGCGATGACGTCACGGACGAAATTCAGGGTCGACGATGGGTCACCGCGCTCCTGGGCGACGTTGTGCGCCGCCACGTCACCGAGCGGCAGCCAGGGCCGCACGCCCGCGTCCGCGAAACCACCGCCTGGCTGGCCGCTCCATTGCATCGGCGTCCGCTCGGGATCGCGCCCGCGCGGCGCTGGCCAGTAGCGCTTGCCAAGCGGATCCTGCAGGTCGGCTTTCGATAGCGGCGTGTCCGGCATCCCGATCTCATCGCCGTAGTAGAGGACCGGCGTGCCGCGGAGCGTCAGCAGGCTCAACAGCGCGCAGCGAAGCTTGTGCTCGTCGCCACCGGCCCACCGACTCATGACGCGGGAAACGTCGTGATTGGAGACGGTCCAGACGGGCCACCCGAGGTCGGGGATGACCAGCTCGCTTTCGGCGACAACCTTCGCCAGCGCCGATGCCTCGAAGGGCGCATGCACGTAGGTGAAGTTGAACGCCAGGTGCAACTCATCGCCCTGACCGTAGAAGAGGCCCATGGTTTTCACATCGAGCACGTAGGTTTCGCCCAACAGGATGCGAGGCGGGTCGTAGGTGTTGGCCAGTGCGCGCCAGCGGCGGAGGACGTCGTGGACCTCGGGCCGCTCCATGTTGTAGACCGAGCGCTGGCCATGCAGGCGAACGCCGGGCGGATCGTCGTCCGTTGCGACCGGGTTGTCGCGGAGCTCACGGTCTTTGACGATCCCGTGGGCGACGTCGATCCGAAAGCCGGCCACGCCCCGGTCGAACCAGAAGCGGTAAATGCCGTCGAAGGCGTCGCGGACGGCCGGATTCCACCAGTTGAGGTCGGGTTGCTCCGGGAGGAAGTTATGCAGGTAGTACTGGCCGCTCTGCGGATCGAGCGTCCAGGCCGGCCCGCCGAACGCGCTGAGCCAGTTGTTGGGCGGACTGCCGTCCGGCTTGGGGTCGGCCCAGACATACCAATCGCGGTGCTGGGAGCTGCGAGATGACCGCGCGTCGATGAACCAAGGGTGCCGATCGCTGCTGTGATTGGGCACGATGTCCAGCACGATCTTGATGTCGCGCTTTGTCGCCTCCCCGATCAGCTGATCGACTGTGCTCAGATCGCCAAAGACGGACTGCACGGCGCAGTAGTCGGCAACGTCGTAGCCCACGTCCGCATCCGGCGAGACCGTGATCGGGTTCAGCCAGATCGCGTCGACACCGAGCCAGTGCAGATAGTCGAGGCGCTCGATGACGCCGCGCAGGTCGCCGATGCCGTCACCGTTCGAGTCCTGGAAGGAGCGTGGATAGACCTGGTAGATGACGCCTTCGCGCCACCATTCGCCGGACATCGCAAGCCATGCTAACGGCTCCGGGCCTGACGCCCGCCAGTGTCGAACGGCCGAAAGGTTACGCGATCAGGGTTTCAGGGCCGCGTGACCGTTCGGCGAGTGGGCAACCCCGAGCGACTTCACCGCAGGTTCGATGATGGCATCGATCAGGCCGTAGTCCTTCGCCATCTCCGGTGTCATGAAGAAGTCGCGCTCGATGTCCCGCTCGACCTGCTCCGTCGATCGGCCGGTGTGCTGCGCATAGATGCCGACGATAATCTCGCGCAGTCGGAGAATCTCGCGAGCATGGATCTCGATATCCGTCGCCTGCGAGGTCCGCATGCCACCGCTCGGCTGGTGCAGGACGATCTGGCAATGCGGCAACGAGAGCCGCTTGCCTTTCGTTCCACCGACGAGAATCAACGACGCGGCGCTCGCCGCCATCCCGGTGCAGAGCGTGCTCACCGGCGGATGGACATAGCGCATCGTGTCGTAAATCGCCAGCCCGGCCGACAGCGAGCCGCCGGGGCTGTTGATGTAGATGCTGATCTCTTTGTCGGGATCCTCGCTGTCGAGGAACAGCAGCTGCGCGATGACGAGGTTGGCGATGTCATCATCGATCTCGCTGCCGAGAAAGATGATGCGGTCGCGCAGCAGGCGAGAGTAGATATCGTAGGCGCGCTCACCGCGCGCGGTGCTCTCGATGACGTTGGGTACGAGTGCCATTTGGTCCTCCTTAACGGTCCACGGTGAATCCGATCCGCCGCCTGGGCGATGTCGCCTGGGTGGATGCCAGATACAAGCTGAAATGCGCAACGCTCCGCAGAGCTTGCGGACGAAGATTCTGGGTCGCGATCCGGAGCTGGATCCGGGGATCGTCGGGCCAGCTGCGCCGCTGCTCCATCGCTTCCTGGCTCCCGAGCGATCTCGCCAGGTCGAGGTACAGGTCGGCCACCGGGATCTTCAGCGCCCGCGCGATGGCGAGCAGCCGCTCGGATGACACGTCCTTGAGTCCCCGCTCCAGCTCGGAGAGGTAGGCGGGGGACAGCTCGGCCGCCTCGGCCAGCTCGCTCAGTGACCGCTCCGCTTCCTCGCGTCGCCGGCGGATCAGTCCGCCGAGCGCGACTCGAATCGAACTCGCGTCTTCGCTGTGAGCGTATGCCATATGCCTTAAGCGTATCCTAGCACTCCGGCACGCCCGCCAGCGCGCACGAGATCAACGCGTTCCGCGTTGGCAATTCCGTGGGCGAGGTACTGCTCCAGTGCTCGATGTAGTCGAGACCGAGCCGTTTGCCCAGCAGGGAGAGCCTGAGCCAGACCTCGTATCGCGGCTCGAGGTGCGGCTGGTCGACCCTGACGGCCGGAGCCGGGTGCAGCCGCTCCACCACCGCCGGGTGGACGGCTTTCGGGCGACCGCGACGTGGCGCCCGACGCTGCCCGCCGGCGGGATCGAGCGTGGCTGGGAGGTCGAGCTCTCGCTCACCTCGCATCAGGCGCAGCGCGGTCTCGGCGTGCAGGTCGCGCTTCGGCTTGAAGGCCCGGTCGTTCGATTCATGGTGCCGGGCATCGTCTACGGCGAGAACCGGCTGGAGGGCTGCCGTGACCGCTATCCGAGGGTCAGCGCAGAGGGCCCCGGGGGCGATGCGCTGACGTCGGATGGATGGGCCTTCCGGGCCGATCGCGCCTCGCATCCCGTCGTGCTGGGCTGGACCGGCTCGTCGTGCCTCGCCCTCGCGGTCGACGAATCTTCCCCGATCGGGTTGAACGGCCTGGCGTTCAGGGGCGGCACCGACCCCTACCTCCTGCTCAACTTCCCGGCACGCGAAGAGCCGGTCACCTACCTGGGTCACGACGCACCGGGGCCGCCCGAGGTGCTGACCCATGACTGGCAGGCCGGCGAGATTCTGACGCTAACCTTCCGGGTGTTCGAAGCGAAACCCGAGATGCATGCCTACGACGCCGTCCTGCGCGCGGTGTACGCTCGCGATCGCAGCCGGCACCGGCTCAACCCGTGGATGTCCCTGGAGGAGGCCGCGGCGCTCACCGCGTACGGCCTCCATCGATGGCATTACGGCGGTGGTCCGCGGATCCCGATCGAGGCTGCGGCGTTCCACCCGGCCACCGACGAAATTGCGCCGGCGCCCGGCGACCAGATCCACGTCGCCCGGCTCCGCGGCGCTGCGTCGGCCCATGCCCTGTTGACCTACGCCCGCCGCAACGATGTCGCCGAGTACGCCGACGCCGCGATTTCCGCGCTCGACACCGTTGCCGAAGGGAATTGGAATAGCCATCCCCGGGTCCACACCGGAACGATCGCCGAGGCGACCCTGTTCTTGATTCGCGCGCTCCGCCTCGAAGCGTCGGAGGGGATCGATCACCCAAGCTGGAAGCGCGCCATCGTCCAGAACCTCAACCGCGCGATCCAGTCGCAGCGGGACGGCGCGTTCCCCAGCACGCTCGATGGAGGATCGGTACCGCCCGAACGCTGGCAGGGCGCGGTCGGCCTGCTGTGGATCCCGGGACTCCTTGAAGGCGCCGGCTACCTCGCAGGCGAGGCGGCGCCCAAGGAGGTCGACCCCGACCACGGCGCGGCACAGAATGCGGCGAAGCTCGCCGGCTCCGCTTACGCGCGGTTCGTCGAAGACGAGTTCATCTACGGCGCCGGAGGGGATCTCGAGCTCGCGCCGTCTGTTCAGGATGGCTACCACGCGGTGATGGCCTACGTCGCTCTGTACGAGGCAACCCGTAAGCCGCGCTGGCTGACCCTGGCACGCCGCGCCGCCGACTGGATGCTGAGCTTCCGCTGGTCGTACAACCTGCGGTTCCCCGAGCACACCCTGCTTGAGACCTACGACTTCCGCAGCCGCGGCGCGGACGTCGCGTCACCGCGAAACCAGCACCTGCACGGCCAAGGCCTGATCTGCCTGCCGGAGATGATGCGGCTGGCCGAGCACGCCGGGGACCCGTACTACCTGGAGCGGACCCGCGACAACCTTGCCTGCTTCCTGCAATTCATCGCCCGCGAGGATGGCGATTTCAACGCCCGCAAAGGCATGGTGACCGAGCGGTACTTCAATTCGCGCGGCGCCGGGCCCAAGGGCGCCATGCTGCCGATCGCGCATGCCCGGAGTGCCGGCCTCGTCCTATATGCATGCCAGGCGGGACTCAGTCTCGACGAATAGCGCACGCCGTCACGGCCATTGCCATCACGATTGCCCTGGGAGGGTGCACCTCGACGGTGGCGGCCAACCCGACCCCCACCGCAACGGCGACGCTCAGCGGCTCTGCGTCCCCTGATACCTCCCCGTCCCCCACGCCGTCAGCCAGCGAGTCGGCAACCCCGACGCCGACCGCCACCGGCATCGATCCAGGATTCGTGCCGGCGCTCGGCGCCATCCAGATGGTCGGACCGCGCGCCGGCTGGGCGGTCGGATCGCATGCCATCTTCGCGACGACGGATGGCGCGCACTGGACGAAACAGTACGGGTCCACGGAGGAATTCGTTGGCGTCGATTTCATCAGCGCCACCACGGGATGGGCGGTCGCGACTCGAACGCTGCTCGGCACGACGGACGGTGGACGCTCGTGGCGCCAGTTGGGCGAGCCACCCACGCCCATCCGTTCTCTCCATTTCGCGAGCGCGACGCAGGGCTGGGGCATTGCGGGTGGCAGCGATCCGCAGCAAGTCCATGGATGGTTGGTTCCCCACGACGGGGCGACGCTGGTCGCCACGCAAGATGGTGGCGCGACGTGGGCGGCTCTCGACGGCCCGCCGAACCCGCAAACGGTGTGCTTCAGTGACGCCGCCCAGGGATGGATCGGTACGAGGGAGGGCGTCTACGCCTATCGGAAGATCGATCAAGGGCAGACCTGGAGCAAAGTGCTCCAGCGGCCGGACGAGCCGGCGCCGAGCCTACCGCAGATGACGCTGATCCAGTGCGCCGCGCCGCACGCTCTCTGGGTGCTGTTCGTCGGCGGACCGAGCGGCATGAGCCATAGCCCGTATATTGCGTACGCCACCATGGATGGATCCAGCTGGAGGGCGGTGCTGAAAGAATCGATGACGGAGCCGTTGGCCGGAGTGCCGGCCGGCCCCGACACCTATCCGCCCAGCTTCAGCCTCGTGGACCCCCAGGACGCGGTCTTCATCGGCGACGGACCCGCGACGAACGTCGCCCAGTGCGTCATCGCCAGCAACGGCGGCGCGACGCTTCGCCGCACCGGCCGCATCGACAACGCGCCGGAAACCTTTGCCGCCGCCTTCGTCAGCGTCACCGCAGGCTGGGTCTTGACCAGGAACGCCGGCGGTGATTACGTGATCGATGCGACCGCCGACGGCGGCTATCACTGGTCGCAACAACTGGCCGTTCCGCCAACCTCCGCCGGCTAGTGCTGCTCGGTCTCGACATCGGGACCGCCGGCGCCCACGCCGTCGCGATCGATGAGTCCGGATCCGTCGCCGCCTCGGCGTCGTCCCGATATGCGACACAGTCGCCGCGTCCCGGCTGGACGGAACAGGACCCCGACGATTGGTGGCGTGCCACGGCGCAGGTCCTGGCGGCCGTGGCCCGGAAGGTTCATGGCGAGATCGCCGGACTCGGATTGACCGGCCAGCGGGGCTGCGTGTTTGTCGACGCCGCGGGCACACCGGTTCGGCCCGCAATCCTCGGCAGCGACCGGCGTGCGGCCTCGCAGGCGCACTACATCAGCGAACAGATCGGTGCTCGGCGCCTGATCGAGATCAGCGGCAGCCCAGCGCTGCCCGGCCATCAGGCGCCCGCCATCCTCTGGTTGCGGGACGTCGAACCGGTCCAGCTCCGCCACACCCGGCGGGTGTTGCCGGCGAAAGATTACGTCCGGTTGCTGCTGACGGGTGAGGCGGCGACCGATGCCGCCGACGCGGCCGGGACGCTCCTTTTGGATCTCCGCCGGCGACGCTGGTCGGACGAGATCCTCGATGCGCTGGAGATCCCGATCGACTGGCTGCCGAAGGTCCACCAGAGCGTCGAGATTGCCGGCGGCCTGCGCCCATCGTTGGCCCGTGAGCTCGGCTTGACGCCCGGCCTTCCGATTGCGGCTGGCGCGAGCCAGGCTGCCGCCGCAGCGATTGCCACCGGCATCGTGACCGGCGGGCTTGTCAGCTCATCCATCGACGCCGGTGGCGTTCTCGTGGCGCAGATCGACGACGCCGTCACCGATCCAGGCGGCCGGGTGCAAACGGGCTGTGCTGCAAACCCGGGGCGCTATCACCTGATGGGGACGACCCCATCCGCAGGTGGGTCGCTGCGCTGGTGGCGGGAGGTTCTTGGAGGGCGCCTGGACGATGCCGAACTGTTTGCCCAGGCCGAGTCAGTGACGGTCGGAGCCGATGGTCTCTTCTTTTTGCCCCAGGTCGACGGCGGGGGGACTCCGCTTCACGACGCCGGCGGCGCATTCATCGGATTGCGGGCGCATCACACACAGGCGGACCTTACGCGGGCCCTGATGGAAGGCGTGATCCTCAGCCTGCGAGACCGGCTCGATGTGATGCGCGAACTCGGCGTCGAATTGCGCCAGGTTCGCGCGACCGGCCGCGCGGCGCAGAGCCGGCTCTGGCGGCAGATGCAAGCGGATATCTTCGCGGTGCCGATCGCCACCATGGCATCGACACCCGACCCGGCGGTGGGTGCGGCCCTGCTCGCCGGCATCGCCACCGGAGTATTCGCCGACGTGCCGGCGGCGTCCGCAACGGTTGCGCGCCTCGACACCGTGCTCCGGCCCGATCCTGACCGGGTTGCGCGGTACGACCAGGTCTACCAAACGTTCAGGACCCTCGACCCGGCGATCCGGCAACCGACGGCCCGCTGATGGGTGGCGGGCCGACGCGATATCAGTTGTAATATCCAGCACGCGGGGCGTAGCGTAGCCTGGCTAACGCGCATGCTTTGGGAGCATGAGATCCCGGGTTCGAATCCCGGCGCCCCGACACCGACTCCCAGGTAGGTTTCGCTATGCTCCCGGTCCTCGTCATCATCGCCGTGATCAGCGTGATTGCCGTGCTCGCCTTCCGCTGGTTCGAGCGCTACCGATATTCGGACGGCTGGCGGAGCAGCGAGTTTCGCGGGGTCGCGTTCTCGTTCCTGATGTGGTTCGGTGGCATCTTTGGGCATCGCGTCCCGCCCCCGCCCCAGGCGAAGGTGGAATTCGCGACCCGGAGCGAGGAGCCCAAACCGCCTCCCTCAGGCGGCGCGGCGCTCCCTGATCAGGCTCCGGATGATGAACAGTAGGTTCGCCGGGCGTTCCGCCAGGCGCCGCATCAGGTATGGGTACCACTCGGTGCCATACGGGACGTAGATCCGGACGCGGTAGCCTTCCCGAAGCAGCTGGTCCTGCAGATCGCGGCGGATCCCATAGAGCATCTGGAACTCGAAGCGATCGGTCGGAATCTGGTGCTCGCGGGCGAATTGCTTGGTCGCTTCGATGAGCCGATCATCGTGCGTGGCGATCGCCGGATAGATTCCATGCAGCAACAATTCCTGCATCTCGGCTTCGAATTTTGCATCGACGTCGGCCTTCTTCGGGAACGCGACGTCCGCCGGCTCGTCGTAGGCACCCTTGACCAGCCGAACCCGGACTTTCGCCGCATTCACTCGGGCGACGTCGTCCACCGTGCGATAGAGATAGCTTTGCAGTACGACGCCGCAGTTCGGATACCGCTCGTGCATCGCCAGCACCAGGTCGAGGGTGCGCTGTGTGTAGGCGGAGCCTTCCATGTCGATCCGAACGAAGTTGTCGAGTTGCTGAGCCCGCTGGAGGATCCGAGTCAGTAGCTCCTCGCAGAGGCCGGGCGAAATATCGAGCCCGAGTTGCGTCAGCTTGACGGAGACATTCGCGTCCAACCCCTGGAGTGCGATCCGTTCGAACGCCGCCAGGTAGTCCTGGGTCGCGGCCCGGGCCGCCTTCTCTTCCGTGACGTTCTCGCCAAGGTGATCGAGGCTGGCAGACCAGCCTCGCTGGTTGACGTCCGTCACCACTCGGACGGCGTCGTCCAGGTGATCCCCGGCGACGAAGCGGAAGGCCAGCGACGCGGTGAGTCGTCGCCGGGTGACGAAGCGCTGCAGCCCGCGGCGGTGCGAAAGATAAAGAAACGAGGCCCGAAGCACGTCAGCGCCTTCCCGGCGCCGAAAGCGCGGCGTCGAACGCCCCGTGGACTTCGAGCGCGTTGAGCGCGCGGGCCCGATGGCTCAAGAGATTTTTCTCCTCGGTCGAAAGCTCCGCCAGCCGGCGGCCGCCGGGCAGCGCAAAGATGGGGTCGAAGCCGAAGCCGTGGTCGCCGCGGGGCTCGGCCGCGATGGTGCCCTTGAGAATGCCCTCTCCCTCGAACACCCGCCCATCCGGGAGTACGAGCACGGCCGCGCATCGGAAGAACGCCGGCGGCGCGGTGGTGGCCGCCTCGCCCAGGGCCCGTAGCAGCGCCCGGACTAGGGCGGGGCTGTCGCCCTTGTGCTCCACGCCGGCGAAGTACGCCGAATCGATGCCCGGCCGGCCGTCGAGCAGCGGAACCTCCAACCCGGAGTCATCCGCCAGCGTCGGCAAGCGGCTGAGGCGAAGTCCGGCCTCGGCTTTCTTGCGGGCGTTTTCCAGGTAGGTGGCGCCGTCTTCGACGACGTCGAACTCGATGCCGGCCTCGACGGGACTGACCAGCTCCATCGGGAGGTCGCCCAGGATCGAGCGGAGCTCGCGCAACTTGCCCTCGTTCGTCGTGGCGAGCAGCAGCCGGTTCAGCGCAGCTTCAGCGCCTTCTTCTGCGCCTCGACCAGCTCGGCGGCACCCTTGATGGCGAGCTTGAGCATCTGGTCCATCTCTTCTGGCTTGAAGGGCTCTTGCTCGGCGGTGCCCTGGATTTCGATGAAGCGACCGTCGTCGGCGAGCACGCAGTTCATGTCGGTCTGGGCGGCGAAGTCTTCGAGGTAATTGAGGTCCAGGCGGGGCTGGCCCTGCACGATCCCAACACTAACCGCGGAGACAAAGTGCCGGATCGGCAGCACGCGCAGCAGGTTGCGCTCCATCGCTTTTTGCAACGCCAGGTGGAGAGCGACGAAGCCGCCCGTGATGGACGCCGTCCGGGTACCACCGTCGGCCTGCAGCACGTCGCAGTCCACCATGATGGTCCGCTCCCCCATCAGCGGCATGTCGACCGCCGCCCGGAGCGCGCGACCGATGAGCCGCTGGATTTCCTGCGAGCGCCCGTCGACCCGACCGGTCCGCGCCTCGCGCGCGGTTCGCGTTTGCGTCGCCCGTGGCAGCATCGAGTACTCGGCGGTCACCCAGCCTTCGCCCGTGCCCTTCTTGTGCGGCGGTGGCTTGTCGTCCCAGCTCGCGGTACAAAGCACGCGCGTGTCGCCCATGTTGATGAGCGCCGAGCCCTCGGCATAGAGGTTGACGGCGGTTTCGATCTTCACCGGCCGGATCTCGTCAGGTTTCCGGCCGTCGGGTCGCGTCTGGGCCAACGCGTCTATCTTCGCAGAGCGCGGATGACCTGAATGCTGACCTCGAAGAGCAAGATGAGCGGAACGGTCAGCAATAAAGGCGTGAAGGGGTCGGCGCCGGGGGTCACGAAGTTCGCGCCGATGAAGATGCCGATCCAGAACTTGAAGCGGTTGTGATTGAGGAACGCGGGCGTCACGATGCCGACCAGGCCGAGCATGGTCAGGGCCAGGGGTAGCTCGAACGTGATGCCAAAAATGGCGATCAATAGCAGGGCGAAGTTGATGTAGCTGACCGCGAGCGGGAAGTACTTGATGTCACTGGTGCCGAAGCCGATCAAGAACCGCAAGGCAATCGGCAACGCGAAGAAGGCGAAGAAAATGCCGAGGACGAACAGCAGGCTGGCCGAGGCCACGAAGCCGATTGCAAAACGCCGCTCGGCGCGGCGCAACCCGGGCGCCACGAACCCCCAGACCTGCCAGAAGATGATCGGGGCCGCCAGGATCAACCCACCGAACAAGCCAATCTTGAAATACAGCAGGAACTTGTCCACCGGTCGAGTGAAATAGAGTGGCTGACTGCCGATGACCTGCTTGATCGGCACCAGCAGGACCTGGAGGATCCATCCGGAGACCAGGAAGGCCAGGACCGTGGCGATGCCCCAGGCAATCAAGGAAATGATGAGGACGCGGCGAAGCTCCTCGAGGTGCTCGATCACGGTCATCCGCCGCTCTTCGTCGGGATTGACGAGTGTCGGTTTGGCCATGCGTTACCTACCAGCCGGGCCGGCCGGCGGCACGGTCAGGCCTTGGTATCGGTCGGCGTCGGCTTGGCGTCGGTCGTGGGTGGCGTAGCCGACGTCGTCGGTCCTGCCGGCGGCGGGGTGGGCTCCGGGGCGGCCGTGCTCCGCTTGATCTCGTCCTGCAGGTCGGTCGATGCCCGGCGGAATTCCCGGAACGCCTTGCCGATGGCGCCGCCAACTTCGGGCAGCTTCCCTGGGCCATAGACGATCAGCACGATCGCCAGGATGAGGAGAATGACCCACCAGCGTTCAAATCCAAACATTCACAGGCTCCTTCGCGGCCCCATTATACGCGCGACCTGACGCCGCCTCCCTTAAGGGAGGTTGAGACTAGCTCGTCTGTTCCTGCGCGGTTACGGACGTCATCGTGTCGCCCTGTGCGATCTTGAGGACGACGTCCATGCCGCTCTGAACGTAGCCAAACAGGTTGTAACTCTTGGCCAGAGCCTTCGTGTCATCGACGGTACAGATGAAGAACTGGCTGCCGTTCGTGTTGGGCCCCGAGTTGGCCATGGCCACTGCGCCGGCGGTGTACTCGCCCAGGACTGGTTCGTCGTTGAACTTGTAGCCGGGTCCACCCGACCCGGTGCCCAGCGGGTCGCCGCCCTGGATCACGAAACCCGCGACGACGCGGTGAAACTTGAGCCCGTCGTAGAAATGGTCGTTCGCCAGGAAAACGAAGTTGTTCACGGTCTTGGGCGCGAGCTTCGGATCGAGGAGAAGGGTGATGGTGCCCTTGTTCGTCACCATGGTGACCAGGTAATGGTGGGCCGTGTTGATCGTCATCGGCGGCGGCGCGCTGTAGCTCTTTCCTGTGCTCATGCTTGGGGTTGGAGTGGCTGCGGTGCCGGGGCTGCCGCCGGCATTGCGTCCCACATAGACTGAGAACGCAATCATAGCGACCGCGAGAATGGCGAGCGTCGCCAGCATCTGCGGGACCCGCCGGGAGGCTTTGCTCATCCCATCTCGTCCCAGCACGGCATATCCGCGGCAACCTCTTTCGCGTGGTAGGTCAGGACCATCTGGGCGCCGGCTCGGCGAATGCCGAGCAGGATCTCCCGAAGCACGCGGCGTTCGTCGATCCAACCCCGCATTGCCGCCGCCTTGACCATGGCGTACTCGCCGCTGACGTTGTAGGCAGCGACCGGGACCTCCGTGGAGTCTGCGACCGCGCGGATGACGTCGAGGAACGCGAGTGCCGGCTTGACCATCACGATATCGGCGCCTTCTTCGACATCGAGGCGCGCCTCCCGGACGGCTTCGCGCGCATTACCGGGATCCATCTGGTAGCCTCGACGGTCGCCGAAGCTCGGCGCCGAGCCGGCCGCCTCCCGGAACGGTCCATAAAACGCTGAGGCGTACTTGGCCGCGTAGGCGAGGATGGCGCGGTCCGTGAACCCACCGCGATCGAGGGCCGACCGGATGGCTCCAACCTGGCCGTCCATCATGCCGGAAGGGGCGATCACGTCGGCCCCGGCGGCGGCCTGCGTGACGGCGATCCGCTGGTAGATCTCGAGCGTGCGGTCGTTGGCGACGGTTTCACCGTCGAGCACGCCACAGTGGCCATGGTCCGTGTACTCGCAAAGACAGAGGTCCGCGATCAATAGGACATCCGGCCCAAACGCATCCCGGAGCTGCCGCAGCGCTCGTTGCACGATGCCATCGTCGTCCCAGGCGTTCGATCCCTCGGCATCCTTGTGCGCCGGAATACCGAAGAGCACGAGGCTGCGGACGCCGACCTTGATCGCGGCCTCCGCCTCACGCGTCAGTGAGTCGATCGTGTGCTGATAATGGCCGGGCATCGCCTCGATCGACTGCGGCTCGTCGATCGCATCACGGACGAACAGGGGGTAGATCAGATCCTGGGGCGCGATCTGCGTTTCGCGCGCCAGCCGGCGGAGCGCCGGCCGGGACCGCAAGCGGCGGGGACGTTCGTTAGGAAAGCTCATGCTGAAATTGGAGCCCGGCTGCGCACGATGGCGTCGACCAGTCCGCGCGTCGTGTACTCCTGCGCGATGATATCAACCCGCAGCCCGAGGTCGCGGGCCGTCTGCGCCGTGATCGGGCCGATGCAGGCGACCGTGACCCGGTCGGCCGGTCGGCCCTCGATCGCGTTGGCGAAATGGCGCACGGTCGACGAGCTCGTGAACGTGATCACGTCCACGCCCGGCAGGCAGGCGGCCAGCCGCGCGCGCAGGTCGGGCGGCGGGACTGCGCGATAGGTTTCCAGTATGTCGACGCGGGCCCCGCGCGCTCGTAACCGGTCGGGGAGGACGTCGCGAGCTCCGGCCGCCCGGGCCAGCAGGATGCGGGCCCCGGGCGCCATCACCGCTGCCAGCGACGACGCCAGTTCCTCGGCGATGAAGCGCTCGGGGACCAGGGCGGGCTCGATCGCGGCGGCTCGGCTACGCGCTGCGGTTTCGGGACCAATCGCCGCAACCTTTATATGTGCGGGCAACTCGCGGCCGGTTTGCCGCAGGACGTCGACCAGGCGGTCGACGCCGTTGGCGCTGGTCAGCACGAGCCAGTCGTAACTGGCAAGACCGTTCAGGGCGCTCGGGTCGACCGCGATGGCTTCGATCTCGATCACCGGGCAGAGGATCGTTTCGGCGCCCTCGGCTTCGAGGGCCCTGGTCAGCGCCGCCGCCTGGCGATCGGCGCGGGTGACCATGACGCGCATCCCGGAAAGTGGACCGCTCCTCCGCGCGAGGAGGCCCGCGGCGCCCTGGGCCTCGAGGCTGGCGGCGACCTCGCTCACCACATCCGCATCCCGCCGCCCGCGCGCCGTTGCGCGAATCACGGTTGCACCGCTGGCATCGAGCACGACCGCCTGCAGCACCAGATCCTCGCTCGCGAGGACGGCGTAGGCTCCCAACGCCGACAGGCAGCCGCCGCCGAGCCGCCGCAGCAGGGCTCGCTCGGCCAGCACCGCCCGGCTCGTCGCCCGATCGTCGACAGCCGCGGCGAGTCGGGCCGCCTCGCTGCCCTCGACCGCCTGCAGGGCGAGCGCGCCCTGGCCGGGTGCCGGGAGCATGACGTCGAACGGCAGCAG
>DATBYO010000108.1:0-33226 GCA_036513655.1 Candidatus Dormiibacterota bacterium | reverse complement strand
ATGCCAATGGCAGTGCCGGGTAGCTATGTTCGGATGGGATAAGTGCTGAAAGCATCTAAGTACGAAGCCCACCTCAAGACAAGGTCTCCCACTGGGTTAACCAGGTAAGACCCCAGCGAGACTAGCTGGTTGATAGGCCGCGAGTGTAAGACGGGCAACCGTTTCAGCTAAGCGGTACTAATAGGTCGAGGGCTTGACCATCTATCTCACTCCTCAGCGCTTCACAGCGCAGGAGGTTGATCGCGTGATCTTGCGCGGTCCCTAAAGCACTTCTTCGCAGCGATCGAAGTTAAGAGACTTCGGTGACCATAGCGACGGGGAAACACCTGTTCCCATCCCGAACACAGCAGTTAAGCCCGTCCGCGCCGATGGTACTGGGCTGGCAACGGTCTGGGAGAGTAGGTCATCGCCGAGGTCTCTTTTCTTTTGCCCGCGGTTGCGCCGCGCGATCCCCGCGCCGCTACGCAGGCACGCCGCGCGATCCCCGCGCCGCCACGCAGGCACGCGACGCGATCCCGCGCCGCTACGCAGGCACGCGGCGCGATCCCGCGCCGCCACCCAGGCACGCCGCGCGATCCCGAGCCTCCATGCAGGCACGCCGAGCGATCCCGCGCCGTTACGGCACCCGATAATGAACGTCGATGCGGGTTCGGCTGCGCGTCCTTCGACCGTCGATAAACTGGCTGCTCGTCTTCATTCCCGTGTCGCTCGCGGCGGAGCTCGCGCACCAACCGCTGCTCGTCTTCATCACCTCCGGAGTCGCGATCATTCCGCTGGCGGGTCTCATCGGTCGAGCCACGGACCAGCTCGCCGTGCGTGTCGGGCCGCAGCTCGGCGGCCTGCTGAACGCGACGTTCGGGAACCTGACCGAGCTGATCGTCGCCGTGCTGCTCATCGCGGCCGGGGACTTCGAGATCGTCAAGGCATCGTTGATCGGTTCGATTGTCGGAAACCTGCTGCTCGTGCTCGGCCTGTCGCTCTTCGTCGGAGGGCTGCGCTGCGGCGAGCAAACGTTCAGCGCGCGCGCCGCCGGCGTCCATACGGGCTCCCTGGTCCTGGCGGTCGCGGGCCTCGGCGTGCCGGCGCTGCTCGTGGCGGCGTCGCCCGCCTTATCCACCGGCGACCGCGAGATCCTTTCCGCCGGTGTGGCGGCCACCCTGATCCTGCTCTATGCGGCCGCGCTCGTCTTCATGCAGTTCACCAGCGCGCATCTCTTTCGCACTCCGGGCTCCAGCGAGCGGGCGGAATGGTCCAGGGCGCTCGCGGTCGGCGTGCTGCTGGGCGCGGCGCTCCTGGTCGGCCTGGAGTCCGAACTGCTCGTCTCAGCCCTCAACCCGGCGCTTCAGTCGCTCAAGATCTCGCCGATCTTCGTCGGCCTCATCTTTATTCCGATCATCGGCAATGCCGCCGAGCACGCGTCGGCGGTGTTCTTCGCGATCAGGAACAAAGTCGACGTCACGCTCGAGATCGCCGTCGGCTCTTCCACCCAGGTCGCCCTGTTCGTCGCACCGGCCATGGTCTTCATCAGCCTCCCGCTGGGAAGGCCGATGGACTTCGTCTTCACCGGCTTCGAGATCGGTGCCGTCTTCATCGCCACTTTGATCATCGCCGTGATCTCACGCGACGGGCACAGCAACTGGTTGGAAGGCTTGCAGCTGATCGGCGTCTACGCGATTATCGCGCTGGCGGCGTTTTTCCTCTGACCCGCTCCTTCAGCGGACCATTTCGCGGCGGACGGTCAGTCGCTCGACCAGGTCGACCTTGACCCGGACGCCCAGGCCCCAGCGGGTCGGAATCGCAATCGTCGCTCCGCGCTGCAGGGTGAAAGGCGGTTCGACGATGTCCTCGGCCCAGTAGCGGTCGCTTGCCGAAATATCACCGGGCAGCCGGAAGTTCGGCAGGGTGGCCAGGGCAACGTTGCAGGCGCGGCCGATGCCGGTCTCGAGCATGCCACCGCACCACACCGGGATGCCCGCGTTGGCGGCGATGTCATGGATCCGGCGGGACTCGGCGAAGCCACCGACCCGGCCTGGCTTGATATTGATCACCCGGCAGGCGCCCAGCTGCACCGCCTGGCGCGCATCCCGTGCCGATTCGATGCTCTCATCCAGACAGATCGGCGTGTGGAGCTGCCGCTGCAGCGCGGCGTGATCGACCAGGTCCCCGGCCGCCAGCGGCTGTTCCAGCATCAGCAGTCCGAAGCGGTCGAGCTGTGCCAGGTGGGCGCCATCGTCGAGGCTGTAGGCCGAGTTGGCGTCAGCCATCAGTGTGATCTCGGGATACTGCTGGCGGACCGCGCCGATCGCCATCACGTCCCACCCCGGCTCGATCTTGACCTTGATCCGCCGGTAGCCCTGGGCAAGGTGCGCCCCGATGCTGTCGAGCAGCTCGTCGACGGTCGCCTGGATGCCGATGCTGACGCCGGTTTCCACCCGATCCCGGACGCCACCCAGAAAGGTCGCCAGCGGCTTACGGGCGCGCTCGGCGAGCGCCGCGGTGAAGGCCATTTCGATGCACGCCTTGGCCATGTGATGGCCGCGGATTGGAGCGAACAGCGTCTCGAGCGCGTCGACGGTGGCGAGGTCGCGTCCAATGACGGCCGGTAGTAGGTACCCCTTGAGAATGTGCCAGGCCGTCTCGACCGTTTCGTAGGAATACCAGGGACCTTCGCCGGCGACGCATTCGCCCCAGTACGAGCGGCCGTCGATGTCCAGTCGGACGAGCAGGGGATAGCGGTCCTGCTGGACGCCGAAGCTGGTGCGAAACGGCTTCAGCAGTCGCATCTTGAGCACTCGGAGCTCGACGGCGTCAACCTTCAACGCTCAGCCCCACCCGGGGCGTCGCCCCACGCGCGTGGCGCTTCGGTGCCATGCGCGCGATTTGAGACGTTTCTCGACAGCAGCGGTTGCGCGTCGATTTTCATGCGGACGTCTCAAACGTTCGTGTGGCATGTGCCGCGCCGCTCGCGTCGGTCGACGCCGGGGCCATCACGTAGCTGCCATCGCGCCGGAAATCGACGGCCACCAGCCCCGCGGTCAGCGCCGCCTCGAAGGCGGCCCGGCTCTCCATCCGCCAGCGGAGGGCGAGCTCCGGGCTCGCGCGCTTGATCGCCTGGAAATCCGGCGGCACCCCGATCAAGGCGCTCGCTCCGGTGCTTAGCTCGTACGCCTCGCGTACCGGCTCGCCGCCGGCGCCCACCCGTAACAGCACCAGCGGTTGACCCAGAGCCACGGCCGGCCTCTGCCGGCGCAGCCACCACTCGGCCTCGAATCGGTCCGAGGGCAGGCCCCGATTGAGCTCGTCTTCCATGGCGCCGTAATGGTTGCGGTCATAGAGACGAGCGATGCAGCCCAAGCGATGCAGGTTGATGTAGGCGTTGCGGGCTTCCAAGGGGTCGAAGGTCCAGGTCACCAGCTCGTAGCCTAGTCGCAATGCATCGCGCTGCTGAGCCCGCTTGAGAGCGATCCCGATGCCGGAGCCACGAAAGGCCGGGCTGACCCCGAGTTGATGGGAGCAGAGGCGCAACTGCCCGTCCCGCATGCCCACGAAGGCGAAGCAGAAGCCGACCATCGTCCCGTCCGTAAGGAACGCGCCGTGGACGAGGCCGCCATTGTGCTGCATCGTCAGGAGCAGCTCGCGCGGCACCACGTTGCGTTCCGCGGCTCCCCAGATCTCTCGGCTCATCGCCTCGCAGGCGGCGAATTCGTCGTGCGAGCGTACGAGCCGGACGTCGGCTTCCGGCGGCACGCGCCACATGGTAGCGCCCTGGCCGGCGGGGCTAAGAACTACTTACAGGTCCAGGCGCTCTGACGCCCGGCGTTGTAGAAGACCAGGGCGCCACGTGCCTGAGCGTACGGGTCCCAAATGTTCTGCCCCGGAAAGTTGGCGTTCCAGGTCGACGGCATGAATTGGAAGAGCCCGCTCGCGCCGCTGGAGCGGTTGACCGCGAGCGGATTGTAATGGCTTTCGCAGTTGGCGACGCGCAGCGCCCAGGTGAGGCCGGGGCTGCTGCCGAAGACGCTGTAGATAGCGGCGAGCCCGTCACCGCCCGAACCGGGCGGCGGCGTGAACGGTGCGGGTGATTGGACCGGGCGGGCCGTGACGACCCGGCGGGCGATCACCGGCGCCTGGCTGATCACCGCCGGTGCCGGTCGTTCCTCGAGGGCCGACGCCTTGGCAATCTCACGCACGGGCGCGTTGCGGGCGCGAACCGGACTGGTCCACAGGACGTAGCCAGAGTATTCGGCCGCGACGGCGCGGCTCGGGGCTGACCGGCCGGTCACCACCGGAACCACCAGTACGAACCCCAGCGCGAGGACCAACCCGTGGCCAATGAAGGTCACGGAGAGTCCCCGTCGAGGGTGGCGAAGCACGCTGAGTGCGGTTCCGGCTCGATTCCGGAGCCGCCAGTACCGCAGGACCGCGCGGGCGGCCCAATCAGAAGCCACAAGATCGTGGAGTCTGGCGCTGGTCAACCGCAAGATATGGGCATGAGCCTTTGACACGATAGCAATAATCGTTGTAACGCTCAAACAGCCTTCCCTCCGTCACTGGGAGAACGTCAACCCTTCTGGTCCGCGGTGAGGACGAGAGGTAGGCGATGAGCTACGACGAGGCGTAACGGACCGTCGTCCACCCTACCACAGGGGGTGCGAGCTCCGTCAAGGCGCTACAAAGCCTCGATCAGCAGCCTCAGCAGCTCGGTGCGCTGCAACCAGCTCCCCACCAGCAGGTGCTCAGAGTCGGCGTGCGCGCCTCCACCGTCAGGTCCCAGGCCATCCAGTGTTGGCACACCCATGGCGGCGGTGAAATTGCCGTCGCTGGCGCCGCCGGTACTGGTCTCCGTCAGTGCGAAGCCCAGGTCGCCCGCCAGGCGCTGCGCGAGCTGCGCCAGACGGACCACGCCGGCGCTTCGCTCCATCGGCGGGCGATCGACGCCGCCGCTGATGCGAAGCCGAGCTCCCTGGAGCCGCGGCTGAAGGGCCTGGATGGCGGTGACGACCCGTTCGGCCTCCGATGCCCGCGTGAAGCGGACGTCGATCTCCGCCCGCGCGTGGGCCGCAACGACGTTGGGCCGGGTGCCGGCGTGCGCCACCCCGACGTTGATCGTCGTTCCGTTGGGCGGATCGGCGAGCGCCTTGAGGGCCAGCACTTGGTGTGCCAGCTCCTCGATCGCACTGATCCCCTTCTCCGGCTCAACCCCCGCGTGGGCGGCGCGGCCGTCAATCTCCAGGATGAAATCCGCGATGCCCTTGCGCGCCGTCTTGATCGCGCCGCCGCTGGCGGCCGGCTCCAGGACCAGCACGGCCAGCGCGCGCCGAGCGGTCGCCTCGATCAACGCTCGGGAGCTGGTACTGCCGATCTCCTCATCGGAGGTCGAGAGGATGACGACCGGCCGTTTGGGCCGAGCCTGCTCGAGGGCAAAGGCGACCTCCACGATGCCGGCCTTCATGTCGTAGCTCCCCGGGCCGGTGACGCGATCGCCGTCGATCCCAAATGGCAGCCGCGCCAGCGTGCCCTCTGGCCAGACCGTGTCGTGGTGACAGAGCACCACGATCGGCTGGGCGCCGTCCCCAACCCGGATCTCCAGGTGGTCGCCGGCGTCAGGCCGCCGATGCCGGATGGCCGAAAGGCCCGTCCGTTGCTGAAAGAGCTCAGCGACCTCGTCCGCGCAGGCATCACAGCGTGCCTTGTCCAGTGACGGGGACTCCGCGGCCACCAGCCGTTCCAGGGCAGCGAGCATGGCGGTCCGGTCTGGCCTTTGCATCAAGGTGTCGTCCATGCTAAAACCTAGACACCACAGGAGGGATCAAGCCAATGAGCATTCACGCGCCTGAAGTCGCCAATAAGATCCTGCTCGACGAGGGAGAGATGCCCAAGCGCTGGTACAACATCCAGGCGGACCTGCCTTTCCCGGGGAGCCCACCGCTGCACCCGGGAACCAAGGAACCGATCGGTCCGCAAGACCTCGCCCCGCTTTTCCCGATGGAGCTGATCAAGCAAGAGGTCTCGCAGGAGCGATATATCGACATCCCGAGCCCCGTGCAGGACGCCCTCCGGCTGTGGCGTCCGACGCCGCTGATGCGTGCCAGCCGGTTAGAGCGGGAGTTGAAGACGACGGCGAAGATCTACTACAAGTACGAAGGCGTTAGCCCGGCCGGCTCGCACAAGCCGAACACCGCGGTGGCGCAGGCTTTTTACAACAAAGCCGAGGGCACGAAGCGGCTCTCAACTGAAACCGGGGCCGGCCAATGGGGGAGTGCGCTCGCGTTTGCGACCAAGCTGTTCGACCTCGAATGCATGGTCTACATGGTTCGCATCAGCTACGAGCAGAAGCCTTACCGCAAGAGCATGATGCACGTCTGGGGCGCCGAGGTCGTCCCCAGCCCATCTGACCGCACCCAGGTTGGGCGTCGCATCCGCGCCGAGAACCCGGAGTCCACCGGGAGCCTGGGCATCGCAATCTCGGAGGCGGTCGAAGACGCCGCCACTCGGGACGACACGAAATATTCACTGGGCAGCGTCCTCAACCACGTGCTAATGCACCAGACGATCATCGGAGAGGAGGCACTGCTGCAGATGGAGCGGGCCGAAGCGATGCCGGATATCGTGGTTGGCTGTGTCGGTGGCGGGAGTAATTTCTCCGGTCTGGCATTTCCATTCCTGCGCGACCGGTTGCAGGGCCGAACCAAGACGCGTTTCCTCGCCGCCGAGCCAGAGGCGTGTCCGTCGATCACGCGCGGCAAATACACCTACGACTTCGGCGACACCGGAGAGATGACGCCCCTGGTGAAGATGCACACGCTCGGGCACAGCTTCATTCCGGACGGCATCCACGCCGGCGGTCTGCGCTATCACGGCATGGCGCCGCTGGTCTCGGCGCTCGTCGATCATGGCTATATCGAAGGAGTCGCGTACCCACAACGCAGCGTCTTCGACGCCGCGGTGCAGTTCGCCCGCGCCGAGGGAACGATTCCCGCCCCGGAGACGGCGCACGCCATCCGGGCCGTCATCGACGAGGCGGTCAAAGCCCGCGAGCGCGGCGAGTCACCGACCATCCTCTTCAACTTCAGCGGCCACGGCCTGCTCGACCTGGCCGCGTACGACGCGTACTTCGCCGGAACGTTGTCGGACGTCACCCTCTCGCAGGCACGCATCCAAGAACTGGTCGGGGCGCTTTAGAGACAAAGGGAAGGAACCCCGGCCGGTTCCTTCCCGTATTTTGGCTTAGTGTTTGCCGCCTTCGCGGCCGATGGCAGCCATTCGGTTGCGATCCTGGCTGGAGGCCTCGCCGCCCTTGCGGCCGGCTGCCCTGGCTTCCTCCGACGAGAACTCGTGCGCGGATCCCTTCTCGTGCGCCGCCTTCCCGCCCTTGCTGCCCGCTTGCCGCGCTTCCTCCGAGCTGAACTCGTGGGCGGACCCCTTCAAATGGGCGGCCTGGCCGCCCTTGCTGGCGATTTCCCGCTGCTTTGCCTCATCCATGGATCCGAAGCCCCGCTTGCCGCTGGCTGGCATCTGTCGCCTCCTTTGAACTGGTCACCGCGCGAGAATTCTGCTCGAGGTCCGACCGGGCTGCGAGTCGCTAGCTGCTAGCGACGCTATCAATTTAATTGACACGGTTGGCAGTGTGTCAAGCCCTGAAGCCCTACAGGGCGAGAAAACAGGGCCTCGACTGGGCGAGACCCTGTTGTTGCGAAGGGCGAATGGGGATCGAACCCCGTCAGTAACCCGCCGGCTCGCGACCGCTGAAGAAGGCGCGGACTCGCTCGCCGAAGGTCGCCCGCGCCCGGTAGGGTGGGGCCGTCCGGGGACGATCGGATGCGGAGGCTGCCGCTACCGGCTCCCCCTTGGTGCCCCGATCGGCCGGCAGGCTGTCTCGCTCGGGTGTCGTGCTGGCGCCGCGGTCACTCGTCGCTGCCACCCCGCGGTCCATCCCGCGAAGCTCGCTACGAACTCGGGCGTTCTCTTCGCGCAAGCGCTGATTTTCGCGGCGAAGATCGTTGATCGTCGACTCCCGGGTGCTCACCCGACGTCGCATCGAGCCGACGCGAACGCCGTGAACCAGGCCCGAGTAGACCAGGTAGAGCAGGAACAGACCGCCGATCACGGCGGCCGCCACCACGACGGGGACCCAGTCGGGAACTGCCGTCCAGTGCCACTGCCAGAGCGTGACGTCGTGGGTACCGGTGTTGTACGTCGCGTAGACGCCGACGACGGCCGCGGCGACGATCAAGAGGATCAGGAACAGGATCATGAGCAGTCCCTCCACAGCAATATGAACACTTCGGATATCACGTTACATGATATCCTGCGGCCGGGTCAAGGCGCCCGATCAGCGCAGCGGGTCGCGCAGATCCCGAAGCGCGGCCGTGGCCAGGAAGCCGGCGGCCACTGCCAGAGTCGTGAGGCGCAAGGGGGCGGCGAACCACCCCTCGACGGCGGTCAGGTTGACCGTCAGCGCGGCGCAGGTCGAGGCGCAGAGGCCGGCAATCAACCAGATTGGCCAACGCCGGCGTCCGGGCCAGGCGAGCAGGATGCACAATAGAAAGGCGACCAGGATGAAACCCCCCACCATCCTGGTCGCCATCGGAGCGCCCCCCAGGTCGATCGGCGCCCCCACTGACGCCAGCCTACGTGGCGTTGGTGGCGGCCACTATCCCCCATGGGGATGAAAGATCCGAAGGATTCGGTTCCAACCGGGGGAGGCCGAACGGGGGAGGGGGCGGATTCTCAGATCAGATTTTGTCGGGAGGCCGCGGCGACGGCTTCGGCGCGGTTTCGGGCATTCAGCCGGCTCAACAGGTTTTCGACATACGTCTTGATGGTGTTCTCGCTGAGGTGCAGACGGCTGGCGATCATCGTGTTCGAGTACCCCTCACTGACCAGCTGGAGCACCTCCTGCTCGCGGGGCGACAGGCGGACGGCGGGAACACTGGCGCTCGTCACCGGCGTTTCCACGACGCTGACCGACGAAGCGGCCGCTGCCCCCAGGCGGCCGGCGGTCGTCTCCGGGGGTTGCGGCAGAACGCCCCCGATGACGATCCGGTCGTAGGCCGCGAGGATGGCGCCCGCCACGACCATGATCAGGCTCCAGAACACCACGTCCCTTCCGTCGAAATCCTGGTTGAAGAGTGCCTTGAGGGCGGCATGGAGGGCGATCATCCCGACCACGAAGATGCCGACGCACAGCATGGCGCCTTCCGCACCGTCGTAGGCAACCATCCAGACGATCAGCAGGATGTAGGCGGCGTAGATGCTCGTGCTCGCGCCGACGCCGCCAAACACGAACAGCACCAGGAAGTAGCTCAGGGTATCGAGCAGCGTGAGGGCCCGGCCGACCCGGAGGATCGATCCATCGTCGGCCTTCGAAATTGCGATCATGCCCCAGGCGTTGTAGACCGCCACCCAGACCAGGACCAGCGCCAGCCCCACCGGGGAGCGAGGCGGCACGGCGAGCGACAGGATGGCGGCAAAGAGCAGACCCGGCCACCGGACCACCGTTCCGAGCCGGGCCAGCTGACGGATGGACGTCGCGTTCAAGCGCGGGCGCTCAGCAACGTCGAGTCCAAGGAACGAGAGCGTCCGCAATCCCCGACCTCCACCCTGCCCCTCCAGGGTGGCCCCATTCTACTGGCGCCCCCGAGCGACGTAAAGGCCGGGCTCAGTCTCCGATCAAGGCCCGAACCGCGCCCGCCGCCCAGTCGGCGACGACCACGCGGTGGTTGTTCGTGTCCGCGATGTACAGGCCGCCTGTGCCAGCGCAAACCCCGCCGGGCTCCGTCCGGGGCTCCGCGGCGCCCCGACGGGGTCTGTGGCGAGGCGGAACTTTTCGGGTGCTTCGGCGTCGTAATGATCGAGGCGCTTGATGAAACATGTCTTCGTGTTGATCATCCTGACGCTGGCGATCGCCGCCTGCGGTAGCCAGCCAGCCGCTCAGCCCGGAACCGGGATCCAGGGGATGGTCCAGGTGGGACCAACCTGCCCGGTCGAGCGGATCAACTCCCCCTGCCCGCCGCATCCGCTCGCCACCACCGTCGTCGTCCGTGACGGTACCGGCGCTGAGGTCACGCGCTTCCATTCCGGCGCCGACGGACGGTTCAAGGTCGATCTGCGTGCCGGAACCTACACGCTCGTTGGACTCACGATCGGCTCCAGCTCGTTGCCACGCCCGATCCCGACGTCGGCCACGGTGAATCAGGGAACGTATACGTCGGTGAACATCGAATACGACAGCGGGATCCGCTGAGGCGGCGGCCCCCACGATGACCCTCCCCCAGCGGGGGAGGGATAAAGCAAGGCGCTAGTTGCCGATGTGCGCCGCGGGAATCGTCCCCATCCGACCGCGCCGGTAATCATCAAAGGCCTGGGCCAGCTCTTCGTGGGTGTTCATCACGAATGGTCCGTACCAGGCAACCGGCTCACCAATCGGCTCTCCGCCGAGGACGAGGACCTCGAGGTTCGGTGAACGGCTTTCCTGCGTGAGGTCGGCGGTCAGCGTGATCAGGTCGCCCGCGCCGAAGGCCGCCAGCTGTGCGGTGCCGATGGGCGCGCGCTTGGCGCCGGCGGTTCCGCGTCCGGCCAGGACGTACACGAGCCCGTTGAAGTCGCGTCGCCAGGGAAGGCGCAGCTCGGCGCCGGGGTTTACGGTCGCATGCGCCAGCGTAATCGGCGTATGCGTGATACCGGGTCCCGCGTGACCGGCGACTTCGCCGGCGATGACGCGCACCAGCGCGCCGCCGTCGTGCGATGCCAGCAGCGTGACCCGGCTGGCCCCAATATCTTGGTAACGCGGTGGCGCCCATTTCTGACCTGCCGGGAGGTTCACCCAGAGCTGGATGCCGTGGAAGAGGCCTCCACTGGCGATCAAGGCTTCGGGCGGCCGTTCGATGTGCAGGATCCCGGCGCCGGCCGTCATCCATTGGGTGGCGCCGTTGGTGATGAGGCCGCCCCCTCCCGTGGAATCCTGGTGCTGGAAGGTCCCGTCGATCATGTAGGTCACGGTCTCGAAGCCGCGGTGCGGATGCCAGGCCGTGCCTTTGGGCTCACCCGGCCCGTACTCGACCTCGCCCATCTGGTCCATGTGAATGAACGGATCGAGGTAGCGCTGGTCAAGTCCGTAAAAAGCGCGACGAACCGGAAACCCCTCACCCTCGACACCTTTGGGCGCCGTGGTGATCGCGAGCACGGGACGCTCGATGCTCGTGGCGCGCTCCAGGTCCGGGATCCGGGGCAGCGTCAGGATGTTTTCGACGGTGACGGCAGGCATGACATCATCTCCAACCCGGCAAAGGGGCGGGCTATTCCGAATGATCGCGGCTGCCGGCTCAAGCTGGAGCGATCGACGGCGCCGGGGCGCGGTAGAGCAGGGCGACGTAGGCCGACATCGCCAGCGCGAATCCGACCGCCATCAGCATCGAGCTGAAGTCCTCGTGATAGTTGAGAAAGCTCCGCCGTTGAAGCCGGCGCCGAGGACGCCCACGAGGCCGATGGCGGCCAGCGTGATGCGTCCACTGCCACCGAGCCGTATCGCCTGGACCAGGGTGCCCAATGCGGCGAGAACGAGCACCAGTCCCCAGGCCGCGTGCAGCGTCAGCCAGAGTCCGCCGTGAAGGATCGCCCACGTGACACTCGTGACGACGCCGCCGAAATACTCGGGTGGATTGGCGCCCGGATGATTGCTCGGAATCGTGACGAACAACGTGACCGCCATTCCCAGTACAAACTGCACGATGAGCATCGCCAGCACGACGCCGAGCGTCCGGCGGAAGGCGGCTTCTTTCATGGGCGTTGTGTCCCCCGAGCGTAGCCGGCTGAACCGCGCACTTTTCCGCTAACGTCTACAGCCGTGAGGATCGGCGTCATGCTCGAGGGTCAGGAGGGGTTGACCTGGGAACGTTGGTTTGCGATCGCCGACCGGGTCGAATCGCTCGGACTGGAGTCGCTCTCGCGCTCGGACCATTTCTTCAGCCTGATGGGCCACCCGGAGCGGCCGGCGCTGGAATGCTGGACGTCGTTGACCGCCCTGGCTCAGCGAACGCAGCGGATCCGGTTCGGGCCACTGGTCAGCCCGATGACGTTTCGCCACCCCGCCCTGCTCGCCCGGATGGCCGCCGCGGTCGACCTGCTCTCGAACGGCCGGCTCGTCGTGGGCCTGGGCGCGGGCTGGAATGATGCCGAGCATCAGGCGTTTGGGATCGCGCTGCCGCCACTGAAAGAGCGGTTCGACCGGCTGGAGGAGGGGATTGCCGTCATCAAAGCCCTGTGGTCCGGCGGGCCGGTCGACCTCGAGGGCCGCTATTATCCGCTGCGGCGCGCCGCGGCCTACCCGCGGCCGTTGCAGCGACCCGCGCCGCCGGTGCTGATCGGAGGCGACGGCGAAATCCGGCTGCTCAGGATCGTGGCCCGGGATGCCGACGAATGGAACAGCCATGCCCCGGGCCCGGACGTCTACAAGGTCAAGCGGGCCAAGCTCGAGGAACACTGTCGCGCGGTTGGCCGCAACCCGGACGCGATCCATCGGTCCTGGATGGGGGGCATCCTGATCGGCCGCGACGCGCGCGAGGTCGCGGAAAAAGGTCGTTGGATGCAGTCGTTCCTCTCCGGGCTTTCAGGCGTGCGGCCCGACGTCGCGCCGGATGAGTTGCGGCGCCGAAGCTGGATCGTGGGCACGCCGGACCAGGTCGCGTCACAGCTGGAGGCCTGGTCGGCGCTGCGCATCGAGCGGGTGATGTTCCAGTGGTACAACCTCGACGACCTCGATGGGCTTGGTCTGCTCGCCGAGCTCGACGAGCACTAAGGGAGGACGACCATGGCAAACCGGAGCGACCCAATCGACCAGGCCAAGGACGAGCTCGAGCGACACGTCGTCGACCCGATCGGCCACGTTCCCCGGCTGGTGCTCTCGCAGCATGTTTCGGGCGATGGGGTCCTCGACCGCATTGCGGACGTCGTCAATCGCCTGATCGGCTCGATGTACCTTTTCGTCCTGATCACGATCGGCATCGTGATCTGGCTCTTTGCGGGCAACATCGTCGGCTTCGACAAGACGCCCTGGCCGCTGCTGCTCACAATCCTGAACCTACCCCAGCTGTCGATCATGATTTCCTTGCAGGTGAGCGCCAACCGAGCCCTGGCCGCCAGCGATGCGCGCGCGATCGCGGATCACGAGACCCTGCACGCGATCCACGAGCTCGCCAAGATGCAGATCCAGCTCCTCGATGGGCAGAACAAAGTCCTGGCCGGACAAAACCAGGTCCTCGAGATCCTCAAGAAGGCACATCCGACGCCGACCGGCCAGTAACCAGCGGATCAGCCGAAGTTGATCATCACGTTCTTGATCTGCGTGTAGTTCGCCAGCGCCTCGACCCCCTGCTCGCGGCCGAAGCCGCTGCGTTTGAAGCCGCCAAACGGTAGCCCGATGCTGCCCTCGACGCTGTAGCTGTTGACACGGACCTGCCCCGACTTGACCGCGGTGGCCACCGTCAGCGCCTTGCTCAGGTCTTTGGTCCAGACCCCCGTCACGAGACCGTAGGGTGTGCCGTTCGCGATCGCGATCGCCTCGTCGAGCGACCCGAAGGTGGTGACGGTCAGCACCGGACCGAAAATCTCTTCCTGCTCGAGGGCGGTTCCGCGCGCCACCCCGTCGAGCAGCGTGGGTTCAATGAAGAAGCCCCGCGCGAGGTCGGGCGCGTCGGAGCGGCGGCCACCGGTCACCGCGGTCGCTCCATCGCCCGCGCCGGCCGCGATGTAACCGAGGACCCGCTGCATCTGCCGGTCACTCACGACCGGGCCCATGTCCGGGTTGTCGAGGCCGCGGCCCATGCGGATCTTTCCGATGCGGGACGCGAGCAGTTCGACGAACCGATCATGAACCGATTCTTCGAGCAGCAGCCGGGTCGGCGCCGTGCAGGTCTGCGCCGAGTTCTGCATCAGCGTGGTGGCGGCCGAGGCGGCGGCTCGCTCCAGGTCGGCGTCCGCAAACACGATATTCGCGGACTTGCCGCCGAGCTCGAGCGTCACGGGCACGACGTTCTCCGCGGCAGCCTTCATGATCGCGATCCCGGTTGGGACCGACCCGGTGAAGGTGATGTGGTTGATCCCAGGATGCGAGGCGAGCGCGGCCCCCGTTTCGCGGCCACCGGTAACGACATTGAAGACGCCGGGCGGAAGGCCGGAATCCACCGCCAGCTCGGCGAGGCGAATCACACTGAGGCCCGCTTCGGCCGCCGGCTTGGCCACGACTGCGTTGCCGCATGCCAGGGCGGGCGCAATCCCCCGCGAGGCGAGGCGCAGCGGATAGTTCCAGGGAACGATCTGCGCCGACACACCCAGCGGCTCGCGAAGCGTGAAGTCGATGAAGCCGCTTCCCAGCGGGATGCTCGAGCCAAACACCTTGTCCGCCACGCCGGCAAAGAATTCGAAATAGCCGGCGGCGGCCGCCACGTCGTCCTCGGCCTGGCGCAGCGGCTTGCCGACATCCAGGCTCTCCAACTCGGCGAATTCGCGGCTGCGCTCGCGGAGGAGGTCGGCGATCCGGTTGAGGATGCGAACGCGCCGCACCGGCGGCAACCCAGCCCAGCCACCCGCAAAGGCCGCCCGCCCCGACGCGACCGCGGCGTCGACGTCCGCCTTGTCACCCGAAGCCACGACGGCGAACGTCTCCGCCGTTGCCGGGTCGATGGCATCGAGGGTCGCCCCCGCCCGGGCCCAGGCGCGCTCCCCGTTGATGAACATCCGGCCGTCCACCGCGGTCGCCTTCACATCGCCTTCACACCCCTAGCCTACCGTTGCCGTAGGCGGGTCCGAATTCAATTCCACCGACTGGCCGGCCCTGGCGAGTTTTCATGTGTGAGACGGCCGTTTTTCGGGAAAAACCGATGTTGTATCCGGTTACGGGCTAGCAAAAGGAGCGAGTCCAATGCGTACGACGGTCGAGGCGAACTCCGACCTTTCCCTGACCCCATCCGATCCGGCGGCGTCCGCCACGGCGACCCCCGCCCCCATGCTCGCACTCGACCCGGAGACGACGGCTCGTCTCGACACCGCCGTCGGCACGTACATCGACGGTCTTCTCGCAGCCGATCCCCGTAGCGAGAGCTTCAAGAAGAAGGTTGACGGCATCCACGCCCTGGGGAACGAGGAGATCAAGCAGTCCGCGAGCGTTTCCAACCGGATGCTCGACCGCCCCGTTGGCGCGCTCGCCCGCATCGGGGACAAATCCTCAACCGTCTCCAGCGCACTGTTGCAACTGCGGCGCACCGTCGAAGACCTCGACCCATCACGCCGCGGGTTGCTCGACCGGCGACGGATCTTCGGCGTCCTGCCGATGGGCAACCGGCTGCGCGACTATTTCGGCAAGTACGAGTCGGCCCAGGGGCATCTGAATGCGATCGTCCAGGCACTGTACCGGGGCCAGGACGAGCTTCTCAAGGACAATGCGGCGATCGAGCAGGAGAAGTTGAATCTCTGGGCCGTGATGGATCGACTCAAGCAATACCTTTACCTTGCCCGCACCATGGACAGCGCGCTCGACGCCCGCATCCGCGAGGTCCAGTCAACCGATCCCGAGCGGGCGAAGACATTGCGGGAGGACTGTCTCTTCTACGTTCGCCAGAAGACCCAGGACCTCGCGACGCAGCTCGCTGTCAGCGCCCAGGGGTACCTGGCGCTCGAGCTTGTCCGAAAGAACAATCTCGAGCTCGTCAAAGGCGTCGACCGCGCCACGACGACAACGGTGTCTGCGCTGCGCACCGCGGTGATGACGGCGCAGGGCCTGGTCAACCAGAAGCTCGTGTTGGACCAAATCGGCGCGCTCAACGATACGACCGCCGAGATGATCGAGGGGACGTCGGCGATGCTCCGCCAGCAGTCGGCCAGCGTGCACGAGCAGGCGGCGACGGCAACCGTCAGCATCGAGAAGCTGCAGGCGGCCTTCGCCAACATCTATGCCACGATCGATACCATCGACGCCTCCAAGCTGCAGGCGCTGGAAACGATGCGGCAGACGATCGATGCGCTCTCCAAGGAGGTTGCCCGCGCGCAGGCCTACCTCGAGCGGGCGCACGACGCGCCGGCGACGGAACTCGCGCCGCTCCCCGATGAGCTGAAGCTGACCGTCCGTACGCCCTAGCGACGGGAGCACCAATGGGAAGTGCGATCGTGTCCTACCGCTCGCCGCTGCCCGCGCGCTCAGCCCCGCGCGGGCTGGTCGCCTACCTGACCAGCCGCCGAAACCTCACCGGTTCGGCGCTGGCGCTGGTGGGGGCGGGACTCGTGCTGGCTGACCCGGTCGGATTACAGGGGCTGCTGCTGGTCGCCGGGCTTTACCTGGCCGGCGCGCTGGCCACCCGCGCCGCGCCGCGCATCGATCGTTTTGGCTTCGATCCGCGGCGCCTGCAAAAATCGCTATCCGAACAGATCGCCGCGGTGGCGGCCCGGGTCCCGCCCGAGATTCTGGCCCGGTTGCAGCGGATCGAGCTGACCACCCGTACCGAGATCCTTCCGCACCTGGATTGCCTGCCGATCGGCGCACCGGAGCTGTACCTGATCGAGCGGACCGTCTCCGACTATGTGCCGACGGCGATCGATGCGTACCTTCGCCTCCCGGCCGGCTATGTCTCCTCGCAGCCGGGCAGCCACGGCCGCGCGGCGGTCGACGTGCTGGCCGAGGAGCTCGACTTCCTCGATGCCGAGATGCGACAGGTGGCAGAAGTCGTCCACCGAGCGGATATGGACCGCCTGCTCGCCCACAAGCGATTTCTCATCGACCGCTTCCACCGGGAGGAGCGGTCAGGCTGACGTCGGACGGCGCAGCGTCGGTCGCAGGGATGCGGGCAACAGGCGCCAGATGCCCAGACCCAGGGCGATGAGCAGCAGGAACGGCAGGAGGAACCCACCGACGACCAGCATGCCGCCGATCACCGCCACGAACGTCTGGCCGGCGGTTCCGAGCGAGCTCGCAAGGCCGCTGCGATCCCAGAGGCTCGGCTGCGCCGGGGCGGCCGCGACCGTGAACAGATGAAGCGTGATCGTCGAGTAGGTGGTCCGCTGGTCGAGGAAGCGGATGCGCCCCTCGATCTGCTCGATCTGGCCGGTCACGCTCGACAGCTGGTTCTGGACCGCGATGCTGTCCGGAATCGTCTGGGCGCGCCGCATTAGGTCCAGGAGGATCGCCTGCTGCGCTTGCTGGTTCTTGAGCCGGGACTGGAGGTCGACGTACTCGCCGCTGACATCCTGGCTGGTCACCTGAAGCTGGGTCGGCTTGCCAAGCTGGCGCAGCGCCGCCAGCGCGTCGCCGTAGCTGGTGGCCGGCACCGCGACCACGACCGTGCCCGAGTCGGTTTCCTGCCCGCTGGGATCCCCAACCTGCGAGCTGACGAGGGAGCCGTTGAACCGTCCGGCGATGGTCACCGCCTGGTTGTAGCTGTCCCAGAACGATCCGGACTTGATCTGGATCCCGAGCGAAGCGTCCTGGATGACCTTCTGGTTACCCTGGGCGGTGAGGACCGCGTTGCTGCTGGCCTGGGGCGCCGGCCCGCCCGAGATCGCGTTCTTATCCGCGCTGGAGTAGGTCGCCCCCCCTTGCGCCAGCCCCCCGCTGACCGGGCTGGGCGAGCTCGCGGGGGTGGACCCGCAGGCCGCCAGGAGACCGACGACGCTCAGCAGCGCCAGCGCGGGACCGATGCGGTTGAATGGCATGATGGGCACCTCGAAACCTAAGACGCGGCTGAGAATCGAAAGTTCCCGGCTCCTCAGGCTAAGCTTGAAACGTGAGCCGCCCGGTTGACCTTTCGCCGCTGCAGCGGGAGTTCGATAACTTGCGCCTGCAGCTCTGTCATTGCGACAACGCCGGCACCTGCCTTGGTTGCCAGGGGGTGGAGATGCTGCGCCAGCAGGCCCAGATGATCGTCTCGGCGGCGACCCAGCCGGTCCTGCTGCAGGTTGCGCAAGAAGCCCAGGCCAAGGAGCTCGTCAAGCAGGTGCAGGAGATGCAGGAGCGCCTGCTCCGCGACCCGGAGGCGGCCAAGGCGCTCGAAGAGTTACTGAAGTACTTCCAGGAGCCGCCCCAGGAGACGAACCACTAGCCTGGCGATCGCTTCTGGCTCAGGTCGTGGCCGGGACGGCGGTCACGACCACCCGCTTGGTATCGACCCAATTGGGCCAGCAGGTAAAGAGCGTGAGCCGTACATCGTTGGTTGGCTTGAGGATCTGGACGGCAGTGGGTGGGACGATGGTGCGGCCGGTGACGTGATAGGCAATCGCGGACCCGCCGGCCAGCGCCACGTCAACCTCGTCGCCCGCCTTCAGATCCTGCAGGTGGCCGAAGACGCTGCCCTCGATGTCGTCGTGCCCGTAGAGCACCGCGTTGCCGCTGCCGATGGGGGAGGAGTTGGAATAGTGGGTCACCGCGTACCCCTTGGCGATCAGCATGTTGCCGCCGGTGTCGACGCCCCGGTCGAAGATCGGGGCGTTCTTGATGCCGAGTCTGGGGATCGAGAGGTAGGCGACCACCTGGCTGGGGCCGGCACCCGTATTGTTGGTGCCCGGAAGGGATTTGGGATGCTGGTGGGGCGGCGAGAGTGGATCGCCCAGCGCCGGGATCGGCTGGGTCATCACCACCTCGGGTGAGCCCAGGCGCAAGACGCCCAGGGCCGGTAGCGCGGTCGCCATTAGCGCCAGGCCAGCAGCAATCAGCAGTGCGGCTATCAGGTTTCGACGCATCCCTTCCATCATAGTCAGGCGGATTCGAAACCCTGTCAAGAACACGAACAGGGCGCCGGGACGAAACCCCGGCGCCCTGTTGGTCGAACGGTCTGCTTAGGCGGCCTTGCGGGCGGTCTGGCGCGTGTAGGCCTCGCGGACGGCCTTGGGGAACGACCAGCGCGGCTTCTTCGAGGCGGGCCGCGCCTTCAGCATGATCGCCTCGCCGGTGAAGGGGTTGGTGCCTTTCCCTGCCTTGCGAGCCTTGACGTCACGCGATGCCAGGGCGCCGATCTCGGGGAAGCGCACCCGCATGCCGCGGGCGCCGGCCGCGACGGCCGCCTCGAACGCATCTTTGACGGCCCAGTTGAGGTCCGACTTCTTGACCTTGTGGCCCTTATCCGTGAGATTCTCGTGCACCAGGCTGACGAACGTCGACGCTGTCCACTTTTGAGTTTTCGCCATCGTGTCCTCCGTCTTGAAAATCCGGTGGGCCAGGGGCCCTGTCGTGGGTTGCAAACGGACCGAAGGCCGAAAACGTGCGTTATTCCGCCGAATTTGCCAGAAAATTAGCGGCGGGATGCCCGGGCTGCACTTTGAAGGCCGCCTCGAGTCCGACCAGGGAGCCTGCTTCATCCGCGTCCCGCCGGAGGCGCTGGCGGCGCTCGGCCAGGAGAAGCGGATGCCGGTCATGGTGACGATCAACGGCTACACCTATCGGAGCCGGATCGCCGTGTACGGGGGGCAGCATTACCTCGGCTTGCGGCGCGAGGTCCGGGAGGCGGCCGGGGTGATCGCCGGTGACCAGCTCACGGTCGGCCTCCAGTACGATGCCGAGCTGCGGACGGTGGACCTGCCCGAGGGGTTGCGATCCGCCCTCGACGCCAACGCCGAGGCGGCCGCGGCCTTCGAGAAGCTCTCCTACACGCGCAAGAAAGAGCTGGTCCAGTGGGTGACCGGGGCGCAGCGACCCGAAACCCGCACGCGGCGGATGGCCCAGGCGATGGCGATGCTGCGCGGTCGGCGGTCCGGGAGGCGTTAGCCGGTCAGGCGGCCTTGCGCTGCCGCAGCGCGTAGGTGATCCGGTCGTCGAGCAACCACTCTTCCTCGAGGGCCAGGATGCTCAGCAGGAGCTCCTCGTGGATGTCCTCGAGCTCGCGGCGCCGCTCGATCCCCTCCGCGTCCAGCGGCTGCGGAACGAGCGCCTCGAACTGCCGGGAGACATCCATTGCTGAGTCACATCCTGCTTGCCTCCGTTCTAGCGCGACAGTATTAAGGCCGTGTTTTCGATGCCGCCTCAAAGCGATCCGGCTCACGACTGTGGCGGGTTCGTGACCGCGCTGTTTATTCCGAAGGGCGAGCCGCGGCCGGGGCTTTCAGCGCCTGTTCCCGGATGACTTTCTTGTCGAACTTGCCGACGCTGGTCTTGGGAATCTCATCGATGAACCGGACTTCGTCCGGCAGCCACCATTTCGCCACCAGCGGCTTGAGGAAGTCGATGATCTCCTCCTGGCTGACGGCGCCCTTGAACTCCGGCTTTGCGACGACGTAGGCGACCGGCCGCTCCTGCCACTTCGGATGGGGGATGCCGATGACGGCCGCTTCGAGCACCTTGGGATGGCCCATGATCGCCGACTCCAGCTCCACCGACGAGATCCACTCGCCGCCGGACTTCACCAGGTCCTTCGTGCGGTCGACGATCGCCACGTATCCCTCCGGGTCGACGTTGGCGACATCACCGGTCCGCAGCCAGCCGTCAGCCGTAAAGCGCTCGGCATCGACCCCCCGGTAGTAGCTGCTCGTCACCCACGGGCCGCGCACCTGGATCTCACCCACGCCCTTTCCATCCCACGCGACCGGCTCGCCCGTGTCCACGTTGGCGAGCCGCAGCTCGACCCCGGCGATGGGGAAGCCCTGCTTGAGCCGGACGGCCTTCGGATCGCGGCCCCGCATGGCGCTCTTGATGCCGGCAACGGCGGCGACCGGCGACGTCTCGGTCATGCCCCAGCCCTGGTTGGTGTCGATCCCGTGCCTGGTCAGGCCGTCGTAGAGTCCGGCCGAGAGCGCCGAACCGCCGACGAACATCCGCATCCCGTCGAGGTTGGTCCCGGTCTTGTCCAGGTGTTGCAGCAGGGCGATCCAGACACTGGGCACGCCGGCGGTGAACGTGACGCCCTCCTCTCGGAAGAGGTCGATCAGGCTGACGGGATCCAGAAAGCGGTCTGGAAACACAAGCTTGGAGCCGAGCATCGTCGCCCCGTACGCGAGCCCCCACGCATTCGCGTGGAACATCGGCACGACGGGAAGGATGCTGTCCGACTCCGCCAGCCCGATGCCCCCACCGATCGCGATACCGAATGAGTGCAGGACGGAAGAGCGGTGGCTGTACACGACCCCCTTCGGCTTCCCGGTGGTCCCCGACGTGTAGCACATGGCGGCCGCGTCCCGCTCGTCCAGCACCGGCCATGGGTACGCGGTCGGATGACTGGCAATGAGCTCCTCGTAGGACGCCAGCGGCGTGAGCTCCCCGTTGGGGGAGGGGCCGTCGGTCATGACGACGAACTGCTTCACGCCCTTGATCTCGTTGGCGACTCGCTGGAGGGCCGGCATCAGGGATGCGTCGACGAAGATGACTTTGTCCTCCGCGTCGTTGATGACGTATGCAAGGTGCTCGGGAAAGAGCCGGGGGTTCAAGGTGTGCAGGACCGCGCCCGAGCAAGGCGCCGCGAAGTACAGCTCCAGGTGCCGGTAGTTGTTCCAGGCGAGCGTTCCGACCCGATCGCCAGGACCCACTCCGAGGTCTTTGAGGGCATGGGCGAGCTGGGCGACCCGCCGGCCGAAGTCGGCGTAGGTGTACCGGTGGCGGCCCATTTCCCTCCTGGTCACGATCTCCTTCGACGGGAAAAGAGTGGTCGAACGCCAGAGGAAGTGCTGTAGCGTCAGCGGGAAGTCGGGCATCGTGCTGCGCATCGCGGTCAACCCCTCCTTGGCCGGAGTGCCGGCCGGTCACGTTTTGGCGGTCGCAATACTACCCATGATATGCTTGCTTGCGGGCGGAGGCAGCCCGGTCATGGCACGCCCCGAAACGCAAGCGGACCGGGGATAACTTTGCGAAGGAGCTAGCGGCAGACGTGGCGCAGAACGGCACGATTAAGCGACTCGTGATGGATCGAGGATTCGGATTCTTGAGCGGCGAGGACGGCAAGGAGTATTTCTTCCACCGGTCGTCCGTCGAGGGCTCGTTCGAGGGGTTGCAAGAGGGGCAGAAGGTCAGCTTCGACGTAGAAGCATCAGCGCCCAAGGGGCCGCGTGCCTCTCGGGTGCGCGTCGCCTAACGACTCACAAACCCAGAATCCAAGAGGCCCGGGTTTTCACCCAGGCCTTTTTTGTTACTTACGTTTGATCGCACGGATATAGGCGCTCGCGATCTTTCCGGAACCCGCGGGGAGTCCAGCCTCATCGGGCCCAAAGGTGTTTGTGATCTGGATGTCGACGGCGTCGAAACCGGCGTCGCCGACCGCGGTACGGTACGCATCGACCGGGATCGTGCCGGCCACGCAGCCTGCCCAGGCATCGAGCGAGGATTTGACGGACGGCGCGAGGGGCTCGACTTCGACCATGTCCGACACCGCGAGTCTTCCACCCGGCTTCAGGACGCGAAAGGCTTCCCGGAGCACCGCTGCCTTGTCGGCGGCGAGGTTGATAACACAGTTGGAGATGACCACGTCCACCGCGGCATCCGGGAGCGGGATCGCCTCGATTGTCCCCTTGAGGAAGGTGGCGTTTTCGACCCCCGATCGCGATCGGCTCTCATTGGCCAGCGCGAGCATCTCGTCGGTCATGTCCACGCCGTAGGCGTGACCACCGGGGGAAACGCGCCGGGCCGAGAGTAGCACGTCGAGGCCGGCGCCGCTGCCAAGGTCGAGCACCACCTCGCCGGGATGCAGCTGGGCCAGCATCGTCGGGTTGCCGCAGCCGAGACTGGCCCCCAGGGAGAGACCAAGATCTGCGATCTCTGCCGTGGAATACTCCTTCTCACCGATCGGGCCGCTGATCGCGTCGGTCCCGCTGCAGCAGCTCGAATCGCAGCAGTTCCCGCCGTCCCGCATCTTGATCGCGGTCTCCGCGTAATGCGATCGAACCGAATCCTGAATCGTCTCCATGACTGACCCCGTGGAATTGATTGACGTCTGTCGATGGAAAGCCTAGCAGACCCATAGACACCTGTCAATGGAACTGCTAGACTCGGTCCATGAGAGCGCCGGTTCAAGAGCGCGTGAAAGGGGTCTGTTGTCCGCCATCGATCCCGCTTCCCCTGGCAAAGGTGGATGCATCGGTCGAGGTGCTCAAGGCGCTCGCCGATCCCACCCGGCTGCAGATGATGGGGATCCTCAGGCGGTCCCCGAAGGCGGTCTGCATCTGTGACTTCACGGCGGCCTTCGCGTTGAGCCAGCCGACGATCTCGCACCACATGGCGAAGCTGCGAGAGGCCGGACTGGTCGAGGCGACCAAGGTCGGGATCTGGGCCTACTACCGGCTCAGCGCCCGGCTCGACTCGAAGACTCGTGCGCTCCTGGACGTCCTGGTCTAGCCAGGTGGCGCGTGTCCTCTTCGTCTGTCTGCAGAACGCCGGCCGTTCGCAGATGAGCCAGGCGCTCTTCGAGCGCGTCGCGCAGGGCCGTCACGAATCGCGATCGGCGGGCACCCGTCCGGCGGGGGCGGTCCACCCGGTCGTCGTCGAGGCGATGCAGGAGGTTGGGATCGACCTGTCGCAGCACCAGCCGCAGAAACTCACCGACGAGTTGGCTCGATGGGCCGACCTGGTCGTCACCATGGGCTGTGGCGACGAATGCCCCTACATTCCGGGCCGGCGCTACATCGACTGGGACCTGGCAGACCCTGCCAACGAGCCCCTGGTTGAGGTGCGCAAGACGCGCGACGAGATCGGCCGGCGGGTCCGCGACCTGAGCGTCATGCTCGATCAGCCCTAGTCGCAAACTTCCTTAAAGCGCCGGGTTACTAACGTGTGGACGCCCTCCACGATTGGCGGCAGCCTGCCCTGCCGAGCCTCGACCGCGAAAACGACCGCGAGTTCAAAGCCCGGGTTCGAACGCATTACGATCGGCTCGCCGCCGGCCGTGATCGCTGGTACCGCCGCAACCGGGGGTACCACGACTACCTCGAACATGCCTTGCGGGCACTCGTCCCGCCCGGGCGGTCCGTCCTGGAGATCGGCTGTGGGACCGGAAACCTCCTGCATGCCCTCCAGCCGGCGCGCGGGGTGGGCATCGACCTCAGTCCCGCGATGGTCGATCTCTCGCGCCAGAAGTATCCGGAGATGCGGTTTGAGGTCCAGGACGCCGAGACGGTCGAGGGCGATGGGCCGTTCGACGTCATCGTCGCCTCCGACCTGATCGGGGAACTGCTCGACGTAGCCGCCATGCTCGAACGGCTGCACGCGCTGAGCTCCGCGGAGACGCGCGTAATCCTCACCTTCCACAACCCGGCCCTGGAGGGGATGCTCCGGGTGGCGCAGCGCATCGGCCTCACCATGCCGCCCTCCCGCCAGAACTGGATTGGCCCGAACGACGTCACCGGCCTTCTCGAGCTGTCCGACTTGACCGTGGAGCGGGTGCGCACGGGCCTGCTGCTTCCGGCGCTGCTTCCGGGGCTGAACCGGATGGCGGATGCGGTGCCGGCGAGCGCACCGCTGATCGGCTACCTGAACGCGGTCAACATCATCGTCGCGCGGCCGCAGCGGCCGCGGCCGAAGCTCTGGCCACTCAGCTGCAGTGTCATCGTGCCCTGCCGCAACGAGGTCGGCAACATCGAAGCCGCCGTCAGCCGGATGCCATCGATGGGGTCGCACACCGAGATCGTGTTCGTCGATGGCGCCTCAACCGACGGGACCTGCGAACGGATCGAGGAGATGCGGCGACGGTTCGCGGGCGCAAAAGACATTCGCTTGATACACCAGGTCCCAGGGCCCCAGCTCATGGCACCGGCATCGGTCGCGCCTGACGCCCCGGTGGCGATGCTCAAGCTCGGCAAGGGCGATGCGGTGCGCAAGGGCTTCGAAGCGGCTCGCGGCGATGTGCTGATGATCCTGGACGCGGACCTGACGGTCCCGCCCGAGGACCTGCCACGGTTCTTCAATGCCATCGCGGCGGGCAAGGCCGAGTTCGTCAATGGAAGCCGCCTCCTGTACCCGATGGAAGAGCGGGCGATGAAGTTCGTCAACTACCTTGGCAACAAGCTCTTCAGTAGCCTCTTCACCTGGATGCTGGGGCAGCGGATTCGCGACACGCTCTGCGGGACCAAGGCCTTGCGCCGGGAAGCCTACGAGCGCATTGCCGGCGGGCGCGCCTACTTCGGAGACTTCGACCCGTTTGGCGACTTCGACCTTCTCTTCGGTGCCGCTCGTCTTGGCCTGCGCATCGTGGACGTGCCGGTGCGGTACCGCCGGCGACGCAACGGGGTCACGAAGGTTCGCGTGGTTCGCCATGGCTTGCTGCTGATGGCGATGTCGCTCGTCGCCTTTCGAAAATTCACGCTGAGCAAGTGGATGCACCGCTGATGGTGAATTCGGTGAAGGACGGCTGTCCAATCTGCCGCGACACCCGGCGGCAAGCCGTGGTCGCCCAGAATGGGCTCGGGGTTGCCCGCTGCCGCAACTGCGGTCAGCGATACGTGTGGCCGGTGCCGTCCGAGAGCGTGTTGGCGGCGATCTACGATCGCAACTACTACCGCGGCGGTCACGGATCGGTGGGATTCAGCGATTACGCCGCGCTGACGCCAGCCCGTCGCCGGATGTTCGGCCGGCACCTGGATCGGATCGAACCGCTGATCCGGCCCGGCCGTGTCCTCGACGTGGGCTGCGCCACCGGTGACTTCCTGGTGGTGGCCCGGGAACGCGGCTGGGAGGTCCTCGGCGTCGATCCATCGCCCGCGCGCGAGCAGGCGCTCGCCGCCGGCATCCGGATGGTAGGGCACACCATCGATGACGTCGACCTCGCGCCCCACAGCATCGACCTGATCACCTTCTGGGACGTGCTCGAGCATCTGCCGGATCCGGTCGCCAGCCTGCGGCGCGCCCAGGAGTTGCTGACGCCCGGCGGGCTGGTGGCGGCCACCGTTCCCAACGCCGGCAGCGCGGTAGCCCGGCTGAGCGGAGCGCGCTGGTTCGGCTACAAGACGGCGGGTGAACACCTGCAGTTCTTCAGCCCGGCCACCATTAGCCGGTGCTTTGCGGCGGCCGGCTTCGACGTCACGGTTCGCCGGCCGGTCGCCTGGAGTTGCACCGTCGGATTCTTGATCGACCGCGCCGCGCTCTACCTGGGGGGACCCGGCCGGATCGCCCATCGGGCGCTGGCCGGACGCCGCCTATCGGGTTTCGTCGTCGACGTCCCGCAGGTCAATCAGTTCGTCGCGGCGCGGCTGGCGTCCGTTCCCGACTCCGTGGCCGCATGAGGTCGATCGTGGCGAGGCGGCCGAACGTGCAGCGGCTGACGTTCGTGCTTCTTGTGGTGCTGGCCATCAACCAGGTGCGGGTCGCGATGGAAGGCTGGGGTAACTTTGTCCTCCGCCACCCGGGCTTTGCCGATTTCGGGAACTACTACCTCTACGCTCGTGTCGGCCTGAACCAGGGATGGAGCCGGCTGTACGACCTGGCGGCGCAACAGCACGAATGGCTGCGCCTGGGCGGGCCGGACGTCATTCCCTGGTTTCCGATCATCTATCCGCCGCCGCTGGCGTGGTTGGTGGTCCCCTTCACCCTACTGCCGTTGCCGGTGGCCTTCGGATGCTGGACGGCGCTGCTGCTCGGATTGATCCTTCTGACCTGCCGGCTGGTCGCCCCCGGGCCGACGCGGATGTCGCGCTGGATGGTCCTGGCGGCGATGCTGGCCGTCTTTCCCGTGCTCTTTGCGCTGTTGCTCGGCCAGATCCTGATCGTGGAGCTGGCCGCGGTTGCTGGCGCCTGGTGGCTGATCGGGCGTGGCCGGGAGATCCCCGCCGGAATCCTGCTGGTCGCGCTGGTCTTCAAGCCTCAGATCGCGATCCTGCTTCCGGTCATCCTGCTGGTGATCGGCCGCTGGCGGACGGTCGCGGTCTGGTTCGCCGGATCGGCCGTGGTGGCGCTGATCGCCGTCATCACCACCGGGCTCAGCGGGCTGCACGACTACGCGGTCCGACTGGCCGATGCCGCGGCCGTGGCGCCGCAGTTCCTGGTGCCGACCCAGTTCACGATGGCCGGGCTGCTTGGTCACGGCGTCGTGACCATCGTGGTCAGCGCCCTGGCGGTGGCCTTGACGATTGCCGTGGCGTACCGCCATCGAGCGGAGGGGGCGGCGATCCCGGTAGCCGCCGCGCTCGTGGGGTCCATGCTTATCACGCCCTATCTCCATTACCAGGATCTCTCCGCCTTGCTGCTCGCCGGAGGGATCGCGCTGCATGGGTCGCTCGATCGCTGGCAGCGCACGCTCATGGTGCTCGGCTACCTGCTGCTGCTGGCAACCTCGTTCTGGGGCTGGGGCTTCGGCCTGTTCAGCGCGGTGCTCGGATCGACGCTGGTCCTCACCGAGGCGGCCTGGTTGCTGGTGACGTTCAGAGTCAGCGCCTCGGCTAGCGCGACTCGCCCCGCCGTAGGCTTCGGCCAGGTCCCGCTGGATCGCACGGCGTAGTCCTCGAGTCAGTAGCGCACGCGCGGATCGATGAAGGTGTAGGCAATGTCGACGACGACGTTCGCCGACACGATCAACAGCGCGCCGAACAGGACGGTGCCCATCACCAGTGGAATGTCGAGATTGAAAACCGCGTCCACCGCCTGCTTGCCGATCCCCGGCCAGGCGAACACCGACTCGATGACCACCACCCCGGCGAGGAAGTAGCCGAGATCCATTCCGAGCTGGGTAATGATCACGGTCAGGGCGTTCGGCATGGCGTGCGCAAGGATGACACGACGCTCTTTGAGACCCTTTGCCCAGGCCGTGCGAATGTAATCCTTCGGCAGGATGTCGAGCAGGACCGCGCGCAACAACCGGGAGTAGTAGGCGGCGCCCCCCAGGCCGAGCGTGAGCGCCGGCAGAAACAGGTACTGCGGCAGCCCGCCACCGTAGCCGCCCAGCGGAAAAAGAGGAATGAGGGCGCCGAAGACGAACAGGAAGATCAGGCCGAGCCAGAACGGTGGGGCGGCAAGCGTGACGAAGGTGAAGATCATCGTGATGCGATCCCACAGACTGCCCGGACGCGCCGCGGCCAGGATGCCGATCGGCAGCCCGATGGCGACTTCGAAGAATACCCCGGCGATGGCGAGCTCGGCGGTCGCGGGGAATCGTTGCAGGATGGCGGGGAGCACCGGTGCGGAGTAGCGATAGGAGTATCCAAAATCCAGGTGAAGGACCCGCCAGACGTAGTCGAAGAACTGGATGTAGACCGGGCGGTCCAGGCCGAGCTGGTGATGGATGATCTTGACCGCCGCGGGTGACGCGTTCGTGCCGGCGTACAGTCGGGCAGGGTCGCCCGGAACCATGAAGGCGATGGCGAAGGTCACGACGGCGACCCCAAACAGCACCACGACCATCCAGAGCAGCCGTCGGAGGATGTAGCCCTTCATGCCCGCACCGCCGACCGGTGGGAGGGGAGCCGGCGCTCCCCTCCCATCAATCTCACTTGCCTCCCGTCAGCCAGATATTGGTCAGGACCAACGGCCACACCGGGTGGAGCGCGTAATCATGAACGCGCGTTCCTGAAATGCTCGTCTGTAGAGTCGAGTACATCGGGACCCAGGGGAAGTCCTGCTTGGCAACGATGTCTTGAATCTGTTGGTAAAGCTTGAGCCGCTCGGTGGCGTTGGTATCGCCGCGCGCCTGGTCCGCGAGTTGATCCAGCTGCTTGTTGCAGTAGAAGGCGACATCGCCGCCATTGGCCGTGACGTTCGCCGCGCTGCAGGTCAGGATCGGATCGATGAAGTCGGACGGATCGGGAAAGTCCTGGATCCATCCGTTGTAGCTGAGGGCGGTCGAATTCGGCTTGCCGGTGATGTCAAGGAACGCGGGAAACGACAGGCCTTTGAGGTTGATGGTGATGCCGACCGCTTGAAAGTCCTGCTGGATGGAGGCCGCCAGGTTGTCGGAATCGGCATTCGCCTTGGCATAAACGAGATCCTGCGCGGGAAATGGATGACTCGCGCCATATCCCGCCTGGGTCAGCAGCGCCTTGGCCTTGTCGAGGTTCTGCCCATTCTTGTCCAGACCGAGCGGGTTGTAGTTGGCCACGTAGCCAGGCATCGGCGGAGCCTGGATGCCATTGTTGATCACGCCGCGACCGTTGAGCACTTTCAGCTGGTTGGTTTTGTTGACGACGTTGTTGAAGGCCTCCCGCACCAGCTTGTTGTCGAACGGTGCCATGTTGACGTTCATCCCCAGGTACCAGATGTCGACGTTCGGGTTCCTGACGATGCGGCCTTTGAAGGTTGGATTGCTGTTCAGCTGGATGTACTGGGCCGACGGCATGTTGATGTCCGGCTGGACGAGGTCCGCCTGCCCGTTCTGCAGCCGCAAGAAGCCCACTTCGGCCGCGACGCCGATCTGGAAATCGACCTCGTTGAGGTAGGCCGCCTTGCCAAAGTAGTTGGGGTTCTTCTTCAGGACCAGCAGCTGGCCCGCCGTCCACTTGTCGAGGGTGAACGGTCCGGTACCGACCGGCTTGTGGGAGAAATCGGCGCCCGCCGCGGCCACCGCTTCCTTGGGGATGACGAACCCGAATGGCATGGCCACGATGTTCAGAAACGATTGGTTGGGTGCGTCGAGGTCAACTTCCAGCGTGTTCGCGTCGATCACCTTGATCCCGCTGATGTGATCGACCTTGGCGTTGAAGAAGTCCTGCGCGCCGGTGATGCCGCCCCAGAAGCTCCCACCGGTCATCGGTCCCTGAGTCTTGGGATCGAGCATCCGCTCCCATGAGTACTTGAAATCATCGGCCGTCACCTCACGGCCGTTGCTGAACTTGACGCCTTTTCGAACCTTGAACGTGTAGGTCTTGCCGCCATTCGTGATCGACGGCATCGCCTCGGCGATGTCAGGCGCGAGCTGGGTGGTGAATCCCTTGTAGTCGAGGAGCCCGTTGTAAATCGAACGTTCAACGGCCCAGCTGGTGGTGTCGTACGCGACCGCGGGATCGAGCGTCTTGGGGTCGTCCTTAAAGGCGACGTTCAAGGTGCCGCCGGAGACCGGCTGGGTGGTGGTCGCGGTCGTCGTTCCACAAGCGGCCAGCACCAGCAGGCTGGTCACCGTGACCCCCATCAATCGAACGCGGTGGTGATTCATTTGCTTCTCCCTCCCATTTCTTCGTCGTCGCTACGCCGATTCCGCTTCCATGCCAGGACGGACCACTGAGGCCAGCGCCTGGCCGCCGGCCGAAACGCCGCCGAGTACACCTCTGTGAAGAGCGCGCTGCCGGGGATCGAGCGCATCCCGCAACCCGTCGCCGACCAGGTTGAAGGCAAGCACCGTAAAGAGAATCATCAAGCCGGGGAAAATCACGAGCCAGGGCGCCACGAGGAGGAATGCCTGCCCGTCGGAAACCATCTTGCCCCAGTCGGCGGTCGGGGGCTGCACGCCGATCCCGATGAAGCTGAGGATCGACTCGGTGCTGATACTGGTCGCGATGCCGATCGTGCCGTACACGATCAGGACGGGAACCAGGTGGGGAAGGATGTGCCGAAGCAGAATTCGGCTGGGTCGACCGCCGCCGGACCTCGCGGCTTCGATGAACTCTTTTTCTCGAAGCGACAGCACCTGGCCTCGGACGATGCGAGCGACCGCCGTCCAGTAGAAGAGGGCGATGACGCCGGCGATCACCAACACATTCCCGCCGCGCTGGAGGATCGCGATCAGGGCAATCGAAAAGAGGAGGACCGGGAAGGCCATCATCACGTCGGTGAAGCGCATCAGGATCATGTCCACCCATTTGCCGAAGTAGCCGGCAAGGATCCCGACGCACAGCCCCACCACCAGGGCAAGCCCGTTGGCGACGAACCCGATGAACAAGGAAACGCGTGCACCCCAGATGATCCGGCTGAGCAGATCGCGGCCGACGGCATCGCTGCCGAGGAGGAACGCGGAACCCGGCGCGAGTGGCCGGCCGTCAGCCGGCAGCAGTTCGTAATACCCATGGTTCGGATTGCGGATGGGGAGCAGCGGGGCCAGGATCGCCATCAGCAGGAGCAGGATGATAAAGGCGCTGCCACAAAGGGCCAGCCGGTCCCTACGAAAGCGGTACCAGATGGGCAGCCACGTGCTGACGCGCCGGGACTCCATCCTTCCTTATTCCTTCTCGCCCGAGCCAGGCTCAAATATACGGGGTCACGTTACAGATTTGGGGCCGAGGGCGCTGGAGCCTTCGCCGCGAGGGATCGCTAGGGCAGCCAGATTTCAGAGGCGGATTGGACGTCGGTGATCCACCAGCGGCCATCGATGTCGACCAGGGTGTAGTGGTAGTACCCGAGGAACCGGTGGGTCGTCCGCCGGCCAAGGCCGACCCCTTTCTCCGCGTCCGGAACGAGGCGGTAGATCCACTCCTCCTTGGTCGTGACGTTCACGTTCTGTGGGCTGGCTTCAAGACCGTACGCCGAAAGCTCGACCTTGCCGATCTGCAAGTAGGCCGTATACGAGACATCGAGCACCTCGCAGGTGATGTCCAGTCGAGCCGCGGGAAACGACTCGAAGTCCCCGGAGAGGTCGTGCGCCACCTGGGAGAGCATCGGCTCAAGGTAGACTTCGCGAAGCACATCGGCGTCGCGGTTGTTGTAGGCCTGCTGATTGAGCTTGATCGACCGAAGGACCGTGTCCTTGATCGCCGAGACGTTGAACGCAGTCTCTCGCTGCACGTCTAGAGAGTAGCAAAGGGGCCACCAACACTTGAGACGTTCCTGAGACGCGACGGTCCAGTAAACCTTTGTAAAGCTCGTCGCCTCAGCCCCGCCGGGCCGGGCCGTAGTGCGAAGCAATGCCCTCGATCCTCGTCGAATCAATGCGCGCACTGTGACGAAAGAGGGATTCACGACACGGCGGTATCCACCATCCAACTCCCGGGTCCGGTTCAACTGGCGGCTCTGGGTGGTCTTGGGCGCCCTAACAGAGCTCTTCCTCATCTACGTGGCGCGCTGGTGGGCGCCCTCGCCGGTCACCTACTTCCTGGCGGTCCTCTTCCTGCCGGTCATGGTGTTGACCGGCTTCTGGTCCTTTAAGTACTTCAAGCTGGTGCAGCAAAACCTCGAGCTCTCCCGCCGCGCCGACCAGAACCTGCAGGAGCTGAGCCACTTCTTCGAGGTGGCCACCGCGGTCTCCAACCTCACCAAGCTCGGCGAGGACCTCGGCACCCTGACCACCAAGCTGGCGGAACTGCTCGACGTCGAGATGTGCGGCTTTTTCCTGTATCAGGACGGGCTCGAGGCCCTGATCGCCCCGGCCGCCCCGTCGGGGATGCGGGAGAGCCGGCTCTTCAACCAGATGCGTCTCAACCAATTGCGCTTCGGGGCTAACGCCTCGACCCTGATCGGCCGGGTCTTCGTCACCCAGCAACCCACCATCATCGCCGACTGCCTGCACGACATCGAGGCGGGCCAGCTGCTGCCGCAGACGTTTGGGTATCGCGACCTGCTGCTGGTCCCGCTCGGCTCGGGCGGTCGGCCGATTGGCGTGCTGATGCTCGCCAACAAACGAAACGGCGAGTTCAGTGGCAACTACGACGTCAAGCTCGCGGCCTCGCTGGGCGCGGAGGTCGCGGTCTCGCTCCAGAACACCTTCCTCTTCGAGCAGACCCGGCAGCAGGCGCTGCGGCTCGACACCTCGATGGAGATGCTGCGCCAGGTCTCACAGGCGCTGACCGCAACCACCGTCGGGCCGAACGCCCTCCTCCAAGGCGTCGCCCGCGCCGTGATCGGCGTGTCCGGCGCGGCGACCTGCCTGATCACGCTGACCCAGTCCGGCAATCCGGCTGAACAGGCGGTCGAGGTGGGGGAGGGCTTCGAGCAACGACTCCAGGGCGACGTGCTGACGCATGTGGCGCCCGGCCTCATCACCCAGGTCGTCATCGAGCAACGCCCGGTCTTCTCCGAGGACATTCAACTCGACGGCCGCTTCCCGCTGGATCCGCTGGCCCAGCAGTATGGCTGGCGCGCCGCCCTGGGCCTGCCGATGTTCCTCGAGCGCGAGTTCGTCGGCACGGTTTCGGTCTACTTCCGCGAGGTCCGCGCCTTCGATCCGACGCTGATGCAGGTGCTGCAGATCCTCGCCAACCAGGCGGCCGTTGCGCTCGACAATGCGCGCCGCTTCCAGCGAGAACGCCAGACCATCGAAATGTTGCAACGCGCCAACCTGGAGTTGCAGGAAGCGGACCGGATGAAGTCCGAGTTCCTCACCAACATGTCGCACGAGCTCCGCACGCCGTTGAACGCGATCATCGGCTTCTCGGAAATCATCCGGACGACCCCGGAGCTGTCCGAGGCGGAGCGCGCCGAATTTGCCCA
>DATBYO010000107.1:0-5978 GCA_036513655.1 Candidatus Dormiibacterota bacterium | reverse complement strand
CGATGTGGCCGAATTGGGACATCGCCCGCGGCTTGGCGATCTTTGCCGACGGCACGGGCGGGTATCTGGTCGATGGCTGGGGAGGGGTGCACCCGGTGGGGAATGCGCCGGCGGTTCAATCCAGTAGTTGGTGGCGAAATTGGGACATCGCGCGCGGGATCGTGCTGGCGCCCTGGGCCTCCGCCGCGCATCCGGATGGCTGGGTCCTGGACGGCTGGGGTGGGCTGCATCCCTTCGGCCAGGCGCCGAACATCGGGGACGAGGCCTGGTGGCGGGGTTGGGATATCGCGCGCGGCGTCGTGATCCTGCCGGACAGCACGCCGACCTCGGTGGCCGGCTACACGCTGGACGGTTGGGGCGGGTTGCATCCGTTTGGCGGCGCGCCGGTGCTGAGCAGTGCGCAGTGGCGTGGTTGGGATATCGCCCGCAGTGTGAGCCTGTTGCCGGGAACGACGCGAGCCAATCCCGGCGGCTACACGCTAGATGGTTGGGGCGGCATCCATCCCTTCGGGAATGCAGCACCGATTTCGGGTGAGGCCGTATGGCCGAATTGGGACATTGCGCGCAGCGTCGTCAGCTGGAGCGCGGCGCCCGCCGGACGTCCGGGCGGCTGGGTCCTGGATGGCTGGGGTGGCCTTCACCAGTTCGGCAGCGCACCGCAGGTCAGCTCGGGTGCCTTGTGGCCGAATTGGGATATCGCGCGGGGCCTTGGTGGCGCCGCGAGTGGCTCAGGCGGTAGGCCCAGGACAAGATAGCGGCCTGATTGGCGTTTTTTCGTCGTGAGCAAGCTGCGAATCCGCCACCTGCTGGTGGCCGGTGGGGCCGGGTTCCTTGGGTCCGCCTTCGTGCGGGATCGCCTGCGGGCTGATCCGGAGATCCTGATCACCGTTCTGGACGCCGTCCGCCGGCCCGGCGCGGATACGGACCTGGCGGATCTTGCCGATGACAAGCGGCTCACGCTGGTCAGGGGTGATGTCCGGGATCGCGCCGTGGTCGAGCAGCTGGCCGGGGGCGCCGATGCGACCGTCAACTTTGCCAGTGAGGAGTTCACTGAGGGTGCTGAGCCGGATGGGCCCGCACTCGCCCGAACGGATGTCGAGGGCACAGCGGTCCTGCTCGAGGCGGCGCGGAAGTATCGGCAGCAGCGATTCGTCTTAGTCAGCACCGACGAGGTCTACGGGCCGGTGAAGGCGGCCCCGAACCGTGAAGAGGACCGGGTCGCCCCACGCAGCCTGGCGGCTGCCGCAAGGGCCGCCGCGGAATCGCTGGCCGCGGCGTACCACGCCAGCCACGGCGTGCCCGTGCTGATCACACGGGGCGGCGCAGCCTATGGCCCCCATCAACCGGTCACCCAACTCGTGGCGCGCATGATCACCAGCGTGCTGGCGGATCGGCCGGTCATCATCGATGGCGATGGCTCGGCGGCGCGCGATTACCTGCATGTTGACGACCAGGTAGCGGCGATTGCGCGCGTGCTGTGGAAGGGTGAACCGGGCAACGTCTACAACATCGGTTCTGGAGTCCAGGTCAGCGCGAGCCAGCTGGCCGACGCGATTCTCCACCTCTGCGGCAAGCCGTCTTCGCTGAAGCGCCTGACGAAAGATCGGCCGTCCTGGTCATACGCGATCGAGACCCGACGAATGAGACCGCTGGGCTGGGAGCCGCTCTACAAGTTCGCCGACGGGATCCGGCTGACCGTGGACTGGTACCGCAATAACGCGTCGTGGTGGCGCCTGACAGAGACCGCGATCGCCTCCTAGAGGCCCCCACTCAGCCTCCCCCGAGAGGGAGGGAAGAAGATCTATACGTGACTTGTTGCGCAATTTGTTGCGTGGGCGCAAGATGGAGTTGGTGGATACCTTCGATTGCCTGGCCGTTGGGGAGGACGTCTCGACCACCTCTGTCCGGGATGCCCAGCGTTGGAGCGACTTCTACCGGGAGCTGTCCAGCTTCCAACAGACACTGCGCCGGCTCAAGCGTCAGGTCGGTGGGTTTTCAGGCAACCGCCGGCGCGAGGCCGTCCGAGCGGTGCTCCCTGGTCTGATCGCAGATAGCGAGAACTTCGAGCGGCGCTTCGCGTTCTGGGAGCGGCGACTCGCCCAGCTCTCCTAATTTCCCTCCCGCTCCGGGGGAGGATCGGGGGCCTTTAGGCCTGCTCTTGCTCCTCGTCGTGTGAGTGCTCCGAGCGATTTCCTAGTGGATGCACGATGGCGGCGATCTCGTGAACGAGCTTCGCATATTCCTCGGCACCCACCGCCGGATGCGTCTTGGCGACAAACCCCTCGTGCTTGCACAGGGCATCGATGCGTTGAAGGGCCTTCGGATCTTCGGCGTCACCGATGATCAGCAAGTCGTAGTCGTTCCCCAGCACATTGAGCATCGTGCGGATCTTCCCGCCGACCAGCTGCATCTGTTTGCTCAACCTCGACCATTCCAGCTCGTAAATTCCCGGCTCCCGCTCGATCGGCAGGATGCCGGTCGCGCTGGGCCGAAGGCGAACGAGAGTCACGAACTGCATGGAATCGCCACGCAACAACCTAGCAAAAAAAGGCGCAAGAATCTACGGCGTTTGTACTTAATGTCAAAAAAGAAGGGCGCCCCGCAGGGCGCCCCTTGCGAGGGTCGAGTTTCCGGCTAGGCGGCGCGAACGTGGTTCGCGCGCGGGCCCTTCTGGCTCTGCTCGATATCGAAGCTGACGGCCTCGCCGCCGCGCAGGCTATCGAAGTTGAGCGAGGTATCGACACCACTCTGATGGAAGAAATACTCCTTGCCATCATCGGCGGCGATGAACCCAAATCCGCGGTCGGAAACGATTTTCTTGACGGTGCCTTTTGGCATTGCCCGTTCTCCTCCTCTCGAACACCGAATTGAACGCATCGGCCTTGTTCGAGAGAGAAGAATGCCGGCCGCACGCGAGATCACCCGAAGGCCGGGCGAACGGCCGTACTGTACCACACTGGTCAGGAATCGGGGGGAGACGTATTCACCCGCCTAGGCGATGCCTATCATGGAGAGGGATCATGACCTGGTACACGCTGCTGAAGTTCATCCATGTCCTGTTGGCGATTACCGCCGTCGGCAGCAACATCACGTATGCGGCCTGGAACGCGCGAGGCGCGCTGGAACCGCAACACCTGTCCTTCGCGCTGCGAGGCATCAAGTTCATCGATAACCGGGTGGCGAACCCCGCCTACGGACTTTTGCTGGTAACCGGCCTGACCCTCGTCGCGGTGGGACAGTGGGGCTTCAAGGGTTGGATCGTTGCCGGATTGATCCTCTTCGTCATCCTGATCGTAGTCGCCGTCGGCTTTTACTCGCGGGTCACGAACCGGCAGATCCAGGTGCTCGAGGCAGAGGGCCAATCGTCGCCGGCCTACCGGCAGGTGGAGGGCCAGGCGCGGGTGTACGGCATCATCAGCGGTGTGATCGCACTCGCCATCGTCTTCATGATGGTCGTCAAGCCATTTTCGTAGCGGCGCGATGCATGGATGCGCATCACCGGCGCTCGGTCGCGAGCCGTAGGCCGAAGCCGATCAACACCAGGCCGGTCGTCGCCTCGAGCGCGCGACGAACCCGATCCCGGCGCAGGAAATCGCCCACCCGCGCCACGACGACCGCGTAGAGCGTCAGCCAGGTCAGCGTCATGCAGCAAAAGATCAAGCCAAGCAGGAGCAGTCGTCCGAAGGACGCCTGACCGCGCTCGATGAACTGGGGCAGCAGGCTGAGGAAGAAAACCAGGATCTTGGGATTCCCGAGATTGCTCAAGAGGCCCTGGAGATAAGGCCCCCACCCTAGCCCTCCCCCCGCGCGGGAGGGAACAATTGACGGTGGGGCTTTATCCGACCTGAAGAGCGCGGCCCGCAACGCCTGGAATCCGAGGAAGACCAGGTAGGCCGCACCGGCCAATCGCAAGGCGAGGAAGAGCGGTTGCGAGGCAACGATGAGGGCCGCAAGCCCGGCGCTGGTGGCGACCGTCCAGGTTGCCAGCCCGCTGACCACGCCGGCTGCCGTCGCGATTCCGCCACCGCGGCCGCCCACCAGGGTGTTGCGGATGGTCAGCGCGGTGTCCTGCCCAGGCGCCATGATGACCAGCGCCGAAACGCCGAGGAAGGCGGCGAAGTTGACTGAGACCAAGGTTGAATCGAGGATATCGAGTTTCAACCCGCTGTGGTCGGGGTAGAACGGACAGTGCACCCATTCGGGGTGCGCTCGCCGTGGGCCCCGCTCGAACAGGCCTCGACAGCGCGAGGCAGTACGTTCGGGAAAGGAGGTCCACAGCAATGTCTGGAACCATCAAGAAGCTCGTCGCCGAGCGCGGATTCGGGTTTATCACCGCGGATGACGGCAACGACTACTTCTTCCATCGCAGCGGCAGCGTCGATTTCGATCGGCTGGATACCGGGGTCAAGGTCAGCTTCGTTACTGAGCCGAGCCCTAAGGGTCCGCGAGCGACCAACGTTCGCGCCGAGGTCTAACCCAAGACCGTAAAGAAACCCCGCGCCGCAAGGCGCGGGGTTTTTTGTTGCCCTCGACCCGCAGACGCAGGGGCCGTCGGGCCGCCACCTAGGCAGATGCCCGCTTTCTATTCCCCCCGGTAACCGAGCGGTGACGCCCTGGGCGGAAGGAACCGATTCACAGGATCGTCACACCGAAGGAGCTCCGCCCAGTCCATGCCTGCTGCCCGCCGCCTGCTGCGACCCTACGGTTCTCGGCACGCCAACCGCGACTTTCTTGTGGCCTGCGTGCTGGCCGGTCTGCTGACCATTGGCTTTGGGGCATGGATGGCGCTGCAGACCGGTACCGATGGCGCCAGCGATGCGCTCCGCCGGTTCGGGGAGGCGGGCGCCGCGCTGATCGCGGCGGTGGCCTGCATGGTGGCCGCCACCCGTCATTCCGGCCGTTCCCGGTTCGCGTGGGTGCTGCTGGGGACCGGCGCGCTTGCCTGGGCAGCCGGCGAGGGTGTCGGGGCCTATTTCGAGTTCGTCGGAGAGCAGCTGCGCTACCCCCCGCTTACGGACATCGGCCATCTCGCGGCCGTGCCGCTGGCCGTTGCCGGCATCGCGGTGTTCCCTGGGCGCCATCGGCCCGCCTCCCGACTCGCCTTTCTCCTCGACGGCGCCATCTTGGCCGGGGCCCTGGTTCTGATCAGCTGGGCGACCGTGCTGGGAAGCGTCTACCACGCCAACACCGGCGTCGGGGCGTCCGCCGTGACCGGCCTGGCTTATCCGATCAGCGACATTGTGATGGCGGTCATGGCGCTGCTGCTCGTGGGTCGGACCGCTGGCGCTGGTCGTCTTCCCTTGTTGCTGGTGATGACCGGGATCTTCGCGAATCTCCTGGCGGACAGCGCCTCCGTTTATCTGACGACCGCAACCGGACAGGCTCCGCCCGCCATCATGGGCACGGGCTGGGTCGCCGGCTTTCTCCTGATGACCCTTGGCGCGGTTCGAGCGACCTTGCTGGCCGGGGCGGCAACCCGGGCCGACGACCGGCCGCCCGGTCGCTGGACGATCGTGCTTCCGTATGTCCCGGTCGCGGTGGCCACCGTCATCGCGGTGCTCAAGAATGTCAGCGGGCCGCCGGAAGCGCTGCTCCTCTGGGACCTGATCGTGGTCGTGGCGCTGGTCATCGTCCGCCAGTTCATCGTCATCCTGGAAAACCAGACGCTCAACCAGAAGCTCGCGTTGCAAACCGCCGCGCTGCAGGATAGTGAGGACCACTTCCGGTCGCTGGTGCAAAACTCGGGCGACGTCGTGCTGCTCGCCGATGCGGAGGGCATGGTTCGCTTCGTCAGCACCTCGATCGACCGCTTCTTCGCCTACACCTCGACCGAGCTGGTCGGCCAACCGTTCAGCGAGCTCCTGCATCCAGACGACCAGCTTGCCTTTGCCGTGGGCCTGAAGAAGGCGCTGACGGCGTCGGCGCTCCCGGTCGTCGTGCACTGCCGGTTCCGGCACAAGCTGGGTAGCTGGACCCAT
>DATBYO010000106.1:0-4484 GCA_036513655.1 Candidatus Dormiibacterota bacterium | reverse complement strand
GAGCATCGACGCGGTGCCCAGCCGGGCGCCCAGGAGCGCCCCACACAGCAAGACCGCAAACGTCTGCCCGGTGATGGGGACGGGCGTAAAGGGCAGCGGAATGGCGACGTGAGCCATCAGCCCGGTGAAGAGGCTGAACCCCACGACCAGGCCGAGGTCGCTGAGAAACGATCGCTCCGGAATCCAGTGGCGCGCGAGCGTAGTCGTCGCCGATGCGGGCCGCACGGGGAAATCCTAACGCGTCAGGCGATCGCGGAGCATCGCGACCTGTGGCCGGTCGGCCACCGGCTCCAGCCGGTCAGCCGTGCGGCGCAACCAGGCGGCGACGGCGACTCTCAAGGGTCGGGACGTTGCCTGGGTCGCGGATGCCTGAGAGGCACTCGACTGCAGGCGTCGGCGCACAGCCTCGGCCAGGAGCTGCTGATGACGGTCGAACATCTGCTGGCACATCGCGTCAATGTTGGTCATGATGCCTCCGCTCAGGGGAGCCGGCGATCGGCTTCATCGACGTCGATTTCACCGCGCGCGAGCTGCTCCAGCATCTGTAGGCGTGGATCGGGCGCCGCCTTCTCGCCCAGGCCTAGCTTGCCCAGCAGGGCATCGAAGCGCGCCCGCGCCGTCGGGTAACTGACGCCCAGGTGCCGCTCGAGGTCTTTCATGTTTCCCCGCGAGGCGAGGAAGACCCGCAGCACGTCCCGGTCCTCGGCGCCAAGCGAGCAGAACTCGCAGGTCTCGAACCCACCGGATAGTTCGGTGCTGCACTCGCGGCAGCTCAGTCGCGTCAATGCCAGTTTGCCGCCGCACACGGGGCAGTCGCGGGGCGCCGATCGCAGTGCCGTCACGCGTCGGCGCTCACAGTGACGGAGCCCATGCTGGTGCGGATCTGCAGGTTCGCGAGGCCGCCACCAACAACCGCCTCTCGGGTTGACCGCCCCTTTCCGGTATCCGCCCCCGGCAGCGACACCTTCCCGAGCGCCGAGTCAGCCGTGATGCGCACACTGCTGCCGCGTTCCAGGTGGAGTCCGACACTGCCCGCTTCACACGTAATGGTCGACGAGCCGTCGCGCAGCCAACCATTGGCGCGCACCGACCCCGCCTGGACCGAGAGGGTCAGCGGTGACTCGAAGCCGTCGATGGTCGCCGAGCCGGCCTGCACGTCCGCCTTGATGGGGCCGGTCACGCCGCGCACCCGGCAGCTCCCGGCCTGGAGCTCGAGGTCGAGAGCCAGTTTCGGGTTCATCCGCACGAGCAACTTATCGATACCGATCCCAAACGGGCGTCCCACCCCAAACCCGAACGTGAAGCCGCCAGAGCCGTCATCCGGCTCGGACTCGATCACCATCACATCGCCGTCGATCCGCGCCTGGTGGGGACCCTCCGCCACGGCGTCACGGACCGTCGGATCACCGACGATGTCGACCGACCCGAACTGCCGTCCGATGCGCACCCGCTCGATCCCCTCGGTCGACGGCTCGTCCTGCAGCCCATCGAGCTGTGCGGCGGCCTCTTCCGGGCTGATCGTGCCGGCGGCGACCCGGCTCAAGATTTCACGCCGATCCGTCTTGCTCATTGCAAGACTATAAAGCCAGGCTTATCAGAATGTCAAGCGACGTTGCTAATTTGTTCCGGCGAGAACCTTCTCGAACTCGGGTTTGGGCGTTAGCAGCGAGAGGTCCTCTTCGCTCAGCGGGCTCGACTCCAGCGTCTGGCCGGCCTTGGCCGCTGCCACGATCTCGTCCTTGTGCAGCCGGATCCGGCGCGCACCAAGTGGACACTTGAGGTACTCGGCCATCGGCTCATCGCAGTAACCGAGCCGCTGATCCCCGCACTTCGGCTGCACCGGCTTCGCGAGCTCCGGGAATTGTGCCTTGAGCGCGTTACGCGCCTTGGCCCACATGTGCCGGATCTCCCACTGGGCGCGCCAGCAGAGGCGCAGATCCGCGATGTGGAGGAACTCTTCGAAGTTCACCGTAAAGGTCAGGTTCGTCGACGCCGCGTTGGGCAGGAGAAAGCGGGCATCCTCCGCGGGGACGCCCGCCTTGAGCGCCTGGTCATAGAGCTCGCCCACGCGGTGCATAAACGCCAGGTACTCATCGCGCAGGCCGGCTTGCTCCCACGTTTCCGGCACGACGAACGGAAAATCGGCTTCCTTGAAGGCGTAATAGCGCTGGGACTGTTGGTCGAAGGTGATCCCATTGTTGTGCCGCACCAGCTGGTGACTGGCGGCGCGCGAAAGGCCGCTGACGGCGAACGTGAAATAGATCTGGGTACGCGGCGACGAATGGCCGCTCTTCAACTTGTCGAAGATGAACGACTTCATCTTCTCCTCGGAGATCTTGCCCGACTCGATGTCGGCCCAGATCTCCTGTGGCGTGAAGCGCGAGTAGCAGGTTCGGAAGGCGACGTACATCACCCGGACCGGATCGGGCGTGTGGGTCAGGAGTTGGACATCGATCGCTGTTTCCATCCGGGGCCTTCCCATTTTGAGACCCCAACATATTGGTGTCAAGACCAACGTTTCCCACAACCTGTGGATAATCTGGGGAGAAGATATCATGACCAGGATGCCGGTCACGGAAGCCGATTTCAACCTCCAGGGCCGCGTCGACAACTACCGGGAACGCCTCTTCCAGCTGCTGACCGCGCTCGACGCCATGGTCCAGGAGCAGCTCGCCGCGCTCAACCGCGAGAAGCTCGGCGGCCGAGGTCGCCTGAGTTACCAGGGTCGTCCTCCCCGCTGGACGCTCGCTTGGAAGAACAAGGGGCACCGCCTCTACGAGGTCAACCTGATGGCGTTCGCCCAGGGCGGCGCCTGGGTGATTCACGGGCGGATGGGTCTCGATCGCCCCTTCCGCAACCTCAAGAGCGTGCGCGAGCGGGACGAGACTGCGCTGCGGCAAGAAATCCTGGACCAGCTGGCCACGGACGAGGCCGTTCTCTAGCGCTTCGCGATCGTCTCCGCCAGGACCGTCGCGTCCTCGGCGACCCCAAGCAACGTGGCCGACTTGCGCTTGCGCTGAAAGTGCACGCCCATGAAATGCAGCCCGCGAACCGTGGTGCTCGAGCCGTCTTGCTGGACCGGAAAACCCCCATCGTCGAATGCCGCCGGGAACCTAACCCAACTCCCGTAGTCAGGCCGAAAACCTGATGTAAAGATGACGGTGCCGACGCCGGTCAGCGCCAGGGTCTCCGCGGCATTGGCGACGAACGGCAGCGGCGGCGGCATCTCCGGGGCTCGTATGGATCCGGCGGCACAGGTCTTACGGATGAGCGCGCAGACGTCCGCATAGCGGGCGTCGCCAAAAGCGACTGACGCGGCAAGGTCGGGCGCAAAGTGGGCACGGCCGTCGGCGACGCCAGTGAAGTGGCCAAGCAGCTGGACGCCTTGCGCCTGTAACGTGCGGAAGTTCAGGTCGTGACCGCCCGAGCGGCCGCTCATCTGCGGGTTGGCAAGGAGCCGCGCCTGTGGGCTCGGAAGGTCGGTCAGCCTCGCATCAAAGTAGGGCGTGTCATTGATCCAGGCGATCGTGTCGCGGCCCTCGAGCCGGCGCGGAATCCACGGCGCGCGCCCGCACGCGAGCGATACGTCCCGCCCCGCCTCGGAGATTTCTTCGGCCAGCTGGCACCCCGTCTGACCGCTGCCCACGATGAGCACCTTTCCAGGTGGTAGCGCGGCTGGGTTGCCGTAATCCTCGGCGTCGATGACGTGGACGGATGCTGGGAGCTCAGCCGCGGCCGGTGGCCGATGCGGCTTCTGGTATCCGCCCGAGGCGAGAACGACGTCCCTCGCTTGCATGTCGCCTTCGGACGTTCGGAGAAGAAATGCGCCCTTGTCGGCAGCCGCCAGGCTCGTCACCGTCACACCGTCATGCACCGGCGCATGAAAACTCTCCGCGTACGCGACGAGGTGGTCGACAATCTGGTTCTTGGGCATGAATCCATCGGGGTCATCCCCGCGGTAGCGGCCGCCGGGCAGCTGCAAAGTCCAGTTGGGAATGACAAGGCAGAAGCTGTCCCAGCGGCCGCGCCACGTCTCGCCAACCCGCCCCCGCTCGAGAACAACGTGCTCAACGCCCGCCCCGGCGAGCTCGTGGCTGAGCGAAAGACCAGCCTGTCCGGCGCCGACGATTACAACGTCAACGGTAGAGCTCGTTCAGCGTCTCCAGAGAACCGCCCGGGTGAGGCCCGCGTCACCGTCTTTGATGCGCAATGGCAACGCCGCCATCTGCCAGCGGCCAGGGCGCACCTTGAAGAGGTCGAGGCCTTCGAGAATCGGAATGCCGGCACCGAGCAGTCGATGATGCGTCGGTGCGCCCGGGACGCCGAAACCCTCGATCGACAGATAATCGATACCGACCAGGTCGACGCCGCGCTCCACCATCCAGTCGGCGCCATCGGCGGCGAGATACACGAAGTCCGTCTGAAAGCGACGCGCCGGGTGCCACAAGCGCGAATTACTGGTGCGCAGCAGAATGCGACGGCTG
>DATBYO010000105.1:0-3130 GCA_036513655.1 Candidatus Dormiibacterota bacterium | reverse complement strand
GAGGGGCCGGCCCTGTGAAGCCTGCCAACCTACCGGGTTACCCGGCAAGGTGGAAAGTCCGTCAGACGAAAGTCTGAAAGATGATGCAGTCACGGACAAGACGGCCCCTCTCCGCAGGGGCTTTTTTATTTCTGATCAAACGTCGAGGAGGAAGTCGGTGAAGAGGCTGCGATGCCGGGAGTGCGGACGGTTGCGGGACTTCGAGCCCGCCTACGTCTGCGACCACTGTTTCGGGCCGCTCGAGGTCGCCTACGACTTCGACGAGGTCCGGGAGCTCGTCAGCCGCGAGTCGATCGCCAGGGGCCCGAATACCATCTGGCGCTACCGCGAGCTCTTGCCGGCTCCGGAGGGCGAGCCGATCGACCTGGGGACGGGCTTCACCTCGCTGGTGAAGGCGCGCAACCTCGGGAAGGAGCTCGGCCTCGACCATCTCTACCTGAAGAACGACACCGTGAACCCGACTGGCTCGTTCAAGGACCGTAACGTCGCGGTCGCCACCAATTTCGCTCTCTCCTACGGCTTCGACACGCTCTCCTGCTCCTCAACCGGTAACCTCGCGGGTTCGGTCGCCGCCTACGCCGCCCGTGCGGGCATGCGCGCCATGGTCTTCATCCCGGCGGGGCTCGAGCCCGGCAAAGTCGGTGCCGCGAGCGCCTACGGCGCCACGGTCGTTGAGGTCGGCGGCACCTACGACGATGTCAACCGCCTCTGCGCCGAGCTCGCCGACCTGTACCGCTGGGCCATCGTCAACGTCAACCTGCGCCCCTTCTACTCGGAAGGGAGCAAGACGCTGGCCTTCGAGGTGGTGGAGCAGCTCGGCTGGCGGGCACCCGACCATATCGTCGTCCCGGTGGCCGCGGGGTCGCTTCTGGCCAAGACGGCGAAGGCCTTCCAGGAGCTGGTCGGAGCCGGTCTCCTCGAGGAGGCTTCGACACGGATTCACGCCGCGCAGGCGGAGGGATGTGCCCCGGTGAGCACCGCCATCCAGCAGGGCGCCGACACCATCACCCCGGTCCGGCCGAACAGCATTGCCAAGTCGCTGGCGATCGGTAATCCAGCCGATGGCCGGTACGCGGCACGCGCGGTGCGCGCGTCGGGTGGGTGGGCGACCGCCTGCCGCGAAGACGCCGTCCAGGAAGGCATGGCGCTGCTCGCCGAAACCGAGGGCATCCTGAGCGAGCCGGCCGGTGGCGTCGTGGTCGCCGGGCTGCAGGAGCTCGTCGCCCAGGGGCGCATCCGGCGCGATGAAACGGTTGTGATCTGCATCACCGGCAATGGGCTCAAGACCACCGAGCTCTTCGAGGTGCGCGACGGCCACCGGTTGCAGCTGGCAAAGGCCCGGGCGTCGGACTTCGTGCGCGCCCTCGCCGAGACCGAGAGCCAGCCGGCCGTGGTGGCATGACCGAACGCCTGCGGGCCGGCGTGCTGGGCGCCACCGGTCTCGCCGGTCAACAGGTGCTGGCCGCGCTCGAGCGCCACCCATGGTTTACGGTCGCGGCCGTCGGCGCGTCGTCGGGCTCCGCCGGAAAATCACTCAGCGAGGCGTTGCGCGAGCCGTCGGGCGGCAGCCGCTGGTTCGCGGAAGGGCGGCTCGATGACTCGCTCGCCGGGCTGCGCTGCCTGAGCGACGAGGAGTTGCTCCGGTCTCCGTTCGACCTCCTCTTCAGCGCCGTTTCCAAAGAGGTCGCCCAAGAATGGGAACCGCGCTTCGCGGAACGGGTCCCGGTCATCAGCACGGCTTCCGCCTTTCGCTATGAGCCGGACGTGCCGATCCTGATCCCCGGGATCAACGACGCGCACGCCGAAGCGCTGCACGACCAGCGACGCGCGCGCGGCTGGCGGGGCTTCATCGCGCCCATCCCGAACTGGACGACGACCGGCCTGGCGGTGTCGTTGAAACCGCTGCACGATGCCTTCGGCGTGCGGGCCGTGACGATGACTTCGCTGCAGGCCGTCTCCGGCGCCGGCCGCCAGGGCGGCGTGCTCGCGCTCGACGTGATCGACAACGTCATCCCTTTCATCCCCGGCGAGGAGGAGAAGGTCGAGCGCGAGACCAGGAAGATCCTCGGTCACTGGGGCGAGCCGGCGCCCTTCGCCGTCTCGTGTACCTGCACCCGGGTCAACGTGAGTGATGGCCACTTAGAGACGGTCTTCGTCGGCACCGAGCGCCCCGCCGATGCAGCCGCGGCGACGGCGGCGATGAACGCCTTCGGCGTCGACGGGTTGAAGGGCCTGCCGTCGGCGCCGGACCGCTTGCTGCGCGTCGATCCGGATCCCTTCCGGCCACAGCCGCGCCGTGACCGGGATGCCGGCGACGGGATGACCGTCACCGTCGGCCGGGTCCGCGACGAACCAGTCCTCAAGGGGGTCAAGTACGTCGTGCTCTCACACAACACCAAGCTCGGCGCCGGCAAGGGCGCCGTTCTCCTGGCGGAATGGCTGACGCGGGAGGGCTATATTGGCCGCCCTGCCTGAGGCCGTCACGCGGCCGATCCTCGTTCAGAAGTTCGGCGGCACCTCGCTCGGGACGCCGGCCCGCATCAAGAAGGCGGCCAAGCGCGTCGCCGCCGCCCAGCGGGCGGGCTATGACGTCGTCGTCGTGGTCAGCGCGATGGGCGACTCCACCGACCGGCTGCTCAGCCTGGCCTCACGCATCGCCAAGGAGCCGGCCGCGCGCGAGCTCGACCAGCTGCTGTCAACCGGGGAAGGCGTCTCGGCGCCGCTGATGTCCATGGCCTTGACCGAGCTCGGTATTCCAGCCGTTTCGCTGCTCGGCTTCCAGGCCGGCATCCAGACCGACCAGCGGCACGCGAAAGCCCGCATCGTGGGCCTGACGCCCGCCCGCATTCAGCGCGAGCTGGCTGCCGGCCGGGTGGTGGTGGTCGCCGGCTTCCAGGGGATGGGTCTCGAGATGGAGGTGACCACACTCGGCCGCGGCGGCTCCGATACCACCGCCGTCGCGCTCGCCGCGTCGCTGAAGGCCCAGGCCTGCGAGATCTTCACCGACGTCGACGGCATCTACACCGTCGACCCAAGGTTGGTGCCGTCCGCACGGTTGCTGACGCACATTGCCTATCCCGAAATGCTCGAACTCGCCAGTTCCGGCGCACGCGTGATGCACCCGCGGGCC
>DATBYO010000104.1:0-8604 GCA_036513655.1 Candidatus Dormiibacterota bacterium | reverse complement strand
GCTCGACGGCCAGCTCGACGTCCTCCGCCCGGGTGTTGCCGCAGACTTTGATCCTGGTCATCGTCCACTCAACTCCCGGACCTTGGCGTCGAGGTCCGGCGCGCGCAGCAACGCTTCACCGACCAGGGCGGCGTCGACGCCGATCCGTCCCAGCGCATCGATGTCCGTGCGGCTCTCGATGCCGCTCTCGCTGATCACCATACGGCCGGCCGGGATCAGCGGTCGCAGCCGTACGGTCGTCTCCCTGTCGGTCTTCATTTTGGTGAGATCCCGATTATTGATGCCAATGATCCCGGCGTCGGCCCGGAGCGCACGATCCACCTCCGCCGGCGAATGGACCTCGACCACGACCTGCATGGCGAGGCGGGTCGCGAGCGCGTGCAGCTCGCGAAGCGCGCCATCGTCGAGGAGGCCGGCGATCAGGAGGACGGCGTCGGCGCCCACCGCGCGCGCGGCAAGCACCTGGACGGGATCGACGATGAAATCTTTGCAGAGGACCGGTACGTCAACAGCGGTGCGCACGGCCAGCAGGTGATCGACGTTTCCACCAAAAAATTCGGGCTCGGTGAGGACGGAAATCGCCGCGGCGCCATTGGCTGCGTAGCGCCTCGCGAGGCGCACGGGATCATAGGGACGCTGTAGCAGGCCGCCCGACGGCGAGCGCTCCTTACACTCCGCGATCAGCGCCACCCCGGTCCGGCGCAGCGCCTGGCGTAAATCCCGGGGCGCCGGCGCGGCCTTGATGGATTCGGGCAAGCCGGCGGCAACCCCACTGGCCTTGAGCTCCGCGATGGCGGCGCGCCGAGATTCGAGAATGCGATCGAGGATCGGGGCGGCTTTGGTGGCCATCAGCCGGAATCCACCGTCCCGACTAGGCGCGGGCTGCGGTCTTCTCCAGGACTCCTTTCATCCGCTTGACGCCCTCCTCGATCTGGTCGATCGAGTTCGCGTAGGACAGCCGCAGATAGCCCTTGCCGGTCTCGCCGAACGTGCTCCCGGCCAGCAGGGCGACGCCGCCCTCGTACAGCATCCGGTCAGCCAGCTCGCGCTCGTTCTGGCCGGTCTGCGTGATGTTGGGAAAGACATAGAAGGCTCCCAGCGGCTTGTGGCAGCTGACCCCCGGCAAGGCATTGAGGCGGTCGACCACCAGGTCTCGGCGCCGCTTGAACTCGCCCACCATGGTGTGCACCGAGGCATCCGATCGGGAGGAGAGCGCTTCGATCGCGGCCATCTGGGTGAAGGCGGCCGCACACGAGCTGCTGTTGATCATCAGTGTCTCGAACTTCTGGGCCAGCGGCAGCGGCGCGACCGCGAAGCCGAGGCGCCAGCCGCACATCGCGTAGGCCTTGCTCAGCCCATCGGAGTAAATGGTGCGCTCGAGCATCCCCGGGACGGTCATGATCGACGCGTGGTGGCCGTCGTAGGTGATCTGGCCGTAGACCTCGTCGGTCAGGACGTAGAAGTCATGCTTCATCGCGAGCTCGGCGATCTGCTCGAGATCGCGGGTCGACAGCACGCCGCCAGTCGGGTTCTGCGGCGAGTTGATGACCAGCAGCTTCGTTCGCGGCGTGATCTTCGATTTGAGCTCTTCGATGTCGAGCCGGAAGTCGTTACGCTCTCGGAGCGGGACGCCGACCGGGGTGCCGCCGGCAAGCGTTGCGGCCGACGCGTAGATGGCGTAGCCGGGATCGGGAACGATCACCTCATCGCCCTGGTCGACCAGCGCCAGCATGGTGAACAGCAGGACGTTCTTGGACCCCGGCACCATCACGACCTGCTCCGGTTTGACCTCGACCTCGTACCAGCGGCGGATCCAGTCGGCGACCGCCTGGCGGGCCGGCATCAGTCCCCCGGCGGGCGTGTAATGCGTGTAGCCGTCGCGCAGCGCGCGCTCCGCGGCCTCGACGATATTCGGCGGCGTGGGGAAGTCGGGCTCGCCGATCTCCAGGTGGACGATGTTGCGTCCCTGCGCCTCCAGCTTGCGTGCCTTGGCAAGCACTTCGAAGGCGGTCTCGGTGCCAATCTCGTCCATGCGTTTGGCGAATTTCATCCCGCTCATCCTCTCACGCCGAACGGACCGAGGTCTCCCTTGTAGGGCAGCCAGGTCACCCGGACGTCCTGCACGCGCGCCAGGCGTGGCCCGTGACGCAACTCGTTGAGAAAGTGCTCCAGGGCCGCCGCGTCACCCTCGGCCTCAACCTCCACCGCGCCATCGTAGCGATTGCGAACGTAGCCCTCAAGTCCCAGCGTGCGGGCATGCCGCTCGGCAAAGAACCGAAAGCCAACGCCCTGGACGTCGCCGACGATCTCTGCCTTGAGTCGGCGCCGTTGCTCCTTACCCGGCAATCACGCGTGCGCGAGCGGGCCCGTTGTGACGACCACGGAAACGCGTTTCGGCGCATCCGGGATGGCCTCCAGCGTTCGGCGGACGACCGGCAGGTAGGCCTGGACGAGCTGCCGGGCCGACTGCTCGGTGGGCGCGCCGATCACCAGCCGTTGGTCGTCGCAATGGCAGCAGGTGGCAGTCCCTTCCCAGAGGTAGTAGGCGGTGTCGGGCAGGTTCAGGCTCAAGAGGAGCTGGAGCTCCCGCCAGACTGCACTGCCCTGCATTGCACTTAATCCTACTCCCGCGACCGCACCTAAGCTAGGGTCAAATGTCCCTGACCGACGAGCTCAAGCACCGCGCCCGGGAGCTCGGCTTCTGCGGCGTGGGCGTGACCGGGGCGGAGCCGTTCTGCGAGGCCGAAACCGTGGCCGCCCACCGTACCGCGCAAGGCCTGATGGACGGCCTGTCCTGGTGGAGCGAGGCCCGGGTCCATGCCAGCGCCGACCCTCGCCGCGCGACACCAGACGCCCGCAGCATCATCGCCCTCGCCTTCCCCCATCCCTCACCGAAGTATCCCTCCCCCTCTGGGGGAGGGCAGGGTGGGGGCCCACGCGGCCGGATCGCCGCCTACGCCCTTGGCCGCGACTACCACGAGGTCCTGCTCGAGCGAATGCAGCCGCTCCTCGCGATGTTGCGCGAGCAGGGTCACTCGGCGAAGACCTACGTCGACCATGGCTGGATGCTCGATCGCGCGGCGGCGGCGCGGGCCGGCTTGGGCTGGCTGGGAAAGAACACGAACCTGCTGATCCCAGGGGTGGGGTCGAACGTGTTGCTTGCCGAGATCGTGACCTCCGCCGACCTCGAGCCGGACCGGCCCCTGACGAAGAGCTGCGGCGGCTGCGATGCCTGCATGCGCGTCTGCCCGACGGGCGCACTGGTCGCGCCCGGGGTGCTGGACAATCGGCGCTGCATCTCCTTTTGGACGATCGAGCACCGTGGCGTCATTCCGCTCGACATTCGACCGCTGATCGGCGACTGGATCTTCGGGTGCGACCTCTGCCAGGAGATCTGCCCGGTCAACGTCAGCCCTCGAGCGGCCGCTCCCGACGCCGCGGCGCTCGACGCCTTCGGCCCGACGATCGAGGCGCGACCACGCCTGGAAGAACTGCTCGAGCTCGACGAGGAGCGCTTCCGCGCGCGATTTCGCGGCAGCGCCCTCTGGCGGACTCGACGGTCGGGACTGCTTCGCAATGCCTGCATCGCCCTGGGCAACATCGCCGACCGCGGGTCGGTACCCGCGCTGGCCGGCGCCCTCGAGGATCGCGAGCCGCTGGTCCGCGGTCATGCCGCGTGGGCACTGGGCCGGCTGGGCGGCGCGGCCGCGCGCACCCGGCTCGAGCTGGCGCTCAGCCGCGAAGCGGACGCCTGGGTGCGCGAGGAGTGCGGGCTGGCGCTGCAGCAGTGTGGGCCGCTCGTCGTCCCGACAGCGGTCTGACGGCCGCCCCTTCCTCCGCCCGGGCCAGCATGAACAGCAGGTCCGAGAGTCGGTTCGCGTAGCGAAGCACTTCCGGATTGCGCAGCTGACCGCCCTGCTGCAAACCGACGATGCGGCGTTCCGCCCGGCGCAGCACCGCGCGGGCCACGTCCAGCGCGGCCGCCGCCGGCGTGCCACCCGGAATGACGAACGCATCCGGCAGGGTAATGCGACGCTCGAGGTCGGCGATTTCGCGCTCGGCCCGGCCGGTGAAGTCCGCCGTCACCACCATGAAATGCTGCTCGAGCTTGTCGTACTCCGCCACGTCGGTCGCCAGCTCGGCCCCCACGGTGAACAGCTCACTCTGGACCCGGAGGATAATGGCGTGCCGGCCGCGGTCATTGACCAGCGCGCGAGCAACACCCAGGGCTGAGATCGCTTCGTCGATGGCACCGTACGCCTCGGTGCGCGGATCGGTTTTTGCGACGCGGCCTCCGTACAGTAGCCCGGTCTCCCCCCCATCCCCGGTTTTGGTGACGATGCTCTTTCGCGCGATGGGGATGTCCTAGGCCGCGCCGCGGGCCAGCACTTCTCGGGTCCAGTGCTGCAAGACCTTGCGATGGCTGCCGAACGCCAGCGGCGGGAGCGCGTCCGGTTGGAACCATCCAACCTGCTGGACTTCATCGCCGACTGCCGGACTGCCGGCGATCAGTCGGGCACGGTACGGAAGAAGCACGATGCCCTCGTCCTCCATCAGGATGTGCTGCACGGCGAGCAGTTCCAGCGGCTCGACGCGCACCCGGACCTCCTCCATGCACTCCCGGATCAGCGCGTCCTGCGGGTGCTCGTCCCAGTCGACATACCCGCCGGGCATTCCCCAGAGGCCGCGGCCCGGCTCGATGTCGCGGAGGACGAGGAGGACACGGCCGCCGTCCTCGATCAGCGCCGACACCACCACTTTGGGGTTACGGAAGAAGATCCGATCGCATTGCGGGCAGACACTCAGGCGCTGCTTCGCCACCAGCCGGGTCTCCGTCTTCGACCCACAGCTGGAGCAGTACGCGTTCATCGACTGCGGCTCAGCCGCCACCCAGCCGGGAGCACGATCGCCGCCGCGGCCAGCTTGATCGCGTCACCGACCAAAAACGGGAACAGCCCGAAGTCGAGCACCTTCGTCGGCGGAACGAAATGGGCGAGCCAGAGTAGCCCGAAAAAATAAATGGCGACCTCCCCGGCGATCATGGCGACGACCGTACGGGGTAAATCTTTCGTCCAGCCAAGATCCGCAAACCAGCCCACGATGAACGCCGCGGCGACGAAGCCGGCCAGGTATCCATAGCTGGCCGCGCCCGGCGCTGCGGCGAACACCGGAAGGCCCACGACGCCTTCGGTGATGTACAGCAGCATGGACGCGGTGCCAAGCCGAGCACCCAGAGCCGCGCCGCAGAGCAGAACCGCGAATGTCTGGCCCGTGATGGGCACGGGCGTGAACGGCAGTGGGATCGCGATGTGCGCCATCAGGCCGGTGAACAGGCTGAACGCGATGACCAATCCGGCATCGCCGAGCAACGATCGCTCCGGGACCCAGTGACGCGCCAATGTGGCCGAGGGCGCTGTCCCCACGCAGAAATCCTAGCTGGTCAGATCGACCAGCGAGCGATGGACTGAGCGGCGACTAGGACGCGGTGCCGGCCGCGACCTTCTCGAATTCGGGTCGGGGCGTCAGCAACGCAAGGTCCTCTTCCGTCAGCGGCGTGGACTCCAGCGTGCGGCCCGTCTTGGCCGCCGCGACGATCTCGTCCTTGTGCAGCCGGATCCGGCGAGCACCGAGCGGGCATTTCAGATACTCGGCCAGTGGCTCGTCACAGTACCCCATCCGCTGGTCGCCGCACTTCGGTTGCACCGGCTTCGCCAGCTCCGGGAATTGCGCCTTCAGCGCGTTCCGAGCCTTGGCCCACATATGCCGGATCTCCCACTGCGCGCGCCAGCAGAGACGCAGGTCCGCCACGTGCAGGAACTCCTCGTAGTTCACCGTGAAGGTGAGGTTCGTCGAGGCGGCGTTGGGCAGGAGAAAGCGGGCGTCCTCCGCAGGAACGCCCGCCTTGAGCGCCTGGTCATAGAGCTCCCCGACACGGCGCATGAAAGCCACATACTCTTCGCGCAAACCCGCTTGCTCCCAGGTCTCCGGCACGACATAGGGAAAGTCCGCTTCCTTGAAGGCGTAGTAGCGCTGCGACTGCTGGTCGAAGGTGATGCCGTTGTTGTGACGGACCAGCTGGTGGCTGGCGGCGCGCGACAGGCCGCTGACCGCGAACGTGAAATAGACCTGCGTACGCGGCGAGGAATGTCCGCTCTTCAGCTTGTCGAAGATGAACGTCCTCATCTTCTCCTCGGAGATCTTCCCGGACTCGATGTCGGCCCAGATTTGCTGCGGGGTGAACTTCGAGTAGCAGGTGCGGAAGGCGACGTACATGACCCGGATCGGATCAGGCGTGTGGGTGAGCAGCTGGACGTCGACGGCGGTATCCATCCGGGGCCGCACTATTGTGCGACCCTACAAGATGTTGTGTCAAGGTCAACTTTTATCCACAATCTGTGGATATCTTGGGGAGAAACGTATCATGAGGCGGGATGCCGGTCACCGAGGCGGATTTCCAACTCCAGGGGCGGGTTGACAACTACCGCGAGCAGCTGTTCGAGCTCTTGATCGCACTCGATTCCCTGGTCTTAAAACAGCTCGCCGACATCAACCGGGAAAAACTTAATGGCCGCGGCCAGACATCCTACGAATCACGCCCGCCGCGCTGGACGCTCGCCTGGAAGAGCAACGGCCACCGGATTTACGAAGTCAACCTCATGGCGTTCGCCCAGGGCGGTGCCTGGGTGATTCATGGCCGGATGGGTCTCGACCGACCATTCCGCAACCTGAAGAGCGTTCGTGAGCGCGACGAGGCTCTTCTTCGGCAGGAGATCCTGGACCAGGTCACGACGGACGAGACGGTCCTCTAGCCCTCGGTCGCGGGGAGGCTAAACCGCTGGCCATAGCGTCACGGGCAGAGGGCCATGGCTGGGTTCGCTCGGACTTGATGTGATCCCTTTTTCGCATTCAGTCGCGGCCGCCCGATAAAGACGGTTCCCTCACGGTTTTCTATTGACAGCGCTTCCGAGGGGCGCGATAGTCCGGTCATCTTTCGGCACTAGGGGGCATCAGGGAGGGCACCATGTCAGCCAATCATTCGACGTCTGCACGCACGCGCTCGGCGCACCGTCTGATCGTCCGTGGTCCGGCGCTCGCCGCCGGGATCTTCCTCATCGTGGTCGCGCAAATGGCGGCGGTTGCCGCACCGGGTCGCGCCGCTTCGTCAGGGCTGGCGCACATACTTCAGCCCGTTGGCCGGGCTCCTGTCGTCGCATTGCAGACGTCGCCACGTTCGAGTCCGACGCACCGCGTTTCGGTTCCGGTTCGTGCGATGAATCCGGCCGCGCTCGCTCAGGCCAAACGCCGGGCGGATGCCGCCGCGATCAGCGCCGCACCAACCACTCAAGGACGCGAACCGGCGGCACAGAAACCCTCGGCGGCCATCTTCAATAACCTCAATCAGCCAGGCCTGTCGGCCTCGGATGAAGGCAACAGTGTCACACCGCCGGACACCACGGGCGCGATCGGCCCCAATTTCTACGTGGAGTTCGTCAACCAGTTCGTCGCGGTCTTTGACCGCAACACGTTAGCCCGCGTCAGCTCGCTTGACATGGCCAGCTTTGCGGGAACCCCGTCCGGCCTGACGCCGACGGACGTGCAGATCCAGTGGGACGGCCAGTCAAACCGCTGGATCTATGCCCTCATCGGCTTTCAGACCAGCAACAACTCTGTGTTGTTCGGTTGGTCGAAGACGGCAGATCCGAGCAACCTGCCTGCCGGCTGGTGCCGCTACGGCGTCGGCACCGGCAGCAGCCTGAACGACTATCCCAAGCTGGGCCACGACGCCAGCTTCATCACCATCGGCAGCAATGTGTACAGCGACACCTCGCCGACCTACCCCTTTATCACCGCCAACGTCTGGGCGATCCCCAAGCCGCTCGCCGGCGACACGACCTGCAGCTCGCCGGTTTCCGCCTGGTACTTCGCGGATGCCACGCACCTGCTGCATAACGCCGACGGCTCACCGGCGTTCACGCCGGTGCCGGCCAATACCGTCGACGCGTCGTCGCCGGGATACATCGTCGCCGCTCATGACGATACCGTTGCCCCGCAGTCGAAGGCGATGGTCTGGCATTTTGCTGCGGGACCGACGCTCGTCGCCGATGGCGACATCGCGGTGGCAAGCTTCAGCGTCCCGCCGAGCGTGCCGCAACCGGGCACGTCCTACTTGCTCGACAGTCTGGATGGACGTTTCACCCAGGCGGTCCAGCTCAGCGATCCAGCGGCCGGCGGCGCGGAGGCGATCTGGACGCAGCACACGGTTGCGGGAGCAAGCGGACGCGCAGTGGTCCGTTGGAATGAATTCCTACCCGCCACCCTCACCGTATTGCAGGAAGGCGAGATCGGCAGCACCACCGACTACGTCTTCAATGCCGCAATTTCACCGTCGTCGGCGGGCAGCGACGCCGCCATCTTCTACAACCGGGGGAGCGGATCGACGCTGGCCGTGATCGGCGCCCAGACTCGACAAAGTTCGACTCCCGCGGGGCAGATGGACGCGGGCGAGGTCCTGCTGGGGACGAGTGCCACCTTCGACCAGGAGACCGCCTTCCAGGGCAACTGCACCACCAACCCATGCCGCTGGGGCGACTACTCGGGCGCCTC